>NZ_JACLZC010000171.1 GCF_016901735.1 Pseudoflavonifractor phocaeensis | reverse complement strand
CGAAAAACGCAACGACGATTGATTCCTTTGTTTAAGGGGAAAATGTCATTTCCAAAATAAAGACCACAGTCAGTGCAGGACTGATTGTGGTCGAGAAGTATTGTAAAAAGGTGATATTGTTGGTGTCTTGATCCGTTGTAGGATGGTGAAAACATCCTTGACAAATCTCTTTCCAAAAGAAAATACTTCAAAAGGCCGCCAAGGACAAGGGCTACACGGATACCATCTTTTTCGTGGATGACGGGATCACCGGCACTACCATGAAGCGCCCCGGCTTTCAGAAGATGATCGCCGCAATCGAGGCCGGGTACATCTCGGCGGTGCTCGTGAAAGACCTCTCCCGGCTGGGCCGGAACTATATTGAGGTGGGCAAGCTCACCGAAGAATTTTTCCCGCTCCATGATGTGCGGCTGGTGGCCGTGTCCGATGGCGTGGACAGCGACGAGGGCGAGGACGATTTCACCCCGTTCAAGAACATTATGAACGAATACTACGCCAAGGACATTTCCAAGAAGCGCCGCATCGTAAACAAGATGAAAGGTAACGCCGGGATTCCGCTTTCGCCGCCGCCCTATGGTTACATCAAGAACCCGGACGATCCCCGGTTTTGGGTGATTGACCCGGAGGCCGCCGAGGTGGTACGCCGTATCTACCGCATGGCGCTGGACGGGTACGGGCTGGCTGAAACTGCCGCTGCCCTCGGTGCGGATGGGATCGTCAACCCGACCTACTACTGGC
>NZ_JACLZC010000018.1 GCF_016901735.1 Pseudoflavonifractor phocaeensis | reverse complement strand
GGGTATCCACCACCGCCAGCAGACGGCAGCGGGGGGCCAGGGCTTCCATCTCCGCCGCCAGCTCGGCCAGGGAGAAACCCTGCGTCGGGAGAGACGGGGGCGCTGGTATCGCAGGGGGAGACCGCCCAGGCGCTGCTGCGGGCGGAGATGGGCGTGCAGGGACCGTCGGACCGTCTGCTGGACGGCCTGGATTTTTTGGAGCGGATGGCGGTGGGAGAATCGGCCCTGCTCTCCGGTCTGGGAGCGGATAACGGCGGGACGCTGTGGGTGGAGGACGGGGGGGAATCGCTGCCCATCGCCACCGGCGAGCCCCTGGAGGAGGAGACCGCGCCGCCGGCCACCACCACCGCGCCGGACAGCATCGTCCCCCGGACCCTGGCACCGGCCTCTGCGTCGGGCTATGTCTGCGCCGGCGGGCTGTATCTCTACAATACCACCGACCTGGAAGTGGATCTGGCGGCGGCGGTGTCCGCGCCGGTGGACATCCGGATGGAGGCCGCGGAGGAAGGACCCCAGATCCTCATCGTCCACACCCACGGTTCGGAGGCCTACACCCCCGACGGCGCCGACATCTACACCCCCAGCGACCAGAACGCCCGCACGCTGGACACCCAGTATAACGTGGTGCGGGTGGGCAACGAGATGAAGGAAGTATTTGAGGAGATGGGCCTTTCGGTGGTCCACGACGAGACCCTTTACGACTACCCCCAGTACAACGGGGCGTACAGCCGGTCGGGGGTGTCCATTTCGGCCTATCTGGAGCAGTACCCCACCATTTCCATCGTGCTGGATGTCCACCGGGACGCCCTGGTGGGAGAGGACGGCACGGTCTATAAGGCGGTGACCGAGATCGACGGCCAGCAGACCGCCCAGGTGATGCTGGTGTTGGGCAGCGGCAGCGAACACCCCAACTATCTGGAAAATCTGACCCTGGCCGCCCGCATCCAAAAGCGGCTGGATACCCTCTACCCCACCTTGGCCCGGCCCATGACCCTGCGGGGCTCGGTTTACAACCAGAATCTGACCCCCGGTTCCCTGCTGGTGGAGGTGGGCACCCACGGCAACACCCTGCAGGAGGCCCTGCGCGCCGCCCGGTACTTCGCCCAGGCCGCCGGCCAGGTGCTGCTGGAGCTGGAACAGTAAAGAGGCCGCATCATTCAAAAAGGACCCGACGCAGCTTTGTACAGCCTGTGTCGGGTCCTTTCACTTATGGATTATGGATTCATTTCCTTTTTCTCTGTCCGGCCCAAAATGTAATCCACGCTGACGCCGTAAAAGTCGGCCAAATCGCACAGCACCTGGGGAGGAACCATACGCTGCCCGCTTTCATAGTAGGCATAGGTCCTCTGGGGCACGTTGATGGCCTGCCCCACCTGGGCCTGGGTCAGATCGTGATCTTCCCGCAGGTCGCGGATTCTCTGATAGCGTTCCATCCTCATCACCGGAGCCAGTATAATTTAGAACAAAACGTTCTATTGGCATTTTGAACAAATTGTTCTAAATTATGCGAACAAGAGGTGAGAGAATGCCGGATTATAAGGAAATGTATTTCGCTTTATTTCGCGCTACGGAGCAAGCCATCCAGCTTCTCATTGCCGCCCAGCGGAAATGTGAAGAAGCGTATATAGAAGCTCCGGAAGAAAACCTAATTATTTTACCGAATGGTCAGAAAGAAGAGGAACAATAAAAAGGGTCAAATACCGACCCATTTTCCCCTCCGCGGAGCGGACCGCCCGGGGAATTGCAAAGGGGGATTTAGACCCCCTTTGCCCCCTTCTTTCAAAATGCGGCGATGGACGGCGGGCGACCACAAGGGTCGCCCCTACTCCATGGGTACCAACGGGGCGCACAGTGTGCGCCCCCTACTGGAAGAGCAACGTAGGGGCGCCATATATGGCGCCCGCCTGTCAAAGAAGTGGAACGCGGTGCAGGAGACGTCAAAGTACCTGCATGGAAGCGGGCGGCCACAAGGGCCGCCCCTACGAGGTGGAGCGGCGGGGTGATATGGATGTTACTTCCGACGCATGGAGCCCCCTGCGGGTAAAGGGAAACTGGGTGTCACTCGGTCAGCGAGAGAAGCACCGGGCAGTGGTCGCTGCCCATGACCTGGGTGAGGATCTGACTGTCCGCCACCCGGGGCATGAGCCGTTCCGAAACGATGAAATAGTCAATGCGCCACCCGGCGTTGTTGTCCCGGGCCCGGAAGCGGTAGCTCCACCAGGAGTAGACCCCGGTCACGTCGGGATAGAGCCGCCGGAAGGTGTCGGCAAAGCCGGCGGAGAGCAGCTCGGTCATCTTGCCCCGTTCCTGGTCGGAAAAGCCCGCGTTGCCCCGGTTGGCCTTGGGATTTTTGAGGTCGATCTCCTCATGGGCCACGTTCAGGTCGCCGCAGAGGATCACCGGCTTTTTCCCGTCCAGCCCCTGGAGATAGGCCCGGAAGGCGTCCTCCCACGCCATGCGGTAGTCGATGCGGGCCAGGCCCTGCTGGGCGTTGGGGGTGTAGCAGTTGACCAGATAAAACCCGTCAAATTCCGCCGTGATGACCCGCCCCTCCGTGTCGTGCTCCGGAATGCCGATGCCGTAAGTCACCGCCAGCGGCGGCACACGGGTAAAGAGCGCGGTGCCGGAATAGCCCTTTTTCACCGCGGAATTCCAAAAGATCTGGTAGCCGGGCAGGTCCAGCTCGATTTGATGGGGCTGAAGCTTGGTCTCCTGCAGGCAGACCACGTCGGCGTCGGCCGCCTGGAAAAAGTCCAAAAACCCCTTGCCGATGGCGGCCCTCAGGCCGTTCACGTTCCAGGAAATGAGCTTCAACGGTTCAGTCCTCCTTCAGCGCCCGGCCCAGATGGGGCAGGAAATCCAGTATCAGCGGGATATAGGTGGCCAAAAAGGTCACGACGGCCACCAGAGCGACCCATTTCCGGGCCTTTTTCCCCGTGGCCAGGCCCAGCAGCACGCCCATGGAGCAAAGGCACAGCTTGACCAGCCCCAGGTCCTTCCAGGTCATCTGGGCGATGTAGTCGTCCGCGGCGGAAAACAGTGTTTTCATAGGATTCCCTCCAATTGCAATAGCATTCGTTTCAGCTCCAACCCGCCGCCGTAGCCGGTGAGGGCGCCGCCGGCGCCGATCACCCGGTGGCAGGGGATGAAAATGGGGATGGGGTTGCGGTGGTTGGCCTGACCCACAGCCCGGGCGGCCTTGGGCGCGCCGATGTTCCGGGCGATCTGACCATAGGTGCGGGTCTCGCCCCAGGGGATGGCGGACAGCGCCGCCCACACCCGGCGCTGGAAGGGGGTGCCCGCCGGGCGGAGGGGAAGGTCAAAGACCCGCCTCCGTCCGGCCAGATAGTCCAACAGCTGTGCGCGTCCCCTTTCCAGCACCGGAGAGGCGCTCTCAGGGACGGCGGGGGCCCTCTGGCCGGGGAGGAACAGGCCGGTAATGGCCTCCCCCTCCCCCACCAGCGTCATGGTCCCCAGGGGGGTGGAGCAGGTGAGGCGCTCCATGCTCAGTACCGGCGGACCACCGCCACCACCTTGCCGATGATCTGGGCCTTGGTGCCGTCGATGGGCTCATAATCGGGGTTTTCCGGCATGAGCCAGATCTTGCCGCCCCGGCGGCGCAGGGTCTTGACCGTGGCCTCGTCCTCGAAAAGGGCCACGACGATCTGACCGCTGTGGGCTTCCGTCTGCTGGTGGACCACCACCAGGTCGCCGGGCAGGATACCGGCCCCCAGCATGGACTCGCCCCGGACCCGCAGGGCAAAGTATTCCTCCTCCTGCCCGCCGGTGTCAAAGGTGAGGTAATCCTCGATGCACTGCTCGGCCAGGATGGGCGCGCCGGCGGCCACGTTGCCCACCACCGGGATACGCTCCCGGCGTGCAGGGGCTTTGGGCGTGTCGGCGGCGGCGCGGCCGCCCGAGGCGGCCACCACCGTAATGGCGCGGGTCTTGCCCTCGGCTTTTTCGATGAGTCCGGCCCGCTCCAGACCCTTGAGGTGGAAATGGACGGTAGAGGGAGATTTCAGCCCCACCTGGGCGCCGATCTCCCGAACGGAGGGGGGATAACCGTGCTGGTTTTGAAAGGCGACGATAAAATCATAAACTTGCTGCTGTTTGGGTGTAATGGCCTTCATCAGGCGATGCCTCCTTCCGGTGGAATGAGTGAAGTTAGGGAGGTCCTGGTGCTATTATACCATACCGGGGAGAAAAATACAAACGATTGTTCTATAAAATGAGTCCCAAATTCAGCGCCGGAAATAGGCGCTTTCCCGGTATTGGATGGCCTCGGCCAGGTGGCGGACCTGGATGGTCTGGACGCCGTCCAGGTCGGCGATGGTGCGGGCCACCCTTAAAATACGGTCGTAGCTGCGGGCGGTGAGGCCCATACGCTGAAAGGCCCCCTCCATCACCGCCTGGCAGGTTGGGTCCAGGGCGCAGTGCTCCCCCATTTCCCGGGGGGACATATGGGCGTTGCAGTCGGGGCCATCCGGGCCGAAGCGTTGGGTCTGGACCGCCCGGGCGGCGTTGACCCGGGCTTTTATGGCGGCGGAGGACTCGGCCCGGGGCTTGGCGGACAGCTCCTCAAAGGTGAGGGCGGGCACCTCCACATAGAGGTCGATGCGGTCCAGCAGGGGCCCGGACAGCTTGCCCAGATAGCGGCGGACCTCCTGGGGGGAGCAGCGGCACCGTCCGCCGGGCTGACCGTACCACCCGCATTTACAGGGATTCATGGCGCACACCAGCATGAAGCGGCTGGGAAAGGTCTCGCTGGCGGCGGAGCGGGTGATGTGGACCACCCCCTCCTCCAGGGGCTGGCGGAGGACCTCCAGCACGTCCTTGTGGAATTCGGGCAACTCGTCCAGGAACAAAACGCCGTTGTGAGCCAGGGAGATTTCCCCCGGCTTTGGGATGGGGGAGCCGCCGCCGGCCATGCCGGTGGCGGAAATGCTGTGATGGGGGGCCCGGAAGGGCCGGAGAATGACCATGGGCATTTCCCGGGAGGTCAGACCCATGACGGAGTGGATCTCGGTGGACTCCAGGGCCTCCCGGGGGGAGAGGTCGGGTAAGATGGAGGGTAAGCGCCGGGCCAGCATGGACTTGCCCGACCCGGGCGGACCGATCATGGCGATGTTGTGCCCGCCGGCGGCGGCGATCTCCAGGGCGCGCTTAACCTGTTCCTGTCCCTTTACGTCGGCAAAATCGGGGCAGCACGCCGCCCCGGCGGCGGGCGTCCACCGCTCCGCCGGGGGGATCGGGGCGCGGCCTTGTAGATGATGGACTAACTGTGTCACATTTTCTACCGGGTAGACGGTGAGGCCGTCCCCAGCCAGGGTGGCCTCTGCGGCGGCGTCGGCGGGGACAAAGAGGGCTTTGATGCCCGCCCGCTTGGCGGCCAGGGCCATGGGGAGCATTCCGGCCACCGGACGGAGCGCGCCTCCCAGGGAGAGCTCCCCCACAAAGGCGGCGTCCGGGGGCGGCGGGGGGAGCTGTCCGCCGGCGGCCAGGATGCCGGTCAAAATGGGCAGGTCGTACACCGTACCCCCTTTCCGCCGGTCGGCGGGAGAGAGATTGACGGTGATGCGGGAGACGGGAAAGGAAAAGCCGCAGTTGCGGATGGCGGAGCGCACCCGGTCCCGGGCCTCCTTGACGGCGGCGTCGGGGAGGCCCACCACCTCAAAGGCGGGCAGGCCGTTGGACAGGTCGCACTCGGCCCGCACCTCGTATCCGTTGACCCCGCTCAGACCCAGCGAGCGTATCACACACAGCATAAAAGGACCTCCCTGTTTTTTACAGTTTCCGCCGCCCCGGCGGCGCGGAGACCGGCATGACGCCCGGACTCCGGGCCCCGCCGGAAACAAATGGCCCGGACTGGATACAGATGAAAAAATTTTGCCAAATATAGTATATTCGGACAAGAGAAAATGCGCAATACGCCGGAACGCAAAAAATAAAAAGCCCCTCCTTTGGCGGAGGCGACTAGAGGAGGAAAAATTTTTTCCCAAAAAACTGGGCAGTTTTCCCACAGAATGATTTACAAACGGAAGAGATGGTGCTAAAATATAGACGCTGCTGAAAAGGAAAACCACCACTTAAGGAGGAATCGTTTCATGGCGAGAAAGCTGAAAACGATGGACGGCAATACAGCGGCCGCCCATGTATCCTACGCCTTCACCGAGGTCGCGGGTATCTACCCCATTACCCCCTCCAGCCCCATGGCCGACAATGTGGACCAGTGGGCTGCCGCGGGCCGCAAGAACATCTTCGGCACCACCGTCAAGGTCATCGAGATGCAGTCTGAGGCCGGTGCTGCGGGTACCGTCCACGGCTCCCTGGCCGCCGGCGCCCTGACCACCACCTACACCGCCTCTCAGGGCCTGCTGCTGATGATCCCCAACATGTACAAGATCGCCGGCGAGCTGCTGCCCTGCGTGTTCCACGTGTCCGCCCGTACCGTGGCCAGCCACGCGCTGAACATCTTCGGCGATCACTCCGACGTCATGGCCTGCCGCCAGACCGGCTTCGCCATGCTGGCCGAGGGCAACGTGCAGGAGGTCATGGACCTGGCCGCCGTCGCGCACCTGGCCACCCTGAAGAGCCGCGTGCCCTTCATCAACTTCTTCGACGGCTTCCGTACCTCCCATGAGATCCAGAAGGTCGCCATCTGGGATTACGACGACCTGAAGGAAATGGTGGATATGGACGCTGTGGAAGCCTTCCGCAAGCGCGCCCTCAACCCCGACCGTCCCGTCATGCGTGGCTCCCACGAGAACGGCGACGTGTTCTTCCAGCATCGTGAGGCCTCCAACAAGTACTACGACGCCGTTCCCGGCATCGTCGAGGAGTACATGGGCAAGGTCAACGCCAAGCTGGGCACCAACTATCAGCTGTTCAACTACTACGGCGCCGAGGACGCTGACCGCGTCATCATCGCCATGGGCTCCATCTGCGACGTGGCCGAGGAAGTCATCGACTACCTGAACGCCCACGGTGAGAAGGTGGGCCTGGTGAAGGTCCGCCTGTACCGGCCCTTCCGCGCCGACAAGCTCATCGCCGCCATCCCCGCCACCGCCAAGAAGATTGCCGTGCTGGACCGCACCAAGGAGCCCGGCGCCCAGGGCGAGCCTCTGTACCTGGACGTGGTCACCGCTCTGGCCAATGCCGGCATCACCGACAAGACCGTCATCGGCGGCCGCTACGGCCTGGGCTCCAAGGATACCCCGCCCGCTTCCGTGTTCGCTGTCTATGAGGAACTGACCAAGGCCGCCCCCAAGGCCCAGTTCACCATCGGCATCGTGGACGACGTGACCGGCATGTCCCTGGAGGAGAAGCCCTCTCCCAACACCGCGGCTCCCGGCACCATCGAGTGCAAGTTCTGGGGCCTGGGCGGCGACGGCACCGTGGGCGCCAACAAGAACTCCATCAAGATCATCGGCGACCACACCGACAAGTATGTCCAGGCGTACTTCCAGTACGACTCCAAAAAGACCGGCGGCGTGACCATCAGCCACCTGCGCTTCGGCGACGAGCCCATCCGCGCCCCCTACTACATCAACAAGGCCGACTTCGTGGCCTGCCACGTGCCCTCCTACATCGTCAAGGGCTTCCCCATGGTCCGCGACGTGAAGGACGGCGGTACCTTCCTCATCAACTGCCAGTGGAGCGATGAGGAGCTGGATCACCACATGCCCGCCGTGGCCAAGCGCTACATCGCCGAGCACAACATCCAGGTCTACACCATCAACGCCATCGACCTGGCCATCGAGATCGGCATGGGCAAGCGTACCAACACCATCCTCCAGTCCGCCTTCTTCGCTCTGGCGAAGGTCATGCCCTCTGAGGAGGCCATCCAGTACATGAAGGATGCCGCCACCCACTCCTACCTGAAGAAGGGCCAGGACATCGTGGACATGAACCACAAGGCCATCGACATCGGCGCCACCGCCTTCAAGAAGTTCGAGGTTCCCGCCTCCTGGGCCACCGCGCAGGACGAGACCACCGAGAGCGTCATGGAGGGCCGCGAGGGCACCGTGAAGATGGTGAAGGATCTGCTGGTTCCCATCAACAAGATGGACGGCGATTCCCTGCCTGTCTCCGCCTTTGAGGGCTATGTGGACGGCACCTTCCAGCAGGGCGCTTCCGCCTATGAGAAGCGCGGCGTTGCCGTGACCGTTCCCACCTGGGATTCCACCAAGTGTATCCAGTGTAACCAGTGCTCCTACGTCTGCCCCCACGCCACCATCCGTCCCTACGCTCTGACCGACGCCGAGGCCGCCGCCGCGCCCGAGGCCGCCAAGATCGTGGACATCAAGGCCGGCAAGGGCAAGGGCACCTATAAGTTCTCCATCGCCGTGTCTCCTCTGGATTGTATGGGCTGCGGCGTGTGCGCCAAGATCTGCCCCGTGAAGGCCCTGACCATGGTTCCCCAGGAGGGCGAGGCCGCTCAGCAGGGCGTGTTCGACTACATGGTGGCCAAGGTTGCCCCCAAGGCCGACATGGAGAGCACCAACAACGTCAAGGAGAGCCAGTTCAAGCAGCCTCTGCTGGAGTTCTCCGGCTCCTGCGCCGGCTGTGCCGAGACCGCGTATGCCCGCCTGGTGACCCAGGTCTGCGGCGAGCGTATGTATATCTCCAACGCCACCGGCTGTTCCTCCATCTGGGGCGGCCCCGCTGCTACCTCTCCCTACACCGTCAACAAGGACGGCAAGGGTCCCGCTTGGGCCAACTCCCTGTTCGAGGATAACGCCGAGCACGGCCTGGGCCTGTACTACGGCCAGAAGGCCATCCGCGAGCGTCTCCAGGCCAAGGTCAAGGAGATCGCCGCTGCCGAGCAGGCTTCCGCCGAGCTGAAGGCCGCTGCCGACAAGTACTTCGAGACCGCCGAGGACGGCGTGGCCAATGCCGACGCCACCAAGGCTCTGGTTGCCGAGCTGGAGAAGGCCGCTGCCGCCGGCTGCGAGCTGTCCAAGGAAGTCCTGGCTGACAAGGAGTACCTCTCCAAGAAGGCCGTCTGGATCTTCGGCGGCGACGGCTGGGCCTACGACATCGGCTACGGCGGCTTGGACCACGTCCTGGCTTCTGGCGAGGACATCAATGTCTTCGTGTTCGACACCGAGGTGTACTCCAACACCGGCGGACAGGCCTCCAAGTCCTCCAACATCGGCCAGGTGGCGCAGTTCGCCGCCGCCGGTAAGACCACGCCCAAGAAGAGCCTGGCGGAGATCGCCATGCAGTACGGCTACGTCTATGTGGCTCAGGTGGCCATGGGCTCCAACCAGGCCCAGACCCTGAAGGCCATCAACGAGGCCGTCAACTACAACGGCCCCTCCCTCATCATCGGCTATGCGCCCTGTGAGATGCACTCCATCAAGGGCGGCATGACCAACTGCCAGGGCGAGATGAAGAAGGCCGTGGACTGCGGCTACTGGAACCTGTTCCGCTTCAACCCCGCCGCCAAGGCTGCCGGCCAGAATCCCTTCACCCTGGATTCCAAGGCGCCCGCCGGCGGTTACCAGGAGTTCCTGCTGAACGAGGCCCGCTACTCCTCCCTGACCCGGTCCTTCCCCGACCGCGCCAAGGAGCTCTTCGCCCAGAACGAGGAGGCCGCCAAGGCCCGTTACGAGCACCTGGTCAAGCTGACCGAGCTCTACAAGTAAGATCTGATTCCCGCCTGCGGCGGGATCGCACAGTCCCCCGGACGCGCAAGCGTCCGGGGGACTTTTTTGCGCGCTCCCGTTTCCCTTGCCTCCCACCTCCAAATCGGATATAATGTACCTTACCAAAGGGAAAGAACCAGAAAGGAAACCGATTATGGAAGAAATTATTTTGCTCAAGCTGGGCGAGCTGGTGCTCAAGGGCCTCAACCGCCGCCGGTTTGAGGATAAGCTCATTGCCAATGCCCAGCGCCGCCTCCGCGCCCTGGGCAAATTCAAGGTGTACACCAAGCAGTCCACCATGTACGTGGAGCCTCAGAGCCCCGACTGCGACATGGACCGGGCCTACGAGGCCATGAGCCGGGTATTCGGCATTGTGGGGCTGTCCCGGGCCCGGGCCTGCGGCAAGACCAAGGAGGAAATGCTGGAGGCCGCCTGCTCCTACCTGGGCGACGAGCTCTCCAAGGCCAAGACCTTTAAGGTGGAGTCCAAGCGGGCGGACAAGACCTTCCCCATGACCTCCATTCAGCTGTCCCAGTGGGTGGGCGGCGAGCTGGACGAGCGCTACCCCAATCTGAAGGTGGACGTCCACAGCCCGGAGCTCACCGTCCACCTGGAGGTGCGGGACGCGGCGGCTTATGTCCACGCCGACCCCAAGCCCGGCGCCGGCGGCCTGCCGGTGGGGGTGAACGGCCGGGCGGTGTCCCTCCTTTCGGGCGGCATCGACTCGCCGGTGGCCTCCTGGATGATTGCCAAGCGGGGGATCGCCCTGGATATGGTCCACTTCTTCTCCTACCCCTACACCTCCGAAGAGGCCAAGGAAAAGGTCCTCACCCTGGCCAAGGAGCTGACCCCCTGGTGTGGGCGGCTCATCGTCCATGTGGTGCCCTTCACCGACATTCAGGAGGAGCTGCGCCGCTCCTGCCCCGAGGATCTGTTTACCATCATCATGCGCCGCTTTATGATGCGCATTGCCGCCCAGGTGGCCGGCCGGGTCCAGGCCGGGGCCATCGTCACCGGCGAGTGTCTGGGCCAGGTGGCCAGCCAGACCATGGAGGCCATGGGGGTGACCAGCGCGGTTACCGACCTGCCCATCCTGCGGCCGGTGGTGGGCATGGACAAGGAGGAAATCGTCACCATTGCCCGGAAGATCGGCACCTTTGAGACCTCCATCCTCCCCTATGAGGACTGCTGCACCGTCTTTACCCCCCGCCATCCCCGGCTCCGCCCCACCGAGGAGGAGTGCCGGGCCGCCGAGGCCAGCCTGGACATTGACGCCATGGTCCGGGCGGCGGTGGAGGGCATCGAGCGCATCAAGATCGACCCCTGACGGCCGGACGCCCTCCCCCGTTCAAACCAGAAAAGGAAGTGCATTGTTATGTCACATACCGCCGAGCTCATCGCCGTGGGCACCGAATTGCTGCTGGGCAACATCGCCAATACCGACGCCCAAATGCTCTCCCAGGGCCTTTCCACCCTGGGGATCAACGTCTATTATCACACCGTGGTGGGCGACAATCCCCAGCGCCTCAAGGCGGCGGTGGAGCTGGCCAAGACACGGGCCGACCTCATCATCACCACCGGCGGACTGGGGCCCACCTGCGACGACCTGACCAAAAACGTGCTGGCCGAGTGTTTTGGCAAAAAGCTGGTCTTTGACGAGGGGTCCGCCCAGCGCATCCGGGACTATTTTGCCCGCCTCCACCCCGACCGGCCCATGACGGACAACAACCTCCAGCAGGCCATGCTCCCCGAGGGGTGCACCATCTTTTCCAACGACTGGGGCACCGCCCCCGGCTGCGCCTTTGAATCGGGCGGCGTGCGGGTGATTATGCTGCCCGGTCCCCCCAGAGAGTGCCGGGCCATGTTCCGCTATCGGGCCATCCCCTACTTGCAGGACCTGGCCGACGGGGTGATCGTCTCCCGGACGTTGAAGCTCTTCGGCATCGGCGAGTCGGCCATGGAGGCCCGGCTGCGGGACGAGATGCAGGTCATGACCAATCCCACCCTGGCGCCCTACGCCAAGGAGGGGGAATGTGAGCTGCGCATCACCGCCAAGGCGGCGGACCACCACCAGGCCATTTCCCTCATCGCGCCGGTGGAGGCCCAGTTAAGGGGCATCTTTGGCGACAAGGTCTACGGCGCGGACATCGGCTCTTTGGAGGAGGCGGTGCTGGCCCTTTTGAAGGGACAGAAAAAGACCCTGGGCACGGCGGAGAGCTGCACCGGCGGCCTCATTGCCAAGCGGATGACCGATCTGCCCGGGGCGTCGGCGGTGTTCCGGGGCGGCGTGGTGAGCTATTCCAGCGAGATCAAAAAGTCGGTGCTGGGCGTGCCGGCGGACCTGCTGGATAAGTACGGCGCGGTGTCCGCCCAGGTGGCCAAGGCCATGGCGGAGGGTGCCCGGCGGGTGCTGGGGTGTGATTTGGCGGTGTCTGCCACCGGCGTGGCCGGTCCCGACCAGGATGACCGGGGCAACCCGGTGGGGCTGGTGTATGTGGCCCTTGCCACGGACAAGGGGACCTATGTGCGGGAGGTGCGGGCCGGCAGCGGCCGGGAGCGCATCCGCACCGTGGCGTCCCACCACGCCTTTGACCTGGTGCGGCGCTATCTGACCGGTCTGTTGATCTTCTGAAAAAAAGACAAAAAAGCCTGATTCCCTCTTGGCGGTGTGCCAGGGAACCAGGCTTTTTTGCTATTTTACCGGGCTAAGAATACTATGTTCTTAAAAAATAATTTTTGGTTTTGATTATAACAGAGTTATGACAGGAGAATTAACGATTAAAAATAACATAAGTTGGGTAATTATTCTTGACTACAAAAAAGATATTTACTAGAATAGAAACAACTTCCAGCGGGAAGAAAAGAGAAAAGGGGGAGTTAGATGTATTGCAGTAAATGTGGCAGTGAGTTAGCTCCAGACGCGGCCTTTTGCGCCAACTGCGGCAGTTGTGTGTGGAAGCCGCACAGTATGTCCAACGGATCCGTTCAATCACAGCAAAGTAACCCTAACCCGTATGGTGCTGCGCCGGACAGAGCGGGACAGAACGAGGTATCCAACCGCTTCTCCCCGCCCCGGCCGGACAATCCCACCCCGTATAGCGGCACGCCGGGCAGCACGGGACAGAATGAGGTGTCCAGCCGCTTCTCCCCGCCCCGGCCGGACAATCCCAACCCGTTTGGCGGTATGCCTGGTAGTGCGGGGCAAAATGAGGTATCCAGCCGCTTTTCCCCGCCCCGGCCGGATAATCCCAACCCGTTTGGCGGCACGCCGGGCAGCACGGGACAGAATGAGGTATCCAGCCGCTTTTCCCCGCCCCGGCCAGGCAATCCCAACCCGTTTGGCGGTATGCCGGGCGGTATGGGGCAGAATCACTCCTATGCCCCCTCCGTGTCCCAGGTCGAGGATTCTGGATACACCAGAATATTTGGGTATCAAAGGGCGGTAGTTATTTTAAGTGTCATTTCAGATGTGATTTTTGTATTTTTTATGTGGTGGCTGTATGTCAAAATCGAAAACAGGTCCTATTTTGGCTACTACGATGATGTTTTGGCATTTTTGATGATTATAATTATCGTCTGTATCATGGTTTCGGTCTATCAAAATTACCAAGAGGTAAAGACAAAAATTGAAGTAGGACCCAACGGAATTAGCGGAAGAGGCAGGAGCGGGAAAGTGTTGGGGTGGCTGCGCCTTGGTCCTACCAAGGATATAATGATTAGCTATAAGGATATGGATGATGTGCAGACATCTATACCCAAGCAACTCATGTCTATCAATAATATAAATATAACTGGTTATATTAAAATTTTTGCCAGTGGGACTTGGTTCTATTTTCATGTAGAAAACGCGAAAGAAGCCTTTGACCTTATCCGGCAGAGATGGCAGGCCGCCAGAAGATAAAAGGGGAATGGCGGCCCCTGAAAAGGGGGAGTTAGATGTATTGCAAGAAATGTGGCAGTGAGCTGCCGCCCGGCGCGGACTCCTGCGCAAAATGCGGCAGCCGCGTCGAGCAGCCGGGCGGTGTACAACCGGAGCGAAGCAATCCGCCGGGCGGGAAAAAAGACCACAATTTTTCTGTTTTCAATACCTCCAAACATTCAAAGCAAATCATCGGCATTTCGGCTTTGGCGGCGGTCGTTCTTGTGGGCGTACTGGCGGCGGTTGTGATGGGGTTTTCCTCCTCCAAAGACAGCGATACCCTTTCGTCTCCGCCGCCGTCCGGCCAGCAAGGGGCGGCGCCCTCGCCGTCAAAGGATGTGGCTGCGCCGGTAGTTTCTGACGATGCAATGGGCATAGGCTTACCCGATCTCTTTGGCGAAAAAAATACGTATGTCTGTCTTTCCAACGGGAAATATATGCTGATTTCCGATGAAAATGAAGATGGCAGTACATATATCGCGGATAGCGATGATAAGGGCATTACGTATAATATGGTGATGTTCAGCAAGGATAAAAAATATATATACTACTATACAAATTATGATAATAATACTGGACTGTATACTTTATGCCGTGCTGATATTAATGGCAATTATATTGAAACCATAGCAACCAATGCGCTAACAGATTTTTCTGAATTGAACGATGGTTCTATTCTATATCTGGCTAATGAAAATGAGTTGCGCTATTGGAAAGAGGGAATTACGACTCAAATATCTAACCATGTTGATAACTATTATATAGATGACTTGGGCCACTTGGTCTATACTATTGGAAATGACACTGATGGACTAAGTATATACGGCGTTGATCTCGATAATGCAGCTTTTTCAAGGGAGCTGGCAACCAATTGCTTTTTTGCTTCACAAAAATCTAATGATTATCATACTTTATATGCGGATTTTGACCACATTTTATACAGGAAAAATGAGGATGATAACACTCAAACCTTGTATGTGGTAGATTTCAATGGAGCAAGTAAGGAAATCGCTGAAAAAATAGATATGATAGCGTATGATATAGATAATAATGCGTCATACTTTATTGCTGATAATGGTCGCAGTATTAATCTTTACAACTTTGTAAAAGAAAAATATGGCCAGGAGATTTTTGACAGCAAACTGCGTGAGGAACTTCAAAATACAGCAAATAACTATCCGCTCCATACATTGTACTGTTATAAAAACGGGACCCTGACAATAATTAACGAAAATGTTCTTAGTACTGAAAACTGTTCAGGAGGTATCATTTTTAATACGCCCGATGTGATTTCTAAAACAGGAGATATCAGTTCCATTACCTCAGTTAGTGATGTAGTAGCTCTTTTTGAAATTAATTATACAGATGAAAATTATGTTGTTATTGTATCCGGAGGTACTTGTTGTCAAATATCGGCCAGTGCTGCAAAGACTATTTCAGAGAAGAAAAAAGTGATTTTCTATTTTGATTCCCAAAACGCTTATTTAAAGGACAGCAGTGGATTCTTATCTGTGGCTGAAATTGATCAAGGAACAGTCAGTGATTTTTCAATTATTTCAGATAAAGGCTCCATTCAATCTATGCGTAATAATTCTATTTATTATATAGATGATATTTATGAAGATAATGAAAATACTTATTGTAGCCTTTATTTATATCAAAATAGAAATAATACTTTATTAGCTGAAGATGTGATTTGGAGAGATATCAATATTTATAACGACGACATTATTATGGCCTATACAGATTATCAAGAATTGGCTATCATTGACGGCAAAGGTAAAAAGAATATTATTGCAGAGGGTGTAACACAATATATTCGTTCTGACAAATCGGCTCTAGTCTATATTTCAAACGGAGATTTATATCTGTATAACGGAAAGGAGAAAAAACTACTTCAATCAGACGTTGATTGGATTTGGAGCGCTAACTATGTTCCCATTTCATATACACTTCTTTGGACTCGTTCTGGATATGACCAGTCTCGGCTGTATAAGGAGTTTCATGGAATAGAACTTAACTAGCAGTAAAGGAAATAAAAATAAGGCATCAACAGTAGCAATTCCTTTTCAAAAAACGCGGACATCCCCAAACAGGGACGTCCGCGTTTTTCATACGATCCAGCCGCTGCCCAGCACGATGTCGCCTTCATAAAAGACGGCCAGCTGGCCCGGGGTGGGGGCCCGGGCGGGCGTCAGGGTGGAGATGTCCACAAATTCCCCGTCCGGGTGGAGAACGGCTTCGGTCTCCGCCTTGGAGTGGCGGAAGCGCACCGTGCACGTCCGGTCCTCGGTCAATCCGGGCAGCGCCACCCAGTTGAGGGCAGTACACCGGGCCCGGGAGACGTAGAGGTCGGAGCCGTCGGACAGCACCACCTCCGCCCGGTCGGGGCGAATGGCGGAGACGAAATACCGGTGGGGACCCGACACCCCCAGCCCCCGCCGCTGTCCTAAGGTGTAGTTGTGGATGCCCTTGTGGCGGCCCAGGATGTGGCCCTCTTTGTCCACAAAATTCCCCCCCGGTGTGGAAAAACCCCGGCGTTCCAGCCAGGCGGCGTAATCCCCGTCGGGGATGAAGCAGATTTCCATGGAGTCCGGCTTGTCCGCCACCGGAATGCCGAAGGACCGGGCCAGTTCCCGCACCTCGGTCTTTTCGTAGTCCCCCAGGGGAAAGACGCACCGGCTTAAAATCTCCTGGGGCAGACGGGCCAGCATATAGGACTGATCGTTGGCGGGTTTGCCCTTGCGCAGCCGGGCCCGTCCGTCGGGGCCGGTGTCTCTGCGGGCGTAGTGGCCGGTGGCCACATAGGGCGCGCCGATCTCGCCGGCCAGGGCCAGCAGGGCGGGGAATTTTACCGCCGGATTGCACATGGCGCAGGGCAAGGGGGTTTTGCCCGCCTGATAGGCCGCGGCGAAGGGCGCGCAGACCTCCCGCTCCAGCGCCGAACGGATGTCCCCCTTGCGGAAGGGTAAGTCCAGGGACCGGGCCACGGCGGCGGCGTCCTCCTCCCCGCCCAGGCCGATGTCCAGCCACAGGCAGGTCACGTCATAGTCCCGGGCCAGCAGCCGGGCGGCCACCGCCGAGTCCACCCCGCCGGAAAGGCCCAATACCAGCTTTTCTTTCATACATGCTCCTTTTTATGTGGATGGATACACGGAAGATATCTCCACGCTCCATTTTTCACGCGTTACTCTTTCTGCATCGCCACCAGCAGAACGGCGATGTCCGCCGGGCTGACGCCGGAAATACGGCTGGCCTGACCCATGTTCAGCGGGCGGATGCGGTCCAGCTTCTGCCGGGCCTCCAGCCGCAGGCCCTCCATGTGCAGGTAGTCCAAATCGGCGGGGAGGGGCTTTTCCTCCAGCTGGCGCATTTCGGCCACCTGGCGCAGCTGCTTTTCGATATAACCCCGGTACTTGACGGAGATCTCCACGCTCTCCCGGACCGCCGCCGGCAGGTCCGGGCGGTTGGGGTCAAAGGGGGCCAGGTCGTCGTAGCCGATGCGGGGCCGGCGGAGCAGGTCGGCCAGCCGGGCTCCGTTGGGGGCGGGGGGCTCTCCGTGGGCGGAAAGCATCTCGTCCAGCGCCGCCGACGGGGCTGCGCCGGTGTGCTCCAGCCGCTTTTCCTCCCGGTCCACCCGGTCGTATTTTTCCACCACCTGCCCATAAAATGCGTCGTCCACCAGGCCCAGAGTATGGCCGATGGCGGCCAGGCGCTGGTCGGCGTTGTCCTGCCGGTGGAGGAGGCGGTACTCCGTCCGGGAGGTCATCATGCGGTAGGGTTCGTTGGTACCCTTGGTGACCAGGTCGTCGATGAGTACCCCAATATAGCCCTGGTCCCGCCGGAGGATGAGGGGCGGACGGCCCAAAATCTTCAGCGCCGCGTTGACACCGGCCACAAAGCCCTGCACCGCCGCCTCCTCGTAGCCGGAGGAGCCGTTGAACTGTCCCGCGCCGTAGAGGCCGGGAACCGCCTTGCACTCCAGGGTGGGGCGCAGCTCGGTGGGGTCCACGCAGTCGTACTCAATGGCGTAGGCGGCCCGGGTCATCTGGGCGTGCTCCAGGCCGGGGATGGTGTGGAGCATCTCCGCCTGTACCTCCTCCGGGAGAGAGGAGGAAAAGCCCTGCAAGTAGAGCTCCTCGGTGTTGAGCCCCATGGGCTCCAAAAAGAGCTGGTGGCGGGGTTTATCGGCAAAGCGGACCACCTTGTCCTCGATGGAGGGGCAGTAACGGGGGCCCACCCCCTCGATGACGCCGGAAAAGAGGGGCGAGCGGTGGAGATTGGCCCGGATCACGTCGTGGGTGGCCTGGTTGGTGTAGGTCAGGTAGCATACGGCCTGATTTTCCGGCGGGGTCCGGGTGGAAAAGGAAAAGGGCACGGGGATCTCGTCCCCCAATTGCAGCTCCATTTTGGAAAAATCCACGCTGCGGCGGTGGATGCGGGGAGGCGTGCCGGTTTTGAAGCGCCGGAGGGTAAGGCCCAGGCTCCGGAGGGAGTCTGTAAGAGCCAGGGCGGCGGCCATGCCGTCGGGGCCGGAGGTGCGCTCCACCTCGCCGGTGATGGTCCGCCCGCCCAAATAGGTGCCGGTGGCGATGACGGCGGCTTTCACGGCGTAGGTGGCGCCGGTGGCGGTGCGTACGGCGGAGACCGCGCCGGTCTCGTCGGTGAGGACTTGGGTTACCTCCCCCTGTTTGACCCACAGGTGAGGCTGGTTTTCCAGGGTGTGCTTCATCCGCTCCTGATAGCGGCGGCGGTCGGCCTGGGCCCGGAGGGACCACACCGCCGGCCCCTTGCCCTTGTTGAGCACCCGGTATTGGATGCAGGCCTCGTCGGCGGCTTTTCCCATCTCACCCCCCAGGGCGTCCAGCTCCCGGACCAGGTGGCCCTTGCCGGTGCCGCCGATGGCGGGATTACAGGGCATATTGCCCACCGCGTCCAGGTTGACGGTGAAGCAGATGGTCTCCAGACCCATGCGGGCGGCGGCCAGGGCGGCCTCGATGCCGGCGTGTCCGGCGCCGATGACCGCGATATCGTAAGTTCCGGCGTGATAATTCATGGTATTCTCTCCCTATGCGCGCAGAAAATGCCCCTATTGACTTTGGGTGGGGACTATGCTAGGATAAGTTCCGTCATCGGAGGGTATCTTGGGTACCGGATAAGATGGGGGGCGCGGCCTTCGGTCTTATCCGGTTTTTTTGAACCTTCCGCAAACCATCAGACGGAAAGGATGAAAAGGCAGTGGATCTCTTGACGCGGCCCATCAAGCCGCTCTATTTTCGCTATCTGGCCGCCTGCTTTGGCAGCTCCCTCATCACCTCCATCTACGCCCTGGTGGACTGCATCGTGGTGGGACAGTATGAGGGACCTGACGGCGCGGCGGCGCTGGCGGTCATCATGCCGCTGTGGAGCATGTTTTTCAGCCTAGGAATGCTGTTCGGGGTGGGCGGCGCGGTGCTGATGAGCACCGCCCGTGGCGCGGGCGACAAGGAACGGGGCGACCAATACTGGACGGTGGCCTTTTTCGGCGGCTGCGGCGCGGCGGCGCTGCTGTGGGCGGGGCTGTTCCTCTTCCGGGATGAGCTGCTCACCCTGTTCGGCGCGTCGGCCGAATTGCTGCCCCTGGCCCAGCGGTATGTGGACTGGGTGATTTTGGCCGCTCCGCTTTTTCTGGTGGGGCAGCTGCTGAGCACCTTCCTGCGCAACGACGGAGCTCCCCAGAAGGCTACCCTGGCGGTGATCGCCGGAGGTGTGTGCAACATATGCGGCGATGTGTTCTTTGTGTTCACCTGTGACATGGGCATTGCCGGGGCGGGTCTGGCCACGGCGCTGGGGCAGCTGGTGGCCTTTCTGGTGCTGTGCACCCATTTTATCTCCCCCAAATGCACCCTGCGCTTCCGCCGGGTGGAGCGTCCCCTGGCCGTACTGGGCCGGGTGACCGCCTCCGGCGCGTCCAGCTTCCTCACCGACATAGCAGTGGGGGTGCTGTCCACCCTGTTCAACAACCAGATCATGCGGTATTTCGGGTCCGACGCCCTGGCGGTGTACGGCGTCATTGCCAACGTGACCATCCTGGTCCAGTCCTGTGCCTACGGCGTGGGCAACGCCGCCCAGCCCCTCCTGTCCACCAACTACGGCGGGGGGAAATACGACCGGGTGCGGCGGGTGCTGGGACTGTCCATCGGGACGGCCTTTGTCCTGGGCGCGGTGTGGTGCGCCGCCAATGAGCTGTTTCCCGGAGGGATGGTGCGCCTCTTTATGCGTCCCACCCAGGCGGTGCTGGACATCGCACCGGACATCATCCGGGTCTATGCCCTCTCCTATGTGCTGCTCCCCTTCAATATCTTCATGCCCTACTACTTCCAGTCGGTGATGGCGGCGCCGGTGGCGCTGGGGCTGTCGGTCAGCAGGGGGCTGGCGGTGAGCGGCGCGCTGATTGTGCTGCTGCCTGTGTGTATCGCGCCGGAGGCCCTCTGGTGGGCCATGCCGGCCGCCGAGCTGGTCATTGCGGCGGTGTCCTGGCTGTTCCTCCGCCGCAGCCGCCGGAGCTTACGGGAGGCTCACTTGCCGTAAACGATGGACACGGCCTGCCGCTCCACCCGGATGGACACCGACTGGGGGTCACCGCCGTACTCGCCGTCCAGAGTCCAGGGGACGGGGACCTCTCCCTCCACCTCCAGCAGGGCGGTGCGCAGGGAGAGGACCATGCCGTCGGCGTCTCCCTTCCCCCCCTGCATGAGGTAGCCCAGTACGCTCTGCACCTGGGCGGGATTTTGGGGAAAGCGGACCAGCAAGACCTCAAAAAGGCCGTCGTCCAGCCGGACATCCTTTTGCTCCCTGCTCTGAAAGCCCCCCACCGAGATGGTGTTGCTCACCATGCCGTAGAGGAAATCGTCCTCCACCGTCCCGCCGTCCCAGGTGATCTGCAAATGGTAGGCCTGGAGGCTGGGCAGCCGGGCGGCGCCCTCCAGGACGTAGGCCAGGTGCCCAAAGACGCTCTTAAAGCCCTGGGGCGTATCGTAGGAGACGTCGGTAAAGGCGCCGAAGGCGGCCACATAGATAAAGCATCGGTCGTTGAACCGGCCCACATCCACCGGTCTGGGAACGCCTCCGGCGGCGTTTTCCGCCTTGCCCTCCAGGCTTCTGGGGAGCTGAAGGTTGCGGGCGAAGTCGTTGGTGGTGCCGGTGGGGATGTAGCCGATCTCCGGCCGGCTGGGGAGGGCCATCAGGCCGTTGACCACCTCGTGGAGGGTGCCGTCTCCGCCGCAGCATACCACCCGGTCCACCCAGCCGCCCAGGAGGGCGGCGGTATCCTTGGCGTCGCCCGGCGCCTGAGTGGGGTGGGCCACGATGAGCCAGCCGGCACGGGCAAAGGCGTTTTGAATGAGCGCCAGGTGATTTTTGACGTATCCTTTGCCGGCATGGGGGTTGTAGATAAACAGCATACGGCGCATGGGACCGTTTCCTCCTTTTTCAGCATATCAGAGTATTATTATAGCGTTTTTTTTGATAAAAACAACCGTCCGGCGGAAAAAAGCCGGACGGGCTTGCAATCGGGGAAAAACTTTAGTACAATATCGAGTTGAACAAATCGGAGGAAGTGATACGCAATGGACCGAAAAGCCCTGGCGGCGGCCTTTCCCGTGACCCTGCCGGTGCTGATGGGGTATCTGGCCATCGGCATCGCCTTTGGGCTCATGCTGGAGGGGATCGGCTACAATTTCATCTGGGCCTTTTTCATGAGTCTCACCATTTACGCCGGGTCGGGGCAGTATCTGGGGGTCACCCTGCTGGCCACGGCGGCCGGACTGGGGACGGTGGCGCTCATGACTCTGCTCATCAACCTGCGCCATGTGGTCTACGGCCTGTCCATGCTGGAAAAATTCCGGGGCATGGGCAAGCGCAAGCTGTACATGATCTTCTCCCTCACCGACGAGACCTACGCCCTCCTGAGTGGCACCAAGGCTCCGGCGGGGGTGGACCCGCGGAACTTTTACTTTGCCATTGCCATTCTGGACCAGTCCTACTGGATCGCCGGGTCGGTGATCGGCGCGGTGGCGGGGGCGGTGCTCCCCATCGACACCACCGGCGTGGACTTTGCCATGACGGCTCTCTTCGTGGTCATCGCCGTGGAGCAGTGGGAGAGCGTCAAACAGCACCTGCCCGCCCTGCTGGGCTTTGGGGTGACGCTGGTCAGCCTGCTCATTGTGGGGGCGGAAAACATGCTCATTCCCGCCCTCTTTGTGATGGTGGGGGCGCTGCTCCTCCTGCGGGGCCGGCTGGACCAGAAGCAGGAGACCCAGGAAAAGGAGGACATCCTATGCTGACCGTACCCCAGGCCATCGCCGCCATCGCCGTCATGGCGCTGGTGACCTTTTTTACCAGAGCGGTACCCTTTCTCCTCTTTGACCGGGGGGAGCATCCCCCTGCCCTGGTGCTCTATCTGGGCCGGGTGCTGCCGCCGGCCATCATCGCCATGCTCATCGTCTACTGCCTGCGGGAGGCCCATTTCCTCACCTGGCTGGGGACCCTGTTCTCTGCCGGGACCGGGCTGGAGCTGGCCGCCGTAAGCAGCTGGCTGCCCGCCTTTTTGTCGGTCATTGTGGTGGTGGTCCTCCATCTCTGGAAGCACAACAACCTCCTGTCCATCTTCGGCGGGACGGTGTTTTACATGGTGCTCATCCAGCGGGTATTTGTATAGAAGCGCATGAAAAAGCGCCGTCCATCCGGGAGGATGGGCGGCGTTTTTCTTATGTAACGGGAATTCAGCTGGCGGACTCGCAGTCCTTGACGGCCTGCTCGGGGGTTTTCATGCCGAAGAGGACGGCCACGATGCCGTCGCCGTAGCGCATGAACATACGGGCGGGGACATAGATGCTGTCCTTGATGGTCTCCTTGCCGGGGACGGTCTCGTCGCAGTTGACGAAGCACTTGTAGCGGATCTCGCCGTCCCGGAAGTCCAGCTCAAAGTTGCCGTTGGCAAGGCCGTAGTTGGCGCGGCTGATGAACTCGGCCATCTGGGGCAGGCAATCCTCGGCGGACATGGGGCAGACTACATAGACGGAGTAGTCGTACTTGCGCACCAGGATGCGGTATTTCGCGCTTTGCAGCTTGCCCTTGAGCTTCAGGTTGAAGTTAAAGGTGCCCTTCTCCTCGTTGAACTCATAGTGCCAGTCGTCCTCGTCCAAAAACTGCTTGACCCACTTGGCAATCTGAATCGAATATTCCATAATCTGCTCGCTCCCTTCACAGCTGCTGTTTGTAGATACTGCCTAGACTATCATTATAGACCATCGGTTTTATTCGTGCAAGAACAAAAGGGGAGGAAAGGTTGTCATAACCGGTGTCATAGTAGTCCCGCCGCGCCGCTTGTATTTTGGGGGTAAATATGCTATACTAATAACCAAATCGCAACGCGCCCGCTGGTCCCCCTGCCAGCGGGCGCGGGTGCGTCATGGCGGCGCGCCGCCCGGAAAATCATTTGGTAAAGGAATTTGTATACTATGACATTCCAATCTCTCGGCCTCATAGAGCCCATCCTGGGGGCGCTGGCCGACCTGGGCTATGAGCGGCCCTCCCCCATCCAGGAACAGGCCATCCCGCCGGCCCTGAACGGGCGGGACGTGCTGGGCATCGCCCAGACCGGCACCGGCAAGACCTGCGCCTTTGCTGCGCCCATTTTGCAGCGCCTCTCCGCCACCCACACCCGGGGCCTCCGCCCCATCCGCGCCCTGGTCCTCACCCCCACCCGGGAGCTGGCCCTCCAGATCCAGGAGAGCTTTGTGGCTTATGGGAAAAACCTCCGCCTGCGCTCGGCGGTGATCTTCGGCGGCGTGGGACAGGGGCCCCAGGTGGACGCCGTCCGCCGGGGGGTGGATATCCTGGTGGCCACGCCGGGCCGGCTCATCGACCTCTATCAGCAGAAGCTGCTGGACTTCGGCAAGCTGGAAATCTTTGTACTGGACGAGGCCGACCGGATGCTGGACATGGGCTTTATTCACGATGTGAAAAAGATCCTCCAGTGGCTGCCCAGGCGCAAGCAGACCCTCTTCTTCTCGGCCACCATGCCCCCCGAGGTCACCGAGTTGGTGGACCAGCTGCTGCGGGACCCGGTCCGGGTGGCGGTGACGCCGGTGTCCTCCCCGGTGGAGGTCATCGACCAGAAGCTCTACCGGGTGGACCGGGGCAACAAAACCAAGCTCCTCCTCTCCCTGCTGATGACCGGAGGGGTGAAAAACGCCCTGATCTTTACCCGCACCAAGCACGGAGCCAACAAGGTGGCCGGGGAGCTGCAAAAGGGGGGCGTCCCCGCCGCCGCCATCCACGGCAACAAGAGCCAGACCGCCCGGCAGCAGGCCCTGGCCGACTTCAAGGCCGGCCGGGTGAAGGCCCTGGTGGCCACCGACATCGCCGCCCGGGGTCTGGACATCGAGGAGCTGTCCCACGTCTTTAACTACAACCTGCCCGACGTGCCCGAGACCTACGTCCACCGCATCGGACGCACCGGCCGGGCCGGTCACGGCGGCACCGCCATCTCCTTCTGCGACGTGAACGAGGCCGACGAGCTCAAGGCCATCGAGGGGCTGCTGGGTAAGCCCATCCCCGAGGTGAAGGACCATCCCTGGCCCATGGAGGTGCTCACCCCCCTGCCCCGGGACAAGAAGGGCCGGCTGGTCAACCCGGAGGACGCCGAAGCCCGTTCCGCCGCCCGGGCCCGCAAGGCCGAGCGCCGCAAGAGTGAGCGCCCCGCCAAGGCCGAGCGTCCGGCGGAGCCAGTGACCATTCCCTCTGCCCCGCCCGCACCGGCGGAGCCGGAGAAAAAGAAGCGCCGGGGCCGGGCCCACCGTGCCTCCGCCACCCTGGAGGAGGCCCTCACCGCCACCGCGCCCCGTACCGTCCCGCCCGCCGAGCCGGTCTCTCCCGCCTTCCGCCGGGACCCCCTGGCCGGCGACGTCATCATGGACGCCACCGCCCGGCTTCTGGCTCCCCGGACCTCCAGCCGGACCGTCCGGGAGAAGAGCGCCGGCCAAAAGCGGAAAAAGCCCGCCCAGGAACCGGCTCAGGAGCCCAAGTCTGCCCGGCAGGCCAAGCCGGCCCGGAAGCCCAAGGAGCCCAAGACGGAACAGAAAACCCGCCGGGGCAAGGAGCGCGCCCCCGCCAGCGCGCTGGAGGTGCTTAATGGCGGAGGGCAGAAGAAGCGCCGCCGGGGCGGAAACGCCCCCAGACGGTCGGGCGGTCCCGAGCTGGCCCCCCGTTCCGGCGCGGTGAAGGACTCCACCGAGCAGCCCAGCCTGATGAAGCCCTACTACCTCAGCGACGACTGACCGGGGAGGTTCCGCCATGCTCTATTTTTTCCTGGCCGCCGTGCTGGTGGCCGCCGACCAGATCGTCAAGGCCCTGGTCCGCCTGTATATCCCCGTGGGCGCTCAGCTTCCCTTTCTCCCCCATGTGCTGGGTCTCACCTATGCCCAGAACACCGGCGCCGCCTTCTCTATCTTCCATCAGCACACCTGGATTCTAACCCTCACCTCCCTGGTGGTGTCGGTGCTGCTGGTGGTGCTGCTGGCGCGGCGTACCTTCCCCCAGCGGTGGGCCATGTGCTCCCTGGCGGTGGTGCTGGCCGGCGCGGTGGGCAACCTGATCGACCGTGTCATTTTCGGCTACGTCACCGATATGTTTCAGACCCTGTTTATCACCTTCCCCATTTTCAACGTGGCCGATATCTGCATCGTCTGCGGCGGGATCTCCTTTGTGGTGTATTACCTGTTCTTCGGGGAGAAGGAGGACGGCCATGACTCCGCTGACTCTCACCGCTGACCGGACCGGCGAGCGGTGCGACGCCTTTCTGGCCCGGTCCCTCCCCCAGCTCACCCGCTCCGCCGCCCAGAAGCTGCTGGAGGAGGGGAAGGTCACCCGGGACGGAAAGGCTTTGAAAAAAAATGAGCGGCTCAGGGAGGCGGACCTCATTACGGTGGTCATCGCCGACCCGTCGCCGGTGGACGTCCTCCCCCAGGACCTGCCGCTGGATGTGGTCTATGAGGACGGGGACCTGATCGTTATCAACAAGCCGGTGGGCATGGTGGTCCACCCCGCCCCCGGCCACCCCGACGGTACCGTGGTCAACGCCCTGCTTTACCACTGCAACGGCAGCCTGTCGGGCATCAACGGGGAGCTGCGGCCCGGCATCGTCCACCGCATCGACCGGGACACCTCGGGGCTTCTCATCGCCGCCAAGAACGACTTTACCCACCTGGCCCTGGCCGAACAATTGCAGGACCACTCCCTCTACCGGGGGTATGAGGCCGTCTGTGTGGGGGGGCCGAAGGAGGACAGCGGCGCCATCGACGCCCCCATCGCCCGCCACCGCACCGACCGGAAGAAAATGGCGGTGGACTGGCAGACCGGACGGCGGGCGGTGACTCACTACACCGTTTTGGAGCGCTTTCCCGGCTGTACCCACATCGCCTGCCGGCTGGAGACGGGGCGTACCCACCAGATCCGGGTCCATATGGCCCACATCGGCCATCCGCTGCTGGGGGACACGGTGTACGGCAGCAAGACCCCCTATCCGGGTCTGACCGGCCAGTGTCTCCACGCCCGCACCCTCACCTTTACCCATCCCCGGACGGGGGAGGAGATGACGGTGGAGTGTCCCCTCCCCGACTGGTTCGAGGCCCTCTTGACAAAGCTTCGCAGGATGGTATAATCAACCCGACCGCAGCAATTGCATACCGTTCCCAAGGGGCGCTGGATGTCAAGTCCGGCTGAGATCGGGGCGTAGTCATGCCGCCCGTGTCCCTCACACCTGATCCGGGTAATGCCGGCGTAGGAAGTTGGGGCTGTCCGTGTTGTTTTTTCGTACCGCAGCCGCTCATCAGATGTGGGCTGCGGTACGTTTTTATTTGGGAGGAACCGATATGGAAAAAACCGCGGGAAAAAGACGGCCCATCCATCACAGGACGGTACAGATGCTGTGCGAGGGGGCCCTTATGGTGGCCCTGTCCCTCATTCTGGGGCTGATCAAGCTCTTTGAGCTGCCCCAGGGCGGCTCCATCTCCCTGGAGATGCTGCCCCTCTTTCTATTCTGCGTCCGCTGGGGCGTAAAGAGCGGCCTGATCGGCTGTTTTGCTTTTGGAATTTTGCAAATTTTTGTCCAAGGGGTCGTGAGCTATGCCTGGCAGTCCATTTTGCTGGACTATGTGCTGGCCTTTGCCGTGCTGAGCGCAGCCGGTCTGGCCCGGGGGCACAAGTGGGGCATTTTCTGGGGGAGCGTGCTGGGCGCCTTTGCCCGGTTTGTGATGCACTTTATCAGCGGCATCACTGTTTACCGCATCCTGGCCCCCACCGAGCTGTTCAACGCCACCTTTACCAGCCCCTGGATGTATTCTCTGGCCTATAACGGCAGCTATGTACTCATTGACACGGTGCTGTGCCTCATCGTCTTTGGCGTGCTCTACCGCCCGTTGAACCGCTACCTCACCGGCCGGGACCTGGCCTGAACACTTGCCAAACCAAACAAGGAACGGTATCATGGGATCGGACCCGTTATGGGGTCCGGTCCCTTTTGTATTTTGTCACAGAAGAGGTGTTTTGATATGGGAAAATTCCAGAATGTCCTGCTGGCCAGCGACTTTGACGATACCCTGTACGGCTCTGACCGCACCGTCTCCCCCGAAAACGTGGCGGCCATCTCCTACTTTATCCGGGAAGGGGGTTACTTCACCGTGGCCACCGGCCGGGCCCGGCCCACCTTCGCCCGCTATTTCCACCTGGCCCCCATCAACGCCCCCGTCATCATCTCCAACGGGGCCGCCATCTACGACTTCCGCACCGGCGAGACCATCTGTGAGACCTTCCTCCCCCCACGCATCCGGGAGGACCTGATGGAGACCGCCGCCGCCGTCCCCGCCGTGGGCTTTGAGGCCTACCACGGCGATACCATCTACCTCCACAACCCCAACCAGGTCACCTGGAACCACCTGCGCCGGGCGGGCTGCACCGGTACGGAGCTGCCCATCCGGCAGATGACCACCCCCTTTACCAAGGTGATTTTGCAGCAGGAGCGGGCGGTGCTGGAGGAGGTCCGGGCCTATATGGCCGGGCGGTGGCAGGAATACTACGAGATCATCTTTTCCAACGACGTTTTGCTGGAGGTGACCGCCAAGGGAAGCACCAAGGGGGGCATGGTGCTCCGGCTGGCGGAGCATCTGGGGGTGGCCAAAAAGGACATCTACTGCGTGGGGGACAATGAGAACGATATCCCCATGCTGGCGGTATCGGCCATTCCCTTCGCCCCCTCCAACTGCGCCCCGGTGGTGAAGCAGTGGGGGGCGGAGCTGGTGAGCTCCTGTGATGAGAGCTGTATTGCACAGATTATCCAGGTATTGGATGGCATTTATTGACGGTTTCGTAGAATGATTACTTTTTAATATTTTAATAGCAAATGTTACTGTAAATGTAACCGTCGTGTGTTATACTCTCCTCATAAAACCGGCACACAGAGAACCGGTCCTCCCAAGGGGGGCCGGCTCAGCGTAAAAGGGCAAACCGGCCGAAAGACCGGGACGCAAAGCTTTGGAGGCTAAGGCGTCTTATGGCGCTATGCCCGTCCGGCCGCCACTGAGTTTATTCTCAAACTTCAATTTTTGAGGAGAATGAACGATGATGGCAAATAAGAAACCCCTTACCCTGGTGCTCAGCGGCGTACTGGCCCTGAGCATGCTTTCCCCCGCCGCCCTCGCCGCCGAGGGTCAGACCCACAGCGACAACACCCCCGCGGACGTTCTGGTCCAGCAGGAGCGCCGCCCCGAGAACGGCAACTACCACGAAAAGCCCAACGGCAAGCCCGACAACGGCAACCACAACGGCTGGGACAACATCACGGCGGAGCCCGGCGACCCCAATGACGACGATATGATGGTGGATCAGGAGATTGTGGCCGAACCTGACAACTCTGAGTTCCCCATCGACGACGACATGATGGTGGATCAGGAGATCGTGGCCGAACCTGACAACTCTGAGTTTCCCATCGACGATGACATGCTGGTGGATATCTTCGAGGAGGAGATTCCCGGCGAGGACTATCCCGATGAGGTCTTTGTCCGTGAGCATCATGTGACCGGCGCCGCGCTGGCTGACTTCAAGACCTACGCCGAAGAGGCGCTGGACATGGACCTGGAGGACTATACCTGCGACATCGTAAAGTTCAACTTCAGCGATGACTACTGGGTTCTCAGCGGCTGGAATGATGTTTACAGCACCTGGTCCGCGACTCCTATCGACCCTGCCAATCACCAGCCCGAGGATGTTGCCTCCATTACCCTGACCTATCATTTGCCCTGGAGCTTTGAGTGGGTGGACGTCACCATCCCTGCCGAGGACCTGAACTATGCCAGCTATGACCCCTGCATGGGCCTGTCCTTTGCCGAGTATTTCCTCTCGGACGATGCCCTGACCCCCGGCGACAACACCGGCGACAACACCGGCGACAACACTGGCGACAACACTGGCGACAACACCAATCCCGATACCAAGCCCGATCCCGATGATACCACCGATCCCGAGCAGCCCGGAGACACCGGCTCCACTGTCATCACCGGCCACGAGGGCATCCGCCACGAGGCCGACCTGGACGAGGAGGAGATCTCTCTCGAGGACGAAGAGACCCCCCTGGACGCTGCGCCCCAGCTCCCCGCTGAGGAGCCCGTCGAGGAGCCCCAGGACGAGATGACCGAGCTGGAAGAAGCGCAGATTCCCCTGTCCGACGAGGCCCAGGTTCAGCCGGTCCTGGACACGGAGGAGACCATGACCGAGACCGTCGTTCTGACGGACGGCGTCATGCCGATGGGCGATCTGCCCCAGACGGGCATGAATGTGAGCCGCGGTGACATCGCCATTGCGGTGGCCCTCTCTGTGGTGGGGGTGGGCCTGGCCTGTACCGGCCTGACCCTCGCCATCCGCGGCAAGAAGGAGAAGGACGAGGACTGATCCTCTCCCCTCCTGACAGCGCAGCGCGTCCCCCTGAAAAGGGACGCGCTGCTTTATGAGAAAAAAGAAGCAGTCCCGGACGTGATGTTTCGTCCGGGACTGCGTTTTTTATACGCCGATGAGGGCCTGGAGCACGGCGGAGAGGGAGGCTTCCAGGGAGCGCTGGTCGCCGTCCACAATGAGGTCGGCGTAGCGCCGGTACAGAGGGGCGCGGTAGCGGTACACGTCGGCCAGGGTCTCGCCGGGCTGGAAGGCGATGCCACGGGAGCCCATGTTCTGGATGCGCTGCTCCAGCACGCCGCAGGGGATGTCCAGATAAACCACCGTGCTGATGTCCTTCAAATGCCGGATGCCCTTTTCCCGGCAGACCACGCTGCCGCCCGGCGCGATGACGCACCGGTCACAGACCACGCCGGCGATGGCGTCGGCCTCCAGATCGAGAAAAGCCTCCGTGCCCACCCGGTCCAGCACCTGCTGGAGCAGGACGCCCTGCTGCTGCTGGATGACCAGGTCGGTGTCGATAAAGCCGAAGCCCAGGGACTTGGCCAGCAGCACCCCGATGGTGCTCTTGCCTGAGCCGGGCATACCGATAAGCGTAATGTTTTTCAAAAGCGGAAAACCTCCATTCGTTCAGAAAAGGAAGGCCATGCGGGAGAGGGGGATCAGAAAGCTGATGAGGAAGTAGATGGCCACCAGAATAATGATGATCTGGGACAGGGTGAGCCCCTTCTTTTTCCCCTCAGACCCCTGGCCGGCGCTCCGGGCGGAGCGTGTCTCCTGCCGGAACGGAGACGGATACCCTCTGTTGGCGGCCGGGCGGGCAGCCGGACGAGAGGCGGGCCTGGCGCGCATGGACGCCTTATGCTGGCTGGAGGGGTTATATACGCCGCATTTGGGACAAAATTCGTCCTTGTCATAGTCATAGTGCTTGCCGCACTCACTGCAAGTAATGAGATCCATGAGACTCCCTCCTTTTCTCCCTATTATACCAGACCGGCGGAGGGCTGGCAACGCCGTCAGACCCGCTCCCCCTCCAGAAAATAGGTGGCCTCCATGTCGGCCACGCTCAGGGCAAAGGCCAGGGGATACTGCTCCAGGGCCTGCCCGATGGTCCGGGGGTCCTCGCTGCCGGAAAAGCCCATGTGCCACCGGATGGCCATGGCCTCCTCCCGGGTCAGGCGCATAAAGCCGCTGATGATGTAGACGCTCTTTTCCCCGTGGCCATAGGGCAAGGGGTCCTCAAAGTGGAAGGTGGGCACCGCCTCCCACTTGCCCTCAGCATTTTTCACGTTGCGGGTGCCGCTTTTGTAGCAGCCGATCTTGCACAGGTCATGGAGGAGGGACACCACCGCCACGCTCTCCGGGGGATAGTCCAGGCCGTACAGCTCCTGGACCCGTTCCCGGGCGAGGTAATCGGTGAGACAGTGGTAGACGTTGACGCTGTGGTCGCACAGGCCGCCGGCGTAGGCGCCGTGAAACCGGGCGGAGGCGGGGGCGGTAAAAAAGTCGCTCCTGCTGGTCAGGTAGTCCAGCAGGGCGGCGCTGCCGTCCCGGTGGATATGGGTGGTGTACAGCTCGATAAATTCCTCACGGGCGCTCATAAAACAAAACCGTCCTTTCGGGCAAAAGTCCATTCCGGCTTTTCAGTATACCACACAAAGGCCGCCGCCGGCCAGTGGAAGAAGGGCACCACCTTCCGCCGGGCTCATAAGATGGACCGGGAGGAATGAACCATGTTTGATGCGATATGGCCGGCGCTCTCGTTTACGCTGGCTTGCAATTTGGATACGGTGCTGCTGGCGGCGGTGGCCAGGAGCCGGGGGCAGCGGATCAGCCGGCGGCAGGCGCTGACGCTGGCGGCGCTGACGACGCTGGTGACGGGTCTGTCGCTGGCGGTGGGACATACGGCGGCGGCGCTGTGGCAGCTGGGCCGGGCGGAACGGCTGGGCGGCGTGGCGCTGCTGGCGGTGGGTCTGTGGTGCGTGCTGGACGCCCTGCGGGGCGGCGCGGGCGCGGAGGAAGCGCCGATGGAGGAAAGCTGGTGGGCCTGGTGCGCCCTGGCGGCGGCGCTGGGGGTGAACAACGCCGCGGCCGGCGCGGCGGCGGGCGCCATGGGCGTGGATGTGCTGTGGGGAATGGGATGCAACTTTGCCGTGACCCTGGGTGCGCTGGCTCTGGGCCGGACGGCGGGCCTGCGGCTGGGCGGGCGGTGGCTGGCGCCCCTGGGCGGCGGACTGCTGGCGTTGCTGGGCCTGTGGGCGGTGATTGGACCGTAAGTCTTGCCAAGGGAGAAAAAGAGGGATAAGATAGAGAAAAAACGGAGGGATGGGAGCATGGACGCGGTGGAAGCGCTGGGCGGGGCCCAACAGATCACGGAGGAAATTTTGGAGATTTTCCGGCAGATTTCCCGCTGTCCCCGGCCGTCGGGCCACGAGGAAGCGGCGGGTAAAGCGCTGGAGGCTTTTTTGGAGGCCCTGGGAATCGGACCGGCGGAGCGGGACGGAGCGGGCAACCTGCTCGTCTCCGTCCCCCCCACGCCCGGCCGGGAGGACCGTCCCCTGCTGGTATTGCAGGGGCATATGGACATGGTATGCGCCGTCCGGCCGGGGAGCGGCTTTGACAGGCTGACCGACGCCCCGGTCATCCGGGTAAGGGACGGCTTTGTGCGTACCGACGGCCGGTCCTCCCTGGGGGCGGACAACCATCTGGGCAATGCGGCGGTGCTGTGGCTTCTCCAAAAGGGAGTGCCCCACGGGCCTCTCCGCCTCCTCTTCACCACGGCGGAGGAGGTGGGGCTGGTGGGAGCGGCTCAGGTGCCGCCCCGCTGGCTGGAGGGCGCATGGGGCCTTCTGAACACCGACGGCTTCCACTACGGACGGGCCATTGCCGGTTCTGCCGGCGGCCGGCGGGAGAGCTACCGCCGGACCATGGAAGAGACGGACTGCCCCGCCGGGACCGCCCTGGCGGTAGAGATCTCCGGCGGGACCGGGGGCCACTCCGGCGACGACATCCACCGGGGACGGATCAACGCCATCCAGGCGCTGGCCGGCTTTCTGCGGGACGCCGGGTGCGCCGTGGCGGAATTCTCCGGCGGGACGGCCCACAACGCCATCCCCGGCCGGGCGGAGGCGGTGGTGGTGCTGCCTGACGGCCGGGCGGATTGGTTCCGCCGGCGCTGGGCGGACTTTGCCGCCGCGGCCGGTGAGGCCCACCGGGAGACCGACCCCCATCTGCGCTTTCCCCTCCGGGCGGTCCCCCTGCCCCGCAAGGTCTGGACGGCGGACTGCGCCCGGGACGCGCTGGACTTTCTGGCCACCCTCTTCAACGGGGTCTGCGCCATGCACCCCCGCTTCCCCGCCGTGCCCGGCGCGTCGGCCAATCTGGGCAAGGTGGAGCGGGAGGGAAAAACGCTGGGGGTCATGGCCTTCCTGCGCTGCGCCGACCAGCGGGAGGAGGACCGCCTGGCCGCCGCCCACGATGAAAACGCCCGACGCCACGGCTTTACCCTCTCGGCCCTCTCCCGCTATCCCGGCTGGCCGGGCAGTCCGGAGGACCCGCTGGTGGGGCGGGTGTGCGCCGCCTTCCGCCGGGTGGAGGGACGGGAGATGGAGGTGTCCGCCGTCCATGTGGGGCTGGAGCCGTCGGTACTGGGGGCCAAAAACCCGGCCATGCACCTGGTCAGCACCGGACCCGACATCCTGGACGCCCACTCGGTGGACGAGCGGGCCAGACTGGACACCCTCCCCCGCTACGCCGCCCTGCTGGCGGAGACGGTGGGGGGTATTTGAGCAAGAGAAATCCCCGTCCCAACGGACGGGGATTTCTTCTGTCAGTTCATTTCGTCCAGCTGACGGGCCACATCCGTCAGGTAGTTGGTCTCCAAACGCTCAATGGAGCCCTTGTCGCAGGAGGCGGCCACCTTGGGGTCCACCGGCAGCCGGGCCAGCACCTTCAGGCCGTGGTTGGAGGCCACGGTGTTGATGTGGCTCTCGCCGAAAATGGCGTGGCGCTTGCCGCAGTTTTCGCACTGGTAGTAGCTGTAATTCTCCACCAGACCCAGGATGGGAATGTTCATCAGCTCGGCCATGCGCAGGGCCTTGCCCACGATCATGCGCACCAGGTCCTGGGGGGAGGTCACCACGATGATGCCGTCCACCGGCAGGGACTGGAACACAGTCAGGGGCACGTCGCCCGTTCCGGGCGGCATATCCACAAAGAGATAGTCCAGATCGCCCCAGACCACATCGGTCCAGAACTGCTTGACGGCGCCGGCGATGACCGGACCGCGCCACACCACCGGGTCGCTCTCGTTCTCCATGAGGAGGTTGAGGCTCATGACCTTGATGCCGCTCTGGGAGATGACGGGATAAATGCCGTTGTCGTCGGCGGTGGCCCGCTGGTGGAGGCCAAAGGCCTTGGGGATGGAGGGGCCGGTGATGTCGGCGTCCAGGATGCCGACCTGTTTGCCCCGCTGCTGCATGGCCACCGCCAGAGAGGAGGTGACCAGGCTCTTGCCGACGCCGCCCTTGCCGCTGACTACGGCGATGACCTTGCCGACGTGGGAGAGGGGATTGGCGGGGGCCTCAAAGCTCTGGGCCTCGGTGCGCTCAGAACAGCTCTCGCCGCAAGAGGAACAATCGTGGGTGCATTCAGACATAGTTCGTGCCTTCTTTCATGGTTTGACTTGGACGCTCAGGAATAATGATAGCTCCCGCCGCCGATGAACTCCCGGATCAGGGAACTGGCGGGGACAAGAGCAGGGTCCACGGTGGGGAAATAGCGGAAGGACGCCACCATCTCATGGAGCTCCTTCCAGCGGGGGTTGCGGGGGTCCAGATCCTTCAGCGCCGCCTCCAGCGCGAAGGCGTAGTTGGCGAAGAGGGGGACCTCATAGCGCAGGGAGGAATCGATGATGATATGGGCCCGGTTTTTGAAGGGGGAGATGTAGCGCTTTTCGCCCCGGCGGACGTTGTGCCACATGGAGAGGGTGGTGGTCATGTCGGTCCCCCGGAAGTTCAGATCCCGGACGGTCCGGCGGGTAATGCGCATCCAGGTGCCCTTGAAGCGCAGGGCCTCCCCGTCCAGGATATTGGCCCGGGCGGAGATATAGAGGGTGGTAGCCTCGGGATGCCGGCCGGCGATGTCGTCATTGAGGGCGTGGATGCCCTCGAAAATGGCGATCTCGTTGGGTCCCAGGGAGAGAGGCCGGCCCCGGGCGTCGTTGCGCATCTGCCGGGAAAACTCAAATTTGGGGATGATGACCTCCTCCCCCCGGGTGAGTTTGGTGAAGGTCTCGTCCAGTAGGTCCATATCCAGCAGCTGGGGGGACTCCAGGTCGATGTCCCCCTCCGGGGTTCTGGGGGCGGTGGACCGGTCCATGGTCTTGAAGTAGTTGTCCAGGGAGATGGTGTGGGTGGACACCCCCCGGCGCTCCAGCTCCTCCTCCAGCTTGAGGGCGGTGGTGGTCTTGCCCGACCCGGAGGGGCCGGACAGGAGGACGATGGGGCTTTCCTTCATGCGCTTGAGGATGGTTTCGGCGGCCTTGCGCACCCGCTGCTGGTACTGCTGGTCGCACTGGGCCATAAAATCCGCCGGATCGGCGGCCAGGGCCTGGGTGATTTCGCGGAGCTGATAGGGCAAAAGGGGTCACTCCTTTCCAGCTGCCAGGAAGGCGGCGGTCTGCGCCTTGATGGACCGCAGTTTTTCCCGGCTTTGCAGGTATTCATGGGGGTATTTGGGGTTGGAAAGGCGCTGAATGTGGCCGGTGACGGGGTCGATGAGCTTGGTGATGCCGCCGCCGCCCAGAGAGAGGATGGTGTGAAGCTCCTCCATCATGCAGATGTTGTAGAGGTTTTCCCAGCCGGGGACGCTCCAGCCCACGTTTTCAAAGGAGCCGGACATGTATTTCTGACGGTAGAGGTAATAGGGCCGCTGTCCCGCCGCCCGCAGCGACCGCCAGGCGTAGGAGAGCATCTCGTCCACCGCCTCCGCCGGCGGCAGGGCCGGCGCGGGGCCGGAGCCGTCTCCCAGCAGACGGGAACCCTTTTTCAGGGCCAGGGTGTGGACGGTGATGTTTTCCGGCCCGAAGGACAGCACCTCGTCCAGGGAGGCACAAAAGCCCGCCACGGTGTCCTGGGGCAGTCCGGCGATCAGGTCCATATTGACGCAGGGGAAGCCCGCCTCCCGCACCAGGGCAAAGGCCCGCCGGATGTCATCGGCGGTGTGGGCCCGGCCCATGGCGGAAAGCACGTGGTCCTCCATGGTCTGGGGGTTGACCGACACCCGGTCCACCCCCCAGCGGCGGAGAACGGCCAGCTTTTCGGCGGTGATGGTGTCGGGCCGTCCGGCCTCCACGGTGAACTCGGTACAGCGGGACAGGTCGCATCTTTCCCGCACCCGGGCCAGCAGGGCGTCCAGCTGGGGCGCGCTCAGGGTGGTGGGGGTGCCGCCGCCGATGTAGACGGTGCGGATGAAAAAGCCCTGCGCTTTGAGCATGGCGGCGGCCATGTCCACCTCCTCCAGCAGCAGGTCCACAAAGGGGGGCAGCAGCCTGAGGGTGCGGCTCACGTCTGCCGACACAAAGGAGCAGTAGGCGCAGCGGGTGGGACAAAAGGGAATGCCGATATAGAGGGAGAGCTCGTCGGGCTTCAGGGAGGCGGCGGCTTTCAGACTGGCGTCGGCGCAGTCCATGGCCAGCTCCGCCCGGCCGGGGGACACCCGGTAGTCCTCCACCAGACGGCGCCGGGTCTCCCCCCGGGACGCGCCGGCGGCCATGGCCCGGGTGGGGATCTTCACGGGGCGCACTCCGGTCAGCGCCCCCCAGGGGGGCTCCCTGCCCAAGAGCCGGGTGCCCGCCCGGTAAAAGGCCATTTTCAGCACCCGCTGCGCCGTCCGGTCCCGCTCCAGCGCGCCGCCGGTCCAGCAGCCCGTGTCCTCCCCCGCGGCCCGCCGCCCCTGAAAGAGGAGGTCGGCCCGGGCGGTGAGACGCCCGTTGTCCCCTTCCTCCAGGGTGAGGACCAGACGGTCCGCCCCCGCCGCCGGGGGATGGTCGGGATAGACCGGCCTTTCCTGGGGGAAGAGGGTCAAAAGCATCTGTTCGGCGGCGTATTTATAGTCGTGACCGTGAAAATAGAGGTTCATAACAGGCAAGGGGACAGGCTCAGCCGTCCAGCGCCTCCTTCATATAGTAGTTGGACGCCCGCTCCCGGTCCAGGGTGGACAGGTCCATATGGCCGGGCAGCACGTGGAGGTTGCCGGGCAGCCGGCCCAGTTTGGCCAGGGAGGCCATGATCTGGGTATAGCTGCCGCCGGGCAGGTCGGTGCGCCCCATGGAGCCCTGGAAGAGGGTGTCGCCGGTGAGGAGCACATCCTCTACCTGGAAGGTCACCGAGCCGGGGGTGTGGCCGGGGGTGTGGAGGACGTGGAAGGTGAGGCCGGCCGCTTGCAGGTCCATCCCGTCGGTGCAGGGGGTGACGGGACCCACGTCGGGAAAGACCGGCGTGCCCAGGAGAGCGGCGTCCTCCGGATGGAGGTACACCGGTAGGCCGGGCAGGGCGGCCCGCAGGGCCTGGACGCCGCCGGTGTGGTCATAGTGGGCGTGGGTGAGGAGGATGGCCTGGATGGTCACCCCGTCGGTCCTGGCGGCGGACAGGATGCGCTCCCCTTCTCCGCCCGGGTCCACCACCACGGCGGTGTGGGACAGCTCGTTCTCCACCAAATAGCAGTTGGTGCCGATGGGCCCCACCTGCATCATTTTGATCTTCATGGGAAATCACCTCGTTCAGTATAAAAGCCCGGGCCGTCAGGGGGCCACCTCCAGCAGGATGGTGACCGGCCCGTCGTTCTGGGAAAAGACCTGCATATCGGCGCCGAATTCCCCGTGCTCCACCCGGAAGCCCCGGCCGGCGCATTCGGCCATGAATTTCTCATAGAGGGGGATGGCCACCGCCGGGGCGGCGGCCCCGGAAAAGCCGGGCCGGCGGCTGCGGGTGTCGGCGTACAGGGTGAATTGAGATACCACCAGGAGGCTCCCCCCCACCGCCGCCAGGTTCAAATTCATTTTCTCGTTTTCGTCCTCAAAAATACGCAGCCCGCACACTTTGTCCGCCATTTTCTCCGCCTGGGCCTCGGTATCGTCGGGGCCCACCCCCAGCAGCACCAGCAGGCCCTGGTCGATGGCGCCGTTGACCTTGCCGTCAATGACCACCGAGGCGTTCTTTACCCGGGTAACAACCGCACGCATATTGGTAAAACTCCTTGTCTTTTATAAAAATTCGATGGAAAAGCCCTTGGCAAACATGGGGTCCAAATCAAAGCGCACCGGGTCGCCCGGGGCGCATTTCAGGTCGGTCACGTCCACCAGGGTCTCGGAAGCGCCGATGGGCCCCACCACCCTGGCCTTGTGGTCTCCCACCAGCACCGTCACCCGGCGGCTCCGCCACCAGCGGCGGATGGCGGCCCACAGACCCGGGTCCCGGCTGCGGGAGAGGCCCAGGCCGTTCTGATACCCCACCGGCAGCACCGCAAGGCGGGTGTTGCGCCGCAGGGTCACCAGGGTCTCACAGCCCACTGTCCGCCCCTTGGGGAACCAGCGGACCTCCTGGATGGGGACCTCTCCGTAGCCCACCCGGACCAGGCCGTCCCCTCGGGTCCGGCGGCAGCGGCCCAGCAGCACCGACCCGGCCCGCACCGCGTCCATGCCCTCCAGCGGGCAGTGGAGCAGGGCGAAGGAGCCGCCCACATAGACCTCCCCGGTCTCGTAGCCCCCGTCTACCACCGCCCGGACCATCTGCCGGAAGGCCTCCAGCTGTCCGGCGGCGTCCCGTCCGTCGGGCCGGACCCCGTGGACCTGGGTATAAATGCCCGAAAAGGCCACGTTGGACAGATTGCGGTAGACTGCCAGCAGCTTTTCCGGCTCCCCGGCCAAAAAGCCGCCGAAGCCCAGGCCGCTGTCCACCTGTACGTGGGCCTCGGCCACGGTGGAACGGGCCTCCGCCGCCGTGTTCAGCGCCAGGCCCGCGTCCAGGGAGCCCACCGTGCAGATGACGTTCAGGTCCAGCAGCAGGTCCAGGGTCTCCCGGTGGGTCACCGAGCGGAGCATGAGGATGTCCTCATCCACAAAGCCCGCCTTGCGCAGGGCCCGGGCCTCCTCCGGCTCCGACACCGTGAAGCTGCCCACCCCCTGCCCCCGGAGGAAGCGGGCCATGGCCACCGTGCCCGCGCCGGCGGCGTCCCCCGAGAGGTTGGCCCAGATCCGGGCGGAGCCCGCCCGCTGGCGTACCACATCCAGATTTTGTGTCAAAGCTTTTTTTTCCAGCACCAGCGTCCGCACGGACCACCCCTCCTCTGCCTGCCAAAAGCGGATAAGTACCCTCTATTATATACGCATCCCTGCCAACCGTCAATCAAAACGGACCGGGAAGGGGGGAAAAGCGGGAGGGGAGCCTTGTCTTTTCCTCCGGAAAGTGATATGATACCTAGATAAGCTTTTGATAACGGAGGAACCGATTTGAAGCGCGAGACAAGACGTATTTCCCCCGAGGAGATCGGGGTTCAAATGGATTACTGCCAGAAAATCCACGCCATGAACGCTGCGCTGGACCATACCCCCCTGGCCATGGTGGATACCTACGGCTGCCAGCAGAACGAGGCCGACTCGGAGCGCCTGCGGGGCTACCTCTCTCAGATGGGCTACGGCTTTACCGACGACGAACACCAGGCCGACCTGGTGCTGGTCAATACCTGCGCCATCCGGGAGCACGCCGAGCAGCGGGTGCTGGGCAACGTGGGGGCGCTGGTCCACACCAAGCGCAAAAACCCCAATCAGATCATCTGCCTGTGCGGCTGCATGGCCCAGGAGCCCCATGTGGCCAAAAAGGTGAAGGAATCCTATCATCAGGTAGACCTGCTCTTCGGGCCCCACGCCCTGTGGCGCTTCCCCGAGCTTTTGTGGCGCTTCAAGGCCGCCGGAAAGCGGGTCTTTGAGTTTGCCGACGACCCCGGCTCCATCGCCGAGGGCATTCCCGTGGTGCGCCAGGGCAGCGTCAAGGCCTGGGTGTCCATCATGTACGGCTGCAACAACTTCTGCTCCTACTGCATCGTACCTTACGTCCGGGGCCGGGAGCGGAGCCGCAAGCCGGAGGTCATTTTGGAGGAGATCGCCGGTCTGGCGGCCGAGGGTTATAAGGACATCACCCTCTTGGGACAGAACGTCAACTCCTGGGGCAAGGACCTGGACTGCGGCATGGATTTTGCCGACCTCCTGAAGGCGGCGGCGGACATCCCGGGAGAGTTCCTCCTCCGCTTCATGACCAGCCACCCCAAGGACGCCTCCCAGAAGCTCTTTGACACCATGGCGTCCTCGGAGAAAATCGCCCCCTGCTTCCATCTCCCCTTCCAGGCGGGAAGCGACCGGGTTTTGAAGGCCATGAACCGGGTCTATGGCCGGGCGGGCTATCTGGACAAGGTCCGCCGCCTGCGGGCCGCCATCCCCGACGTGGTCATCACCTCCGACGTGATCGTGGGCTTCCCCGGCGAGACCGCCGAAGAGTTCGAGGAGACCATGACCCTCATCGACGAGGTGGGCTTTGACGCCCTCTTCACCTTCATCTACTCCCCCCGGGTGGGCACTCCGGCGGCGTCCATGGAGGACCCCGTCTCCCGGGAGGAAAAGCTCGCCTGGTTCCAGCGGCTGGTGGCCCGGCAGGACGAGATTTCCGAGGCCAAGCACAGGGCCTATATCGGCAAGACGGTGCGCTGCCTGGTGGACGGCAAGGACGAAAAGGGCCTCACCGCCCGCACCGGCGGCAACCGTCTGGTGCGCCTCACCAACGGCGCCGAGGACCTGATCGGCCGGTTCGCGGACATCCGCATCACCGGGGCCAACAAGTGGTCCCTATCCGGCGAAGCGGTCTGATTGGACGGACAGGACGCCATGACTGCGGCGCTGCGGAAGCAGAGGAGCTGGTGAGATGGAGGACAGACCCACGCGAAAAAATCCCCGGCTCAGCGGGTGGGATTACCGTGAAAACGGTACGTATTTCATTACCTTTTGCACGTCCGGAATGTGCCGCGTCCTTGCTGACATTCGTAGGGGCGACCTTTATGGTCGCCCGCCGGTACATCTCACGCCTCTGGGAGAATGCACGGCCCAGGCGCTGGAAGAGCTGTTCCGACAGGAAGGAATCCGGATAGAGCATCAAGTAATCATGCCCAATCATGTGCACCTGTTATTGACGATAGAGCGGGCGGCCACAAGGGCCGCCCCTACGGTTGGCGCGGTGATCGGACGGCTCAAATCCCGGACGGTTTATCTGGCGGCAGAGCGTGGATTACATGCCGCGGGACTCTGGCAGCGGGGATATTATGACCACATTGTCCGGGATAAGGCGGATTTTCTCCGCATTTGGCACTATATTGATACCAATCCACAAAAGTGGGAGTTGGACTGTTATTATTCAGAACACAAAAAGGAGCAAGGACTATGCCGGCGGAAGTCACCCCCATGATGCGACAATATCAGAAGATGAAAGAGCTGCACCCGGACTGCATTCTCTTTTTCCGGTTGGGTGATTTTTATGAGATGTTCAACGACGACGCCAAGAAGGTGTCCCAGGAGCTGGACCTGACCCTTACCACCCGGGACCGGAACAAGCCCAAGGACCAGCGGACCCCCATGTGCGGCGTGCCCTACCACAGTGCCGACGCCTACATCGCCCGGCTCATCGCCAAGGGGTACAAAATCGCCATCTGCGAGCAGATGGAGGACCCCGCCGCCGCCAAGGGCCTGGTGGACCGGGACATCATCCGCATCGTCACCCCCGGCACCGTCATCTCCTCCACCATGCTGGACGAGGGGCGGAACAACTTCCTCTGCGCCCTCTTCGGAGAGGAGGCCGGGGTGGGCCTGGCCTTCTGCGACCTGTCCACCGGCGAGCTGTGGACCTCCTCCTACGCCGGGGCGGGCCTGGAGGAGCACCTGCGCAACGAGCTGGGGCGGTTTTCCCCCCGGGAGGCCCTGCTGTCTCAGGTCCTGTGGGAGGACCAGGGGCTGCGGGATTTTTTGGAAAAAAAGCTGGAGTGCCGCTGTGAGCTGGGGGACGAGGCGCGCTTTGACGCCGCCGGGACCTGGCAGACGGTGGAGCGGCAATTCCCCGATGGACTGGACTGTCTGCCGCCGGGGGACGAGCGCCCCGTCCGGGCGGCGGGAGCGCTGCTCTCCTACCTGTACGAGACCCAAAAGACCGACCTGAGCCACATCGCCACCCTGCGCTACGCCGCCGGCGGCCAGTATATGGAGCTGGACCTCACCGCCCGGCGCAATTTGGAGCTGACCGAGACCCTGCGTAGTAAGGAGAAAAAGGGGTCGCTGCTGTGGGTGCTGGACAAGACCAAAACCGCCATGGGGCGGCGGCTCATCCGGGCCTGGGTGGAGCGCCCTCTCCTCTCCCCCGCCGCCATCACCCGCCGCCTGGGGGCGGTGGAGGCGCTGGTGCGGGCCCCCATCGCCCGGGAGGAGCTGATCCTCTGCCTGCGGGAGATCACCGACCTGGAGCGCACCATCGGCCGCATCGTCTACGGCACCGCCGGCGGGCGGGATCTGGCGGCCCTGGCCGCCGGGCTGGGACGGCTCCCCGACCTGCGGGCCCTGCTGGAAGACCTGGACGCCCCCCTGCTCCAGTCCCTGCGGGAGGAACTGGACGACCTGGGGGAGCTGCGGGCCCTCATCGGCCGGGCCATTGTGGACGAGCCCCCCTTCTCCGTGCGGGAGGGCGGCTTCATCCGGGCGGGCTACGACCCGGAGGTGGACCGCCTGCGGGACATCCAGGCCAACGGCAAGGGTATGGTAGCCGCCATCGAGGCCAGGGAAAAGGAAAAGACCGGCATCAAGAGCCTGAAGGTGGGCTATAACAAGGTGTTCGGCTATTATATCGAGGTCTCCAAATCCTACTACGACCAGGTGCCCCAGGACTATATCCGCAAGCAGACCCTGGTCAACTGCGAGCGCTTCATCACCCAGGAGCTCAAGGACATGGAGCATACCATCCTCACCGCCCAGGACCAGCTCACCGCCCTGGAGTTCGACCTCTTCTGCGACCTGCGCCAGCGCTCCGCCGCCAAGGTGGGGGAGATTCAGCGCTCCGCCGCCGCGGTGGCCCAGCTGGACGTGCTGGTCTCCTTTGCCGCGGTGGCCGCCGAGCGGGGCTACTGCCGGCCGGAGGTGGACCTGTCGGACCACATCGACATTACCGAGGGCTTCCATCCGGTGGTGGAAAAGATGCTGGGCGGCGCTCCCTTTGTCCCCAACGACGCCCACCTGGACCGGAAGGAAAACACGGTGGCCATCATCACCGGCCCCAATATGGCGGGCAAGTCCACCTACATGCGTCAGGTGGCCCTCATCGTCCTCATGGCCCAGATGGGGTCCTTTGTGCCCGCCCGCTCGGCCCGCATCGGCATCGTGGACCGGGTCTTTACCCGCATCGGTGCCAGCGACGACCTGAGCGCCGGGGCCTCCACCTTCATGGTGGAGATGACCGAGGTGGCCGAGCTTCTGAAAAACGCCACCGGCCGTTCTCTCCTCATCCTGGACGAGATCGGGCGGGGCACCTCCACCTATGACGGTATGGCCATCGCCCGGGCGGTGCTGGAGCAGTGCGCCGACAAAAAGCGCCTGGGCTGCAAGACCCTCTTCGCCACCCACTATCACGAGCTGACCGTGCTGGAGGGCCAAATTCCGGGGGTCAAAAACTATAACATCGCCGCCAAAAAACGGAAGGACGACATTATTTTCCTGCGGCGTATTGTCCGGGGCGGCGCCGACCAGAGCTACGGCATCGAGGTGGCCAAGCTGGCCGGGGTGCCCGACCGGGTGATCCGCCGGGCCAGAGAAATTCTGGACGAACTGGAGGGGGAACGGGCCCTGCCGGAGCTGCGCCGGCCGCCGGAGGAGGAGCAGGTCTCTATGGGGGATCTGGGGTCCGCCCAGGTGGCCCAGCGGCTGCGGGCGGTGGATGTGAACACCCTGACCCCCATCGAGGCCATGAATCTCCTCTACGAGCTCAAACAACTGGTGTAATCCGTACACACGGACCGAAAAAGGAGGCTTCCCCATGTACCCGCGTCACCCCTGGCCCGCCCAATTCACCCGGGGAGAGCTGTTCCGGGGCTGGGTGTTTTTTGCCCTCTATCTCACCGTCTTTCCCGGGGTGATGGGGGCGGTCCAACAGCTGACCGGCAGCGAGCTGCCGGTGGCCGAGACCAACGTGCTCTACTATCTTCTGTGCGCCGCGCTGCTGTTTCTCCTGCTCTGGACCTTTCTGCGACAGAGTTTCGACCGGCTTTTGGACCGGCTGGCGGAAAATCTTCTGGCGGCGGCGGTGGGACTGGCGGCCGCGGCGGCCCTTCGGTTTCTGGTGGGTCTCATCCCCCTGCCGGTGCAAAATCCCAATACCATGAGCTATCCCGAGCAGTTCGCCCTGTCCCCGGCGGCCACGGCGGTGATTTTGGTATTGCTCATGCCGGTGGTGGAGGAGATCCTCTTTCGCGGGCTGATTTTTGGCAATCTGCGGCGGTACAGCCGGGGCCTTGCCTATGGACTGGCCGTCCCCGTCTATGCCGTCTACTGTGTGTGGCAGTTCGTCTACGCCTACGGCGTGATAGACTGGCGGTATCTGCTGCTGGCGCTGGAGTATCTGCCCATGTCGGCGGCCCTGTGCTGGTGCTATGAGCGCGGACAATCCATCTGGAGCGCCGTGCTCCTCCATATGGCCCTCAACGGCGTTACGCTCTATACATCCCTTGCCTTATGACGGGCGGGCGGCCACAAGGGCCGCCCCTACGCATGGCGCTTTCAATGATAGAGTGTTTCTCTATCTCTTATCTCCGAAAGTGGGTGATTGCTGTGCCTCATATCCAACAACTGGACGCCCATGTGGCCGACCTCATCGCCGCCGGCGAGGTGGTGGAACGTCCCGCCTCGGTGGTGAAGGAGCTGATGGAAAACGCCATCGACGCCGGGGCGGATACCGTGACGGTAGAGATCCAGCACGGGGGGATGAGCCTCATCCGGGTGACGGACAACGGCTGCGGCATCGCCGCCGGTGAGGCCCAGACCGCCTTCCTCCGCCACGCCACCAGCAAGATCCGCACCGAGTACGATTTGGAGGCCATCGGCACCCTGGGCTTTCGAGGGGAGGCCCTGGCCGCCATCGCGGCGGTGTCCCGGGTGGACCTCCTCTCCCGCGCCGAGGAGGCGCAGGTGGGCGTCTCTCTGGAGCTGGAGGGAGGCGTCCTGCTCAGCCAGGAGGAGGCCGGGTGCCCCCGGGGGACCACCATGGTGGTGCGGGACCTCTTTTACAACACCCCTGCCCGCCTCAAGTTCATGAAAAAGGACAGCGCCGAGGGGGCGGCGGTCTTTGCCGTGGTGCAGCGCCAGGCCCTCTCCCATCCGGAGGTGAGCGTCAAATTCCTGCGGGACGGCAAGCAGGAGCTGCTCACCCCCGGCGACGGCCAGCTGCAAAGCGCCCTGTACGCCGTGCTGGGCCGGGAGATGGCCCTGGGCATGACGGAGGTGAAGGGCTCCGGCGAGGAGATGGAGGTGGCGGGCTTCGTCTCCCGGCCCGCCTGCTGCCGGGGGACCCGAGGCTATCAGCATTTTTTTGTCAACGGCCGCTATGTGAAAAGCCGCACCATGATGGCCGCTTTGGAGGAGGCTTACGCCAACCAGAAGATGGTGGGGAAATTCCCCGGCTGCGTCCTCCATCTCACCGCCCGGCTGGGGTCGGTGGACGTGAACGTCCACCCCACCAAGCAGGAGGTGAAGTTCACCAACGAGCGCCGGGTCTTTGAGGCGGTCTATTACGCCGTCCGCTCCGCCCTGGAAGGGGACACAAAACGCCCCGCCGCAGTGCTCCCCAAGCCCGCACCCAAGGATACCGTCACCCCCAACCAGACCCGCCTTTCCGCCGGAGGACAGGTCCATATGACCGCCGGAGAGTACCGGTCCCTGGCCGGCGGCGTGATGCTGTCGGACTGGACCCGTTCCGCCGCCGTCTCCGCCGCGCCGCCCATTGCCCAGCCCCAGGTGCGGACCGTCTCCCCCGCCCCCCGGACGGCGGAGCGTCCCGCGCC
>NZ_JACLZC010000170.1 GCF_016901735.1 Pseudoflavonifractor phocaeensis | reverse complement strand
CATGGACGAGCCGATGGCGAAGAACATGAGCTTTCAGCGGGAATATGCGGAACCCTACGACTGGGTTGCCCAGCAGTTCAAAGATTGGGCCTTTACGCTGACCACCGCCATTTTGTACTACAATGACTATGATTCTATTGACGAGGACGCACGGGGGCTGTATCGCAAGGCCATGGCTGCGTTCGGCGGGATTGCCCCCAGCTACCACATTGAGCTGCTGAATAAGCCCACCATTTACTGGGATTTTCACTCCCTGCTGCTGGGTATCCAGATGATGTTCAGCTTTATGCTGGTGGACAATGACCAGCCCCTGCGCCTGTGCAAGCACTGTCAGAAGGTATTCCTGGGCAGCCGGTCCAACGCCGCCTTTTGCAGCCCACGGTGCAAAAACCAGTACAATGTCTACAAGAGCCGGGGAAAGAACCGGGCGGATGGAGGTGACGAGGAATGAGTGAGGAACAGGGGCTGACCCCGTATGAAACCAGAGAAATTCTCTTTTACAAGACCGAAAACGGAGAAGTGCGGGTGGAAATCCTGCTCTTTCAGGAAAATCTCTGGCTGACGCAGGCAAAAATGGCAGAGCTGTTTGAGGTACAGAAAGCGGCCATTTCCAAGCATCTGAAAAACATTTTTGAATCCGGCGAACTGAGCGAGAATTCAGTTGTTTCCAAAATGGAAACAACTGCGGCGGACGGAAAACGGTATCAGACCAACTATTATAATCTGGATGCCATTATCGCTGTGGGGTATCGGGTGAACTCCAA
>NZ_JACLZC010000169.1 GCF_016901735.1 Pseudoflavonifractor phocaeensis | reverse complement strand
GCTCCATGCTGGAGAAACCGGAATATATGGGGCATACCGTCAATTTCCGTTCTTCCAAGAAGTCCTACCGGGATAAGCGGGTAAAAAATGACCCGTCCGACTGGCTGATTTTCGAGAACACCCACGAGGCCATCGTTGACCCGGAAACCTGGCAGCTCGCCCAGCAGGTGAAACGGACGGTGCGCCGGACAGATACCACCGGCGTTGCCAATCCCCTGACCGGCCTTGTGTTCTGTGCCGACTGCGGAGCCAAGATGTATAACCACCGGGGCAAACGCAAAAAGGACGGGCGGGAGTATGGAACCGACTTTTATAACTGCTCCACCTACACCCTGACCTTTGAGCGGGAAACCCAGATGTGTTTTTCCCACACCGTCAGCACCAAAGCCCTGAACGCTCTGATTCTAGAAACCATCCGCACCACCGCCAGCTATGCCATCCAGAATAAGGAGGAATTCATTCAGAAGGTTCGCAGCATTTCACAGGTTCGCCAGCAGGAAGCGGCCAAGGAGCGCAAGCGCAGCGCCGAGCTGGATGTGCTGATTAAAAAGCTGTACGAAACCTATGCCATGGGCAAGTTGGAGGAAAAACGGTTCGAGCTGCTGTGTGCCGAATATGAAAAGGAACAGGCCGAGTTGGAACAGCTGCTTGCCTCCGAGCAGGCGCAGCTGGACCAGTTTCACGAGGACACGGACCGTGCCAGCCACTTTCTGGCGCTGGCACAGAAATATACGGATTTCACCCAGCTGACCGCCCCCATGCTCCATGAATTTG
>NZ_JACLZC010000168.1 GCF_016901735.1 Pseudoflavonifractor phocaeensis | reverse complement strand
TGCCCGACCAACGGGAGGGCTACCACCGCCTGCTTTAGCAGGTGGTGAGTAAGTGCGCCCTTCGGGATAAAAAAGAGGAAGGCCCCCGGTTTCCCGGAGACCTCCCAGCAGTTTTCAATCGTGTCCTGCCAGCTTTCGCCGCAGGTACTCTTCCAGATTATCAAGCCCTACCGCCTGTACTTCCGGCAGCACTTTTTCCAGCACAGCGCCCTCCTGAATGAGCCGCCTTGTCCGGGCTTTTCGTTCCTTCACCCGGTCCCGTGCCTGGGCTTCCTCCAAGCGGTGCTTTGCCTGCAACAGTTTCTTTTCTTCACTTGTCATAGGTTTACCTCCGTTTCTGCCAGATCAGGTCATAGCCCAGCACATCGGCCAGCTGCATGACCTCTTTATAGCGAATGGATTCCCGCTGGAGCTTGGCGGACAGGTTGGAAACACTGTCCGACCAGCCGTATTCCTCATGGAGCCGGTCAACTACCTCCTGCATGGTATATCCGGCCCGGACGATCTGTGCCTTAATCTCGTTGCGTACCGTCATCATCAAAAATCCTCCTAAATTTACTTGATAAAAAAGCGAAGCTGGCACGCCCTCTGGCATAACCGCTTCGCTGTGTGGTGAAAAATCTCCTTGTCACCAAATCCGTTCAGAATTGCCGGTGTGATGTCCTGCCCATAGGTCGCACCTTCAGACTTTTCCGTTCCGTGTGACTTGGCTTGAAACCGTGCATTTTCCCATGATTTCATGCACCCGGTTCATCAGGGCGAGAAGCACGGTTTCGCAAAATAATTTCTTCCAA
>NZ_JACLZC010000167.1 GCF_016901735.1 Pseudoflavonifractor phocaeensis | reverse complement strand
CCCGGAGACCTCCCAGCCGTTTTCAATCGTATCCTGCCAGCTTTCGCTGCAGGTATTCTTCCAGATTGTCAAGCCCTACCGCCTGTACTTCCGGCAGCACTTTTTCCAGCACTGCGCCCTCCTGAATGAGCCGCCTTGTCCGGGCTTTTCGCTCCTTCACCCGGTCCCGTGCCTGGGCTTCCTCCAAGCGGTGCTTTGCCTGCAACAGTTTCTTTTCTTCACTTGTCATAGATTTACCTCCGTTTCTGCCTCGTCGTCGCAAGCTGTGCATCCTTCGCTTCCGCACAGGTGCGAAAGCTCACTCGCTCCGCTGCTCCTCCTCTCCCCACAAAGGCATCGCCTTTGCGGGGACCCCAATAAATGTCATACCCCAGCACTTCGGCCAGCTCCACAACCTCCTTGTAGCGGATGGATTCCCGCTGGAGCTTGGCCGACAGGTTGGAAACACTGTCCGACCAGCCGTATTCCTCATGGAGCCGGTCAACTACCTCCTGCATGGTATATCCCGCCCGGACGATCTGTGCCTTAATCTCATTGCGTACCGTCATCATCAAAAATCCTCCTACATTTACTTGATAAAAAAGCGAAGCTGGTACGCCTTCTGGCATAACCACTTCGCTGTGTCGTGAAAAATCCCCTTGTCACCAAATCCGTTCAGAATTGCCGGTGTGATGTCCTGTCCATAAGCCGCACCTTCCGACTTTTCCGTTCCGTGTGACTTGGCTTGAAACCGTGCATTTTCCCATGATTTCATGCACCCGGTTCATCAGGGCGAGAAGCACGGTTTCGCAAAATAATTTCTTCCAA
>NZ_JACLZC010000166.1 GCF_016901735.1 Pseudoflavonifractor phocaeensis | reverse complement strand
AAGGCAAAGCTGAAGGGCTTGCCGCCTGCAATTCACAGACAACAAGCCCTTTCGGCTGCTTAAACAATTTTTACTTTCAAATATTGTCTAACTTTTGGGGGTCACTTCAGACCAAGTCGTTGAATTTATCAAAAGTGATTCTCCACTTGCGGAGGGCATTGAGAAAACATATGCTATTTTGAAAGAAACAGAGAAACGAAAGTATTTACCAAGTGAGATTGTATCTTTGATGAAGAAAAAAGGATATGATAAGTTTTCAATTAACAAGCATACTGAATTGTGGAAGTCTCGCAATGCGAAAGATCCAAAATACAGCTTTGGGGTACTAATATCAAAAACATGGTATTGGTATGAAACATGGCTGAAAGAAGTACAGAAGCATTGTGAAGAACACGCTGACGAATTGAAAAACTAACTTAAACACCTTGGATAGACAGCAAAGCCAGTCGAGACAGTCAACGGTCAAGATGAACGGCGCATTTCATGCGCCGCCATTGACAGTCCCGCCCGTCTTTGCTAAAGGGTAATCAAGGCGGGAAAGCCCTAAAATGGCTTCCCGCCCATTTCAAATTTGAGAGAAGAAACGCTCCAAAATCAGAAAGAGAGCGGCCAAGCACTTTGAGGGATTGGCCGCCTTGTTCACCCATTCAGCGGGGTGGCGGGCGGCGGTCAAGGCCGGGTGTAACCCCGTTCATTTCAGGGCACGGCAGAAAATTTTGTGTAAGCGGTTTTCGACAAACTCAAGAATATCGCATTTGCAATGTGCATGATAGGGGCTTATTCCCCTTGATAACAGCTTTTCCGGGAGA
>NZ_JACLZC010000165.1 GCF_016901735.1 Pseudoflavonifractor phocaeensis | reverse complement strand
TTGTTTGGATTTTGAGAAAGGGGTATTTTATCATGCGTGAACTGCTCACTCGTCTTGCGCCCGCGGCGGTGGCACTGTGCCTGCTGCTCAGCGGCTGCGCCCAAACCGCACGGTGGACATGAGCTATTTTTCCGACGCGCTTTTTATCGGCGACTCCCGCACCGAGGGGCTCCAGCTGTACAGCGGCATTGAAGGGGCCACCTTCTTCTGCTATAAAGGCATCTCCATCTTTGACGTCATTTCCACCAAGCCCAAGGAAGTGGTCACCCTGGACGGCAAGAAGTATTCGGTGGTGGACGCCCTGGACCACACCGCCGGCCAGTTCGGCAAGGTGTACATCTCCCTGGGCGTCAACGAGCTGGGCTACTACGACGACCAAGGATATCACGACAAGTTCTGCGCCCTCATCGACAAGGTACGGGAGACCCAGCCCGACGCCATCATTTATCTGCAAAACGTGGTGCCGGTGAATCCCGAGCTGTGCGCCAAATATTGGCCCTCCTATGTCACCAACGACAAGGTGGACACATACAACGAGATTTTGTCCCAGGTCGCGGAGGAAAAGGCGGTCATTCTGCTGGATCTCCACACCGCGCTGGGCACCAGCGACGGCATCCTGGCCAAGGAGAACACCTCGGACGGCGTCCACTTCAACAAGGCCTGGTATAAAGAATGGCTCAATTATCTGATGACTCACGCCGTCTGATTTTGTTTGGATTTTGAGAAAGGGGTATTTTATCATGCGTGAACTGCTCACTCGTCTTGCGCCCGCGGCGGTGGCACTGTGCCTGCTGCTCAGCGGCTGCGCCCAAACCGC
>NZ_JACLZC010000164.1 GCF_016901735.1 Pseudoflavonifractor phocaeensis | reverse complement strand
CCCCCTCCCAGAGCGTGGAGAGCGCTCAGCCCATGGAATTCGTCCTCCCCTGCTACCCGGAGGCCGGCTTCCATCCCCTCAACTGCACCAACCGCACCAATCTGTCCCTGATGGGGCTGATCTATGACGGGCTCTTCGAGCTGGACCAGCAGTTTGAGCCCCAGTTTGCCCTGGCCACCGCCGCCAGCTCCGCCGACGGCCTGAGCTGGAGCATCGCCGTCCGGGAGGGGGTCACCTTTTCCGACGGGACGCCTCTCACCGCCGCCCATGTGGTCTCCTCCCTCAACGCCGCCCGGGAGAGCAGCCTGTACAGCGCCCGCCTCTCCGGCATCACCTCGGTGACCGGGGAGGGCAATCTGGTGACCATCACCCTCTCCAGTCCCAACGGCAATCTGCCCGCCCTGCTGGACGTGCCCATTTTTCTGGACAACGGCGGAGCCGTCCCGCTGGGGACGGGGGATTATACCCTGGTGGGGTCCGACAAGAGCTGGCATCTGGAGCTGCGGGCCGACGGCTGGCGGCAGGAACGGCCCAAGCTGGAGGCCATCCGCCTCTACGCCATTGAGGAGACCGACGACCTGATCTACGCCTTCGACACCCGGGAGATCTCCCTGGTGGGGAGCGACATCACCGGCACCAGCGCCCTGGGCTTTTCGGGCAACGCCGAGACGGTGGACTACGCCACCACCGACCTGCTCTTTGTGGGCTTCAACACCGCCTCGGGCGCCTGCACCTCCGCCGACGTGCGCCGGGCCCTCTCCCAGGGCATTGACCGTGAAAACATCGCCGCCTCCATCCTCTCCCACCACGCCCAGGCCTCCGCCCTGCCCGCC
>NZ_JACLZC010000163.1 GCF_016901735.1 Pseudoflavonifractor phocaeensis | reverse complement strand
CCAGCCGCTTCAAAATTGAAACCCCCATTGGCACGTACAACCCCGACTGGGCTGTGTATCTGAATAAGAACGGTGAGGAAAAGCTGTACTTCGTCCTGGAAACCAAGGGTGACACCAGCTTTATGCACCTGAAAACCAGTGAGCAGCTAAAAATCCACTGCGGCAAGGAGCATTTCAAAGCACTGGATGCAGGTGTGGAGCTGGAGACTGCAACCAGTTGGACGGAGCTGCGCAAGCGCATTTGACAGAGATAGAAAGAGCTTTTTATCTCACATCGCGTCCTTGATTCTTGCTCTTTCCCTTGTTGGAAATCTGCTGCTCCTTCTGCGCCTGGCGCATCATTCTCCGCATAGCCTGTCGTTCCATATCCTCATGCAGCATCCGGGAAACCGCCTTTTTGCTGTCAAACATCAAAAGCGGGCTGTACTTCTCGCCGTAAACCTGCTGTGCCCGGTGCTCCGCTTCCTGCTCCTTGCCGGGGCGGATGGCTTGTCTTGCTTCATACAGCTGCACCGGGTCGAAGCCCTGTGCCTGCTCCCGAAGCCCGGCATACTCAGTTAGGGCAGCGCCCAGCTCGGCAGAATATTTCTGTTCCTGTTCTTCCAACCGTTTTAGGCTCTGTTCCATGGCGGCAATGTCTTTAGGGAATTTATCGGCAGCATCTTCCTCGGAATATGACAGCGACGTCAGAAGCAGATTCTTCTCCGAACGCAGTTCCTCCAAATCCTCCGTCAGAGCCGCAATCTTTGCCGCCAGTTCCCGGTGTCGGAATACATGGACAGCGGAAAGAACCTTTTTCTCGGAAAGCAGGCTGCGGCGCTCTTTCGTCTTATCCCGAA
>NZ_JACLZC010000162.1 GCF_016901735.1 Pseudoflavonifractor phocaeensis | reverse complement strand
TAAATAGTGTTTACACGAGTAATGTAGTATAATAGGGACAACAGCCCAGAAAGAGGTGTTCCTATGAGTAACGAACAACAACGCCACGATATCAGTGATGAGGTATGGAACCTGCTGGAGCCGCATCTGCCAGGACAACCAGGGCAGTGGGGTGGAATTGCGCAGGATAACCGGCGATTTATCAATGGCGTGTTTTGGATTCTACGCACAGGAGCACCATGGCGGGATTTACCGCCGTGCTACGGGAAATGGGGCACGGTATATCAGCGTTTTCGTAGATGGCGAGACAAAAGAATCTGGGAGAAGTTACTGGAAATTCTGGTTGATGAACCGGATTTTGAATGGCTGATGATTGATGCAAGTCATTGTAAGGTGCATCCACATGCAGCAGGGGCCAAAGGCGGCAATCAGGACATGAGCCGTACAAAAGGGGGCTCAATACCAAAATTCACCTTGCCGTGGATGCAAATGGTATGCCAGTCAGAGTACTTATCACACAGGGTACCCGAGCTGATTGCAAAGAAGCTATTCACTTGATTGATGGCATATCTGCGGAAACACTGCTGGCTGATCGCGGGTATGACACCAACCAAATTGTTGCTTATGCTGCTGGTGCCGGAATGAATATCGTCATTCCGGCAAAACGAAATCGCAAACAGCAGCGGGAGTACGACCTTTATTTGTATCGGCTTCGCCATTTGGTGGAAAACGCTTTTTTACATCTGAAACGATGGCGGGGTATTGCCACGCGATATGCTAAAAATACAGCATCTTTTCTCGCCGCAGTGCAAATTCGTTGCATTGCTATTTGGTGCGCCGTTTTAGCCTGAACTTGTGTACACACTATTTA
>NZ_JACLZC010000161.1 GCF_016901735.1 Pseudoflavonifractor phocaeensis | reverse complement strand
CATTGCGGTCCATTTTCCCGCGCTCCAGCATCTCTCTCACCACCTACTCCTATTTTAACTCTCTTAAACGAAAAAGCCCAGCTTTCGCTGGACTTTTTCGACAGGCTCACAACCACCAGCTTCGCTGGTGGTTGTGTTCATTCTAATTGGAGAATTGTTCACACAATCAAGTGCTAATCAATTTCTCCGGTTCAGAGACCAGTCAATTTCAGGCGAATTGCTTGGCTTGTTATTGAGCTTGTCGAATAAGAAATCATATTTTTTATGTTGAAAACACCCTTGACAAATCGCTTCCCAAAAGAAAATTCTCCAAAAGGCCGCCAAGGACAAAGGCTACACGGACACGATCTTTTTCGTGGATGACGGGATCACCGGCACTACCATGAAGCGCCCCGGCTTTCAGAAGATGATCGCCGCAATCGAGGCCGGGTACATCTCAGCGGTGTTCGTGAAAGACCTCTCCCGGCTGGGCCGGAACTACATTGAGGTGGGCAAGCTCACCGAAGAATTTTTCCCGCTCCATGATGTGCGGCTGGTGGCCGTTTCCGATGGCGTGGACAGCGACGAAGGCGAGGACGATTTCACCCCGTTCAAGAACATTATGAATGAATACTACGCCAAGGATATTTCCAAGAAGCGCCGGATCGTCAATAAGATGAAAGGCAACGCTGGGATTCCGCTCTCCCCGCCGCCCTATGGCTACATCAAGAACCCGGACGATCCCCGGTTTTGGGTGATTGACCCGGAGGCTGCCGAGGTGGTACGCCGTATCTACCGCATGGCGCTGGACGGGTACGGGCTGGCTGAAACTGCCGCTGCCCTCGGTGCGGATGGGATCGTCAACCCGACCTACTACTGGC
>NZ_JACLZC010000017.1 GCF_016901735.1 Pseudoflavonifractor phocaeensis | reverse complement strand
GCGCGGGGGCAGCCACCGGGGCGGCGGCCATGGCGGCCACGGTCACAGGGGCGTTTTTGTCCAGCTCCAGACGGAAATCCTCCATCCGCAGCTCCATGCGCTGGATCGAGCTGGATTCAAAGCGCTCCAGCAGGGCGAAGATATCACTCAGTTCCATGTCAGCTTTCCCTTTCCTTTATTAACGTTTAGGCTTTCTTGTGGGCTTCCAGACAGCGGACGATGTCGCCCACGGTCTTGATTTCCTTGAGCTCCTCATCGGTCATGGCGAAACCCAGCGTTTCCTCCAGGGCGACGTTCAGGTCCACCGCGTCCAGGGAGTCTAACCCCACATCTTCCACCAGGTCGGCGTCCATGGTGACGCGCCCGGCGTCACAGCTGAGGTTACTGATAATGATCTCACGGACCTTCTCAAACATGGGAATACTCCTTTCGGCAGGCCGGCCGCCTGTCACAGTTGTTGATTGGACTTCAAGAATTTTAATTAAAAAAATTTAATTAAATTCATTGAGACACATTTTATCAGATTACCAGCAAATGTCAATGGTGAAAAAGCACAAAAAAGGCCCCCATAAAGTGTGCCATGACGGGCTGACCGGCTGGTTTGACAAAAGAAGTTGCATTTCAGAGGGAATCATTGTATGATGAGGAAAATCGGAAGGAGCGCGAGAACATGCTGTTTGATACCCATGCTCATTATGACGCCTCCGCCTTTGACGGCGACCGGGACCAGGTGCTGGCCGGCCTGTCGGACAAGGGGGTGGAGCTGGTGCTCAACCCGGGCTGCGATCTGACCAGCTCCCGGATGGCGGTGGAGCTGGCGGAGCGTCACCCGGGGGTGTACGCGGCGGTGGGCTTTCACCCAGAGGACCTGGACGGGGCGGAGCGCTCCGTGCTGGAGGAGATCCGGGCCCTGGCGGCGCACCCCAAGGTGAAGGCCATCGGAGAGATCGGGCTGGATTACTACTGGGTGAAGGACGAGGAGGGACGGCGGAAGGAGCGGGACTTTTTCGCCGCCCAGCTGGATCTGGCCCGGACCCTGGACCTGCCGGTCATCATCCACGACCGGGACGCCCACAAGGACTGTCTGGAGATGGTGCTGGGCCTTCCCTGGGCCAACGGGGTGTTTCACTGCTGCGCCCTCAGCGCCGAGGACGCGAAAAAGGTCACCGACCGGGGGTGGATGGTCTCTTTTACGGGGAACATCACCTACAAAAACGCCCGCCGGGCGCTGGAGGTCATTGCCGGCACTCCCATGGAGCAGATCATGGTGGAGACCGACTCCCCCTATATGGTACCCGAGCCCTTCCGGGGCAGGGGGGTGCGCAACGACTCGGGCTATGTCTACCGGGTGGCGGAGACCATTGCCCAGGTAAAGGGGCTGCCGGTGGAAGAGGTGGTGCGCCGCACCAATGAGAACGGACGCCGGCTCTTCCGCATTACGGGAAAGGAAGCGCATACCAAATGATGACCATTACCTATGAATACGGCGGGGCGCTCTATGTGAACCTCACCAACCGGTGCGACTGCGCCTGTGTGTTCTGCCTGCGGCACAACGGCCACAAGGGGAGTATCTATGCCGACGACCTGTGGCTGGACCGGGAGCCCACCCGGGAGGAGGCGCTGGCCGACCTGCTGGGCCGGGATCTGCCCGCCTACCGGGAGCTGGTGTTCTGCGGCTTTGGGGAGCCCATGTTCCGGGTGGATGACATTCTGTGGCTGGTGGACCGGCTGAAGGAGCGGGTTCCCAATCTGCCGCCGGTGCGCATCAACACCAACGGACACGCCAACCTCATCCACGGCCGGGATGTAACCCCTGGGCTGGCGGGGCGGATCGACGTGCTGTCCATTTCCCTCAACGGCTCCGACGCGGCGGAGTACTGCGCCGTCACCCAGCCCAGGGACGGCGAACGGGCGTGGGAGGCCATGCTGGACTTCACCCGCAAGGCGGCGGCCTATGTGCCCACGGTGATGATGACGGTGGTGGACAAGGATAAGACACCGGAAGAGATCGAAAAGTGCCGCACGCTGGCTCAGTCCCTGGGGGCTGCCCTGCGGGTCCGGGCCTACATCCCCGACTGACCTACTTTCTTTCGAGAAAGAAAGTAGGCAAAGAAAGCTTCCATAGAGCGCTTGCCGGGTAAGTAGTGCGGACTGGGAAGTAGGCAAAGAAAGCTTCCATAGAGCGCTTGCCGGGTAAGTAGTGCGGACTGGGAAGTAGGCAAAGAAAGCTTTCATAGAGCGCTTGCCGGGTAAGCGGTGCGGACTGGAAAGTAGGGGCGGCCCTTGTGGCCGCCCGCCGAGAAAAAGCATTGATAAAAGGAAAAGGCCGCTGCGGTTCTGTACGGGAACCTGCAGCGGTCTTTTTTGACTGGGCGGAGGGGTTACAGCAGCGACCACACCACCGCGTAGAGAATCAAATAGAGCAGCGGGGGCAGCACCAGCAGTACGACAAAAAGCGCCCGGGGCATTTGCCGCCGGCCGGCGGGCTTTTTGCGCTGGAGGGCGGTCTGCCCGGCCTGGGTTTTGGACTCCTCCATCCACATCCGCCCCACGGTGGAACAGTAGAGGAGGAGCAGAAAGGCAATGGCCATGGGGACCTGGAGGGAAAGGCCCAGCATTGTGCCGGTGACGGAGCCAACAGCGAATAGTACATAATAAAGGAAGAAACCAAAGACCGTTTTTTTCATGGATACGCTCCTTTCTTCCCGTGGAGTGTACCATACCGGCCCGATTTCGTCAAATAGGAGATCGTCCGGCCAAAGGAGGGGCCGGAGAGGCCGCGGGAGCAGAAAAGAACCGCACAAAGTTAGTAAAATTGACAGTTTAGTTTTATAAATAACGTATAGAGCGAAAAAATGTAGAAAAAACGGCACAAAAACGCGTTGAAAGTTTTTTGGAGAAAAAATTTAGTCCTTGCAATTCGCGGCATTTTCAAGTATCATGCAAGTATTCGGAAGCAAAATTCCGGTCAGAATCGAGGAAAGGCGGTGACAAAGACATGACGCTGGACGCGATGGTGCAAGTGACCCAGGCCGAACAGGAGGCACGGGACCAGAAGGCGGCCGTGGCGGCGCAAGCCAGACAGAAGCTGGAAGAAGCCCGACAGGCCGGCGAGGCACGTGTAGCCGAGGCGGTGTCCCAAGCCAAAACCCAGGCGGCTGAGATGCTCGCGCAGGCCGAGGCACGGGCGGCGCAGCGCAACGAGACCCAGGCAGCGGCGGACGCCGCAGAGCGGGCTGCCCTGCGAAGCCAGGCGGAGGGCCGGATGGCCCAGGCCGCCGCAGTGATTGTGGGAAGGATCGTGAAGCGCTGAATGGCCATCGTCAAAATGAAACGGCTCCGGCTCATTGGCATGGCCGCCGAACGGGACGAGCTGCTCCGGCAGCTCCAGCGCGTCGGCTGCGTGGAGATCGACGAGCCGGAAGACCAAGGGTCCGACCCGGATTGGAACGGACTCGCACGGGTCAGCGACACCGCCTTGGCTGAACGGGAGGCGGAAAACGCCTCGCTGCAGTCCGCGCTGACCGTTTTGGACCGTTACCCCAAGGAAAAGGAAGGGGCCTTTCAGCCGAAGCCCCGCGTCACCGAGCAGCAGCTCTTTGACGGACAGGTCCGGGCCGAGGCCCGGAAGGCTGCCAGCGCCATCTCCGCCGGGGAAAAGCATCTGGCGCAGCTCCAAAGCGAGATGGCCCGGAAGAAAAGCCAGCTCCAAAGCCTAACCCCCTGGAAGGAGCTGGACTTGCCGCTGGAGACCGCCGGTACCCGGGATATGGCGGTTTTGTTCCTCTCGTTTCCCGCCAATACCGATCTGGAACAGGTTTCCAAGGCCCTGGAGGAGGCCACCGAGCTCTCGGAGCTTCAGGCCGCCGGCGCGGATCGGGAATTCCAGTACGCGGTGCTCTTCTGCCACAGAAGCGGCCTGGAGGACGGGCTCAACGCCTTAAAACCCTTTGGCTTTGCCCGGGTGGCTCTGCGGGGCTGGACGGGTACGGCGGCGGACAACATCCGCCGGCTGGAGGGCGAGCTGGACCAGCTGGCCCGGGAGGGACAGGAGGAGGAAAAGAATCTGGCCGGACAGACCGGCCACCGGGAGGCCCTGCGGCTGGCCATTGACCAGACCGAGCAGGAGCGCCGCCGGGAGATCTGCAAGTCCCGGCTGATGGCCTCGGGCAGCGCCGTCTTTTTGGAGGGCTGGCTGCCCGCCGACCAGGAAAAGGCCCTGGAAGAGGCGCTGGAGCCCTTTACCTGCGCCTGGGAGACCCAGGAGCCGGCGGAGGAGGACTATCCCAAGGTCCCCATTCTCCTCAAAAACAACCCCCTCACCGCGCCCCTCAACATGATTACCAATATGTACGTCCTCCCCGCCTACGACGGCGTGGACCCCAACCCCCTGATGGCCCCCTTCTTCATCTTCTTTTTCGGTATGATGATGGCGGATATGGGCTACGGCATTTTGATGGTGATTCTCTCTCTGGTGATGACCCGCAAGATGCACGTCAAGGGTACCATGAAGGACATGGCCGGACTGCTCATGCTGTGCGGCATCAGCACCTTTATTATGGGGGCCGTCACCGGCGGATTCTTTGGCGACTTTATCCCTCAATTGGCAAAGCTCATCAACCCCAATACCACCCTGACCGCCCTGCCCGCCCTCTTTACCCCCCTGACCGATACCCTGGCCATTCTGGTGGGCGCCCTGGCGCTGGGCCTTTTGCAGGTGGTCACCGGTATGGCGGTCAGCGTGGTGCGCAAGTGCCAGGCCGGCGAGGCGGCCGACGCCATCGGCAATGAGGTGGCCTGGTGGATCATTCTGGCCGGCATCCCCCTGGCCATTTTCGGCATCGGTACTGTGGCCGGCGTGCCGGTGGTGCTGGTGGTTGGCTTCCTGGTCCTGATTTGGGGCTCCACCCGGGAGGCCAAGGGCTTCGGCAAGATCACCAGCCTGATCGGCGCCCTCTATAACGGCGTCACCGGCTTTTTCAGCGACATCCTCTCCTATGCCCGCCTGATGGCCCTGATGCTGGCCGGCAGCGTCATCGCCACGGTGTTCAACACCCTGGGCACCGTCACCGGCAATGTGGTGGCCTTCATTCTCATCGCCATGGTGGGCAACCTGCTCAACTTCGCGCTCAACCTGCTGGGCTGCTATGTCCACGACATGCGCCTGCAGTGCCTTGAGTATTTCGGACGTTTCTACAAGGAGGGCGGAAAGCCCTTCAAACCCCTGCTGTACGACACAAAATATGTGGATATTGTGAAGGAGGAACCTTAAAATGGTGGAGTTCTTTGAAATGTTTGGCGGCATCGGACTGGCGTTCCTGGGCGCCGCGCTGTCAGTGGCTCTTTGTTGTATCGCTTCGGCGAAAGGTACCGGCATGGTGGGCGAGGCGGCCACCGGCGTTCTGACGGAAGCCCCCGAGCACTTCTCCAAGTGCCTCATTCTCCAGGTGCTCCCCGGCACCCAGGGCCTGTACGGTCTGGTGGTGTGGTTCTTCGCCCTCTTCACCATGGGCGCTTTCAGCGGCGGCATCGTTGACCTGAGCGTTACCCAGGGCCTGACCATCTTCGTCTCCTGCCTGCCCATGGCTTTCGGCGGCTGGCTGTCCGCCATCTATCAGGGCCGCGTGGCCGCCGCCTCTATCAACGTGGTGGCCAAGCGCCCCGACGACTGGGCCAAGGGCATCATCCTCTGCGGCGTGGTGGAATTCTACGCCATTTTGTCCCTGCTGGCCTCCGTGCTGCTGCTGATGAACGCCCTGTAAGCCGCAAGGCCCAGAGAAAGGCGGACATGATGAACGGAATCGAGAAAATTACGGCGCGCATCCGCGCCGACGCCCAGCAGGAGACCGACGCCCTGCTGGCCCAGACCAACGCCCAGGTCCAGGAGCTGGCCGCCCAGTATGAGGCCAAGGCAGGCCAGGCGGCTAAGGAGATCCTGGACAAGGGGCAGCAGGCCGCCGCCGTCCGGGAGGAGCGGCTGGTGAGCGCCGCCCGGCTGGAGGCCCGCAAGGCCATGCTGGCCCAGCAGCAGGCGCTGATGGACCAAGCCTTCCAGCAGGCTCTGGATCAGCTGCTCAACCTGCCGGAAAAGGAATATGTGGCCCTGGTGGCCTCCCTCATCGCCGAGGCCAGCCAGACCGGCAAGGAGACGGTGATCTTTTCCCAGAAGGACCGTCCCCGCTACGGCAAGGCCGCCGTTACCCGGGCCAACGAGCTTTTGGGGGACAAGGGCCGTTTGACCCTCTCCACCCAGACCCGCCCCATCCAGGGCGGCTTCGTCCTCAGCGACGGAGACGTGGAGGTCAACTGTACCTTTGAGACCCTGGTACGCCTGCAGCGCCGCACGGTGGAGCAGGAGGTGGCCCGCGTCCTCTTCCAGAGCCGCTGACGGCTTTGTGGAAGAAAGGAGGAAGGAGCTTGCCCAAAAAGCGGAAAGATACCGATTATCTCAGCATTTCGGCCCGCATCCGGGTGATGGAGAACCGTCTGCTCACCAAAAACCGGATGGAGCGGATGCTGGAGGCCCGCACCGACGAGGAGACCGCCAAGGTCCTCTCCGAGTGCGGATACGGAGAGCTGACCGACCTCAGCCCCACGGCGGTGGACGCGGCCATGGTCCGCGCCCGGGACGCCCTGTGCCGCGACCTGGAACAGGCCGTGCCTGACCGGCGGCTGGTGGAGCTCTTCCAGATCAAATACGACTACCATAACGCCAAGGTGCTGCTCAAAGGGGCGGCCACCGGCGCAAAGGCCGACCGTCTCCTCACCGGCGGCGGACGGTATGACCCCAAGAAGCTGGCGGAAAACGTGGCGGCTGGGACCATGGAGGACTATACCCCCACCTTCCGCGCCGCGGTAGCCGAGGCCGCCGAGGTGCTCAAGGAGACCGGCGACCCCCAGAAGGCCGACATCCGGCTGGACCGGGCCTGGTTTGAGGAGATGACCGCCACCGCCAAGGAGAGCCGCAGCGCTTATTTGCAGGGCTATGTGGCCCTTATGGCCGACGCGGCCAACCTGCGCACGGCGGTGCGTGCCGCCCGGATGGGGTTGGACGAGACCTTTGTGGGCAAGGCCCTGGTGCCCGGCGGCACGGTGAAGGAGGAGGTATTCCGCACCACCAAGGCCGCCGAGCTGGACCAGGCTCTCAAAAATACCCCGCTGGCCCAGGCCGCCGCGCTGGGCGCCGAGCGGGCCGAGCCGGGCAGCGGCAGCGTCACCGCCTTTGAGAAGGCCTGCGACGACGCCGTGACCGCCTATCTGGCCAAGGCCAAGGGGGTGCCCTTCGGCGAAGCGCCGGTGGCGGGCTACCTGTACGCCCGGGAGACCGAGCGCACCGCCATCCGGACCATTTTGTCCGGACGGGCCGCCGGCCTGAGCGCCGATACCATCCGGGAAAGGCTGCGTGATCTCTATGTCTGAGTATAAGATCGCCGTGCTGGGAGACCGGGACAGCGTGCTGGGCTTCCGCGCCCTGGGGCTGGAGGCGTTCCCCGCCGAGACGGTGGAGGAGGCCCGGCGCATCCTCCACAACCTGGCCAAGGAAAACTACGCCATTGTCTACCTGACCGAGCAGTATGCCGCCGGCATGGCCGCCGACGTGGCCCGGTATAAGGACGAGCTGACCCCGGCCATTATCCTCATTCCCGGCAAGGAGGGGTCCCTGGGCATCGGCATGGCCAACGTCAAGAGCGCCGTGGAGCGGGCCGTGGGCGCGGATATCCTGTGACCCCCACCGGCCTCCCTTACAGATCCGAAATTCAAACCTGAAAGAAGGTTGTATTGCATTGAGCGGAAAAATCGTCAAAGTCTCCGGCCCCCTGGTGGTGGCCACCGGCCTGGCCGACGCCAACATGGCCGACGTGGTCCGTGTGGGCGAGCGGCGCCTCATCGGTGAGATCCTCACCATGAACGGGGACGCCGCCTCCATCCAGGTCTATGAGGAGACTTCCGGCCTGGGCCCCGGCGCGGCGGTGGAGACCACCGGCGCTCCCATGTCCGTGGAGCTGGGCCCCGGCATCATTGAGAATATCTACGACGGCATCCAGCGCCCCCTGGAGGGCATCATGAAAAAGGCGGGGAGCAACAACCTGCCCCGCGGCATTGAGGTGCCCGCCCTGGACCGGGAGAAAAAGTGGCAGTTCAACGCCACCGTCAAGCCCGGCGCCAAGGTCACCGGCGGCGACGTCATCGGCACCGTCCAGGAGACCAGCGTGGTGCTCCACAAGATCATGATCCCCCCCAAGATGAGCGGCACCATCGAGTCCATCCGGTCGGGTGAATTCACCGTCCTGGACACCGTGGCCGTCCTGGTGGACGACAAGGGCGAGAAGCACGACCTCACCATGGTGCAGAAGTGGCCCGTCCGTGTGGGCCGTCCCTATAAGCACAAATACCCCCCGAAAACCCCGCTGCTCTCCGGTCAGCGCATCGTGGACGCCATGTTCCCCGTGGCCAAGGGCGGCACTGCCGCCATCCCCGGACCCTTCGGCTCCGGTAAGACCGTCATGCAGCACCAGCTGGCCAAATGGTCCGACGTGGACATCGTGGTCTACATCGGCTGCGGCGAGCGCGGCAACGAGATGACCGACGTTTTGAGAGAGTTCCCCGAGCTGGTGGACCCCCGCACCGGCGAGTCCCTCATGAAGCGTACCGTCCTCATCGCCAACACCTCCGATATGCCCGTGGCCGCCCGTGAGGCGTCCATCTACACCGGCATTACCATCGCCGAGTACTTCCGCGACATGGGCTACCATGTGGCCGTCATCGCCGACTCCACCTCCCGCTGGGCCGAGGCCCTGCGCGAGATGTCCGGCCGTCTGGAAGAGATGCCCGGCGAAGAAGGCTACCCCGCTTACCTGTCCTCCCGTCTGGCCCAGTTCTACGAGCGCGCCGGCATGGTGGAGTGCATCGGCTCCGATGATAGCCGCATGGGCTCCCTCACCGCCGTGGGCGCCGTCTCCCCGCCCGGCGGCGACCTGTCCGAGCCCGTCTCCCAGGCCACCATGCGCATTGTCAAGGTGTTCTGGGCCCTGGACGCCTCCCTGGCCTACCGCCGTCACTTCCCCGCCATCAACTGGCTGAACTCCTACTCCCTCTATCTGGACTCCCTGAAGCCCTGGTATGACGAGCATCTGGGCCCCCAGTTCATGGCCAACCGGGACAAGGCCATGTCCATCCTTCAGGAGGAGGCCAGCCTCAACGAGATCGTCCAGCTGGTAGGCAAGGACTCCCTGTCCGCCGGCGACCAGCTGACCCTGGAGACCGCCAAGATGCTCCGCGAGGACTTTTTGCAGCAGAACGGCTTTATGGAAGTGGACTGGTACTCCAGCTATGAGCGCCAGGACAAGATGATCCAGATGATTCTGGACTACGACAAGCTCTGCCGGGCCGCCATCGCCAAGGGCGCACCGGTGTCCGAGCTCTTCGTCATTCCCTTCCGGGAGGCCATGGGCCGGGCTAAGAGCGTGCCGGATGACCAGTATGTGGAAGCCTACGCCAAAATGGCCAAGGATATGAACGAGCAGATCGCCGCCATCGTGGACAAGGGAGGTGCGGAAGAATGATTCGTGAATACCGTACCATTCAGGAGATCAACGGTCCTCTGATGGTGGTGCGCCGGGTGCAGGGCGTCACCTATGACGAGCTGGCCGAGATTGAGCTGGCCGACGGCTCCGTCCGCCGCTGTAAGGTGCTGGAGGTCAACGGCGACAACGCCGTGGTGCAGCTCTTCGAGGCCTCCGCCGGCATCAACCTGGCCAACTCCAAGGTCCGTTTTCTGGGCCACCCCCTGGAGCTGGCGGTTTCCGACGACATGCTGGGCCGCGTGTTCAACGGCATGGGCCACCCCATCGACGGCGGACCGGAGATCCTGGCCGCCGAGTATCGGGACATCAACGGCCTGCCCATGAACCCCGCCGCCCGGGACTACCCCAACGAGTTCATTCAGACCGGTATTTCCTCCATTGACGGTCTGAATACCCTGGTCCGCGGACAGAAGTTGCCCATTTTCTCCGGTTCTGGTCTGCCCCACGCCGCCCTGGCCGCCCAGATCGCCCGTCAGGCCAGAGTGCTGGGGGACGACGCGGGCAACTTCGCCGTGGTGTTTGCCGCCATCGGCATCACCTTTGAGGAGTCCAACTTCTTTATTGAGGAATTCAAGCGCACCGGCGCCATCGACCGTACCGTGCTCTTCACCAACCTGGCCAACGACCCCGCCGTCGAGCGTATCGCCACCCCCCGTATGGCGCTGACCGCCGCCGAGTACCTGGCCTTTGAGAAGAACATGCACGTGCTGGTTATCCTCACCGACATCACCAACTACGCCGAGGCGCTGCGTGAGGTGTCCGCCGCCAAGAAGGAAGTCCCCGGACGCCGCGGCTACCCCGGCTATCTGTACACCGACCTTGCCACCATGTACGAGCGGGCCGGCCGTCAGCTGGGCAAGAGCGGCTCCATTACTATGATCCCCATTCTGACCATGCCCGAGGACGACAAGACCCACCCCATCCCCGACCTGACCGGCTATATCACCGAGGGTCAGATCATCCTGTCCCGTGAGCTCTTCCGCCGGGGCGTCAACCCGCCGGTGGACGTGCTGCCCTCCCTGTCCCGTCTGAAGGATAAGGGCGTGGGCCCCGGCAAGACCCGCGAGGATCACGCCGGCACCATGAACCAGCTGTTCGCCGCCTACTCCACCGGTAAGGAGAACAAGGAGCTCATGAGCATCCTGGGCGAGGCCGCCCTCTCTCCCACCGATCTGCTGTACGCCAAATTCGCCGACGAGTTTGAAAAGCGCTATGTCTCCCAGGGAGTGGACGAAAACCGCTCCATTGAGGAGACCCTGGATCTGGGCTGGGATCTGCTGTCCATTCTGCCCAAGGCGGAGCTCAAGCGCATCAAGCCGGAGTTTATTGAGAAATACCTCCCGAAAAAGGAGGGGTAACGTATGCCGGCCATCAATGTGAATCCCACCCGCATGGAGCTGACCCGGCTCAAGGGACGGCTGCGCACGGCGGTCCGGGGCCACAAGCTCCTGAAGGATAAGCGGGACGAGCTGATGAAGCAGTTTCTCGACGTGGTGCGGGAAAACCGCGCCCTGCGCAAGCGGGTGGAGGAACGGCTCAATCAGGCTTACGGCTCCTTTACCGTGGCGGCGGCCATCATGTCCCCCGAGATGCTGGAGCAGTCCCTCATGTACCCCAAGCGCCGCGTGGAGGTGGGGATGACCTTCCAGAACATCATGTCGGTGGAGGTGCCCCGCTATCAGTTCCGCACCGCCGGCACCGAGGGAGAGGCCAACGCCTGCCCCTACGGCCTGGCGGCCACCTCCGGCGAACTGGACGACGCGGTGGAGCATCTGTCCGGGGTGTTTATTGATATGCTCCGCCTGGCGGAGATCGAAAAGACCAGCCAGCTGCTGGCCTCCGAGATCGAAAAGACCCGCCGCCGGGTCAACGCCCTGGAGTACGTCAAAATTCCCCAGATGGAGGAAGCCATCAAGTATATCTCCATGAAGCTGGACGAAAACGAGCGCTCCTCCACCATTCGCCTGATGAAGGTGAAGGATATGCTCCTCAAGGAAGCCATTGAGGAGAAGCGCGCCGCCGACGCCAAGGTCATGGAGACGTTCGGCGCCCAGGGAGAAGTATAACCCCCCTTTTTGAGAAATTCAGAGGAAGAAAGAACCCCGGACTGCGTGAATGAAGTGCAGTCCGGGGCTTTTTTGTGGCAATGCCGGGCGGTCAACTTAGGAAAAGGCGAAAGACAAGAATACCGATCCCGGCCAACTCGCCGACAATCACTGCCGCCCGCCACAGAATGGACAGCACGCCGGGACCTTGTACCGGCGCGTAAGGGGCAAAATTCTGGGCCACGCCACGGGGGTCTCCGATAAAACCATCATCAGCAGGCGGGTCATCCTGGTTGTCCGGCGGGCTGGGCGGTTCCGTCCCCTGGAAAGAGGGAGTCCACATCTGAGTGGGCTCGTCCTCCTGCGGGGGTTCTTCCTCCTGAACGGGCTGAGGGTTCTGAAAACCGCCGAAGGAAGGAGGGGCGTCCCAGGCGGGCTGCGGAGGCTCATCTTTTTGTGTAGGTTCCTCCTCCTGAACGGGCTGTGGATTCTGGAAACTACCGCCGAAGGAGAGTGGGGCGTCCCAGTTGGGCTGTGAGGGTTCGGGTTCCTGCGGGGGTTCTTCCTCCTGAACGGGCTGAGGGTTCTGAAAACCGCCGAAGGAGAGAGGAGCGTCCCAGTTGGGCTGTGAGGGTTCGGGTTCCTGCTGCGGTTCCTCCTCGTGCACGGGCTGTGGATTCTGGAAACCACCGCCGAAGGAGAGTGGGGCGTCCCAGTTGGGCTGTGGGGGTTCGGGTTCCTGCGGGGGTTCTTCCTCCTGCGCGGGCTGGGGGTTCTGGAAACCACCGCCGAAGGAGAGGGGAGCGTCCCAGTTGGGTTGCGGAGGTTCGTCTTTCTGTTGCGGTTTTTCCTCCTGCACGGGCTCTGCCTGGACCTGGGGAGCGGGCTGCCCCATGGCCTTCAGATCAGCAAAGACCCGGTCCAGATCAAAGACATCCTCCGTCGGCGGCGCTGATTCAGATACTTCACTGCCGCAATAGGGACAAAATTTGCAATTTTCAGGCAATTCCCGCTGACAAGCGTGACATTGCATTTTCAACACTCCTTTCAGCGGCCGCCGTAGCCGTAGGCATAGGAAGAGAAGGGCAATCCCATCTGCCTGGGCTGCTTGCCCCAGGGATAGGGATTTTGATAGGTCAGGTCGGTGACGCTGCCATCCACCAGAAGAGATACGCCGCAGTCGCTGTGGAGGGCACAGGAAATGAGGTCCGTTCCGTCGGAGGAATAGGCGCCGTTTTCCGCCTGAAGGGTAAATTGATGGGTGACGCCGTTTTGCGTCTGGCTGACGGTCAGCTGTGCCTGCGTCATGATCTCATCGGCGCTGCCGTCAAGGGTGCATTGGATCACACAGCCCCCCGCTGCCGGGTCGGTCTGAGAGCTGCCCCGGATGAGCTGGGCCTCGCCGGTCAAAACGCCCTGGTCCCAGGTCCCTTCCTGGAGAAAATACATAACCGCGCTGCCGGAGGCCTTGCCGTCCACCACAATGGCCATCCCTTCCCCATCGGGGGTTTGGTGGTCAATTGTGCCAAAATAGACGCTGCTTCCGTTGATCAGCACGCCGGAACCGGTAAAATCACGCCAAAGCTGGCCGTCTTGATAGGTCAGCATCCAGATATCGGTCCAGCTGTCAAAAGCGCTGTGATCCATAACGGCGTTGGACCAGGCTTCCATGGCCTGGACGCGGTCCTCCCGCGTGCCGGACAGGGCCTGCTCCAGGGCGTCCAGCAAGCTTTTTTGGTCGGCGCTTAAAGCGTCGGTGCGGTCGGAGCGTACATTGGCGTCCGTGACCGGAAGCTGGGAGGTCTGGACCGGGGGGGTGGAGCTGGATACCGGCGCGGCGGAAATGTCCGGCCGTCCGGGGACCGGCGTCAGGGTGATGCGCAGCACGGCAGTGACGATGAGCCCCACCAGCACCAGGGCCAGCACGGCAATGATGATATTCAGGACGGTCAACAACACGCGTCCCTTTGGCTTTTGATCCATCATGATCCCTCTTTTCTTGTATGAAGGAATTGGAAGCGGAAGGGAGCTTCACCGGGCAGGCCCACAATGGCCTGTCCATCCTTCAGCCCACGCAGGTCCCAGTCCTCCACCACATTGGCGTCCCGGAGCAGATCGCCGTTTTCCGGCCCCAGGCCAGGAAAGACCTTACGGTTTTCTCCATAACGCCGGCGCAGGTAGTGGATGGAGCCGGGGTCCTGGGTGGCAAAGGAGACGGAGATGCCGAAGGCGTCCAGGGTGCGCAGAAGGGCGGGACGAGACCAGCGGCCCAGCAGGGAAGTGACGCCGGGCAGGGAGGCCGTCACCTGGAGGGGACTTTCCAGGGTGAGGGCGTCCTCCAGATGGGGGAGGGGTAAGTACTGAAGTCCGTCTATAATCAGGTACACGCTGCCCTTCCCCGGCGCAAGGCTCTGGGTGAGGACCAGATCCAGTATCAGAGCGTAGACACCCGTCAGGTCGGGACCGGCCACGGGGTCCCGGCGGAGAAAGATCCGTTTTCCGCCCCGCGCGGCCACCAGCTCGGTGACGGAGGCGGTCCCCCGGCCCTGGAACGCGCCGGAGAGCCGGGTGCGGATGAGGCGGCGCAGCAGCAGGAGGACGCCGTCGGCCTGAGCGGTGCGGAGCACGGCGGCTCTGGGCCGGAGGTCGGCCTGCTGTTCCAGCAGCTGGGCCAGCTCTTCACCGGAGATCTGGTCCATAAACTGGCGAAGCCCCAGGTTATCGCAGTAAAAAGCCTCCTGATTCCGAAGGAACAGGAGCATCACAGCCCCCAGGAGGTCCTGGGCCTCCGTCCAGAGGGACTTGTCCTCTTCCGGCGGACAGGGACCCAGCAGCAGCCGGGCCGCGCCGTCAATCCGGTCCTCCCGCCCGGGGTCCAGCTCCCGGAACAGGTTCCAGGGGGAGGCAGGGGTCTGGGCGGCGGCGTCAAAAAGGGGGTCCTCCGGCTGGAGAAAGGAGGCGGTCAGGTCGCCGGTTCCGTCAAACAGGACCATGACGTCGTCGGCCTCCATGGTTTTGTTCAGCTGACTGACCAGTTGATAGAGGGCGTCCCGCCGTCCGCCGGCCTGTCCGGTAAGCAGGATATGGCGGCGGAGGAGAGGCGCGTCCAGGGGGACATAGAGGCGCTGCCCGTCCCCATCCCGGCCGCAGAGGGCGCAGCGGGGCGCGGACACAGTGGACGCCGGGGGATGGTCGCCCAGCTGGTTTCCTTCATAGATATAGGAGTTCCGGTTCATGAACATTCCTCCTCAGGATTTGCGTGGAGACGGTCCGGTTTTTTCCAGGCGCCAGTGGCCGGCGCAGCGGCGGAGAGGGATTCCGAAGGCGGACGGCGCATCCAGGCCGGTGTAATGGGCGGCTCCGGTTTGGGAAGCGTTTGAGGCACAGGCTGCGGCGCCGGCGGCTCCGGTTCGGGAAACGGCTGGGGCGCAGGCTGGGGCGCCGGCGGTTCCGGTTCGGGAAACGGCTGGGGTGCGGGCGCCGGAACGGACGCCGGCGGAGCAACGATGGGCGGAGCAACGATGGGCGGAGCGGCGTGCAGACGGTTTGTTTGCTGCTTTTGCCCGGCGTCGTTGTGCTCCGGGGGGTGCTCCGGCATGTCCACCCAGAGGTTATCCGCCCGGCGCAGGTCCTCGCCAAAGACCGTTTTTTCCGGGCGGAGCGGGGGAATGAGGTGGGATTGAGAGAAAAGCTCCTTTGTTTCCGGCACTTCCGGCCTCGGGATGGGCGAGCCGCCGTCAGGACGCCAGTGAAGGGAGCCGTCCTCCGTTACGGCACAGAAAACGCCGTCAATCCGAAAGGAGACGCCCGGTGCAAAAGAAAAGCGCCCCTCTGCCGTGCTGGCAGGGTCCAGCATCCGCGGCAGGGCCTGAGAGGGGGGCAAAGCGGGCTGGGCCCAGTGCTCCTGCGCCCAGCCGGACAGAAAGGCGTTGACGGCTTGCTGAAAAATACGTCCCATAGCCACGATCCTCCTCAGTGCAGATAACAGAGCTCGGCCGCCAGCAGGCCCAGCAGATTTTCCAGACAGAGTGCGGCGTCCTCTTCCGACACCGGAGCGGGCAGAAGCCCTGCCCGCAGCTGCTCCACCGTATGCCGTCCGTCGGCGGCCCGCCACAGCCGGAGCTGCATGGGGGTGAGCTGCCAGCGCTGCCCGCCCAGAACGGCACGGGGGCCCGCCGGTCCGTCCTCGCAGAAGCCCTGACGCACCGGACGGTAGGGGGAGAGGGCCTCCAGCAGGGCGGAGGGGCACTCCCCCAGCACAGCCAGCTCCAGCGCCGCCAACTCATGGGCTAACGCCTCCTCCGGCGGCGTTAGCGGACGCAGGGAAAAGAGGCTGCTCCACACCGTCAGCTGCTGGGGGGAGAGGGTGACCTCCCGGCCGCCGGTCTCCAGCAGGGCGGCGGGAGATTCGCCCCGGCCGTCCAGGCACAGGGGGTATCCCACGGCAATGGCGTAATCCATGGCTCCCATCCTTTCTCTTTCAGATAAAACGGAGGCGGAGAGCGGATATCACCCTGCCGCGCGCTATTTTTACATTATAACGCAGCTTCCCCAAAAGCGGCGGGAATTCGTGCAAATTTTCTCTGTCAATCGGGCGGTCACGTCCTCAAGGGGACCCCAGCAGGAGGGGCTGGAGCTGCCTGCCCTCCAGCGCGCTGTCGATGGCGGCGCATACCAGCCCAAAATCGGCCACCAGCGAGGTGGGCTTGGCGGCGGGATCGTCCTGACCAAAGGGGACGAAAAAGACCTGCTTTTTGTCCAGCAAAAGGCCGATGTTTTTGGCCGAGGCGGCCAGACCGTCGTTGGTGGCCGGGGCGATGACCATGGGCCGGCCGTTGCGCAGGTGGGCCTTGGCCGCCATGGTGACGGCGGAATCAGTGACGCCGGCGGCCAGTTTGGCCAGGGTATTGCCGGTACAGGGGCAGATGACCAGCACATCCAGCAGCTTTTTGGGGCCGATGGGTTCGGCCTGGGCCACCGAACGGATGACCCGCCGGTCGCAGATGCGCTCCACCTCCCGCATCAGGTCGTGGGCCGTGCCGAAGCGGGTGTCGGTATCGGCGCAGCGCTCGGAGACGATGGGATAGACCGCCTCATACCGGGCGGCCACCCGCTCCAGGGCGGCCACCGCCTTGGCGTGGGTGCAGAAGGAGCCGCACAGGGCAAACCCCACATGTACAGGTAGACGTTCCATACTCACACTCCCAATTCATCCAGGATATGATACACCGTGTCCCGCACGATGACGCCGGCGGTGACGGGGGCTACCTTACCGGGCAGCGAGAGGGCCCAGATTGCCGACACCCCCAGCCGCCGGGCCGCCTCAAAGTCCACGCCGCCGGGCTTGGAGGCCAGATCCAGCACCAGACAGCCCTCCTTGAGGTCGGAAAGACAGCCTTCGTCCAGAATGGGGGCGGGGACGGTGTTGATGATGAGGTCATAGGCGCACAGCCAGCCCCGCAGCTGACCGCTGTGCTCCGCCTCCCAGCCGTGGGCCCGGACCCAGGCCAGGTCGCTCCATTTGCGGGCCGCCACCGTCACCCGCGCGCCCAGGGCGGACAGCCGGGGAGCCAGCGCCCGGCCCAGACGTCCGTAGCCGATGACCAGCGCCCTGGACCCGTGCAGGGTGACGGGCAGCTCCTCCATGGCCAGCTGGAGGGCCCCCTCGGCGGTGGGCACCGCGTTGGCCACGGCGAACTCCTCCCGGGCGGCGTAGTCGTGGAGGGTGACTCCCAGCCCATCGGCCAGGGCAAAGAGCGCCGGTTCCACCCGCCCGGCGCACACCACCGGGCCGGACCCCATGGCGGACAAAATGTCGCAAATGGCATAGGTGCTTGGGGACAGAGGGGCGTTGAGGGTTCCGCCCTCCCCCAGAGCCGGCAGCGGGAGGATCACGCAGTCCCCCTGGCCGGCCTGCTCCAGCTCCGTCCGGGCCTCCACGCCGTCCAGAGGGCCCGCGCCCTCCAGGGCAAAGGTGTACACCGTGTGGCCGGCGGCGGCCAGCAGCTCGGCCAGCCGGGCCTGCCGCTGATCGCCGCCCACCACCCAGACGCTGTATGTATGTCTCATGGACCGTTCCTCCCTTCCGCTGCTCTATCCTATTCCGGCGCAAAAAAATGGTGCCTTGTCCCCCTTTGCTCTTGTATCGCCCGCTTTTCGGCATTATAATAAAACCTATTGAGGGCCTCGCGCTCCTTTTGCGCATGAAGAAATGTTTTAGGAGGTTTATCCCCATGCTTTTTGTTGAACATCCCCGCTGTCACTATACCCGGAGCCCCCTGGTGGAGGTCATCTGCCAGCTCCGTTTCCCCACCATCCTGGCCATCGACGCCAAGGAGCCGGCGGATTTTCAGGAGGTCATCCGCCACACCTTCCCCCGCTACGCCGTGAAAAAGGAGCAGCCCGCGCCCCGGATCACGGGCCTGGGCACCCCTCAGGCCAAGGTGGAGCAGCTGCCCCCCATCAATAACTACACCTTTATTTCGGAGGACGGCTTTTGGAAGATGAACCTGACCAAGGACTTTATCTCCCTCTCCACCCTGCGCTACACCAGCTGGGAGGACTTCGCCAGCCAGCTGGACAAGGCCCTGGCGTCCTTTATTCAGATTTATCAGCCCGATTCCTTCACCCGGGTGGGGCTGCGCTACGTCAACGCCGTCTCCCGCAAGGCCCTGGGTCTGAGCGACCTGCTGTGGGACGACCTGATCCAGACCCCCTATCTGGGCATCCTGGGGGAGCCGGACGTGGACGAGACCCAGGTGACCAAGTGCTCGGTGGACATTGAAAAGAAGCTGCCCGACAACTGCCACCTGAAGGTCCACGCCGGACCCGGCCTCCTGGGCGCCCGGGGCAAGCAGGACCCGGAGCCCCGCTTTATCCTGGACCAGGATCTCTCCCACACCGGCGCTCTCCCCGTGGGTCAGGTGGCCGAACAGCTGGAGACGCTGCACAAGTACGCCGGTCAGCTCTTCCACGGCGCCATTACCGACGAGCTCCACAACGCCATGGGACCTGTGGCGCTGGCGTGAAAGAGGAACTGCTGCTGCGTCCGGCCTGTCCGGATGATCTGGATCTGCTCTGGCCGCTGGTGGAGCGGGCAGTGGCCCATATGAACGTGCAGGGCAACCCCCAATGGGGCCCCGACTATCCCACCCGGGCGCTGTACGCCGGAGACATTGAGCGGGGCGAGCTGCTGGCCGCGGTGGACCGGTGGGGCCGGCTGCTGGGGGCCGCCTGCATCAACAGCAAGGAGGCGCCGGAATACGCGGCGGTGGATTGGGTGTGGCGGGGCGAGGCGCTGTCGGTCCACCGGCTGGTGGTGGACCCCGCCGTCCAGCGCCGGGGCGTGGCCACCGCCCTGCTGGACGGGGCCGAAAAATGGGCCGTCTATCAGGGCCGGGGCGCCCTTCACCTGGATACCTATACCCAAAATCTGCGGATGCGGGCGCTGTTGGAGGGCCGGGGCTACTGCCGCCGGGGGGAAATTCACCTCCATGGCCGTCCGCTGCCCTATCCGTGCTATGAAAAGCTCCTGATAAGGAGGGAAAAGGAATGAAGCAACTGCTGCTGGTGGTGGATTACCAGCGGGATTTTGTGGACGGGGCGCTGGGCTTTGCCGGAGCGGAAGCGCTGGACGGCCCCATTGCCCGGCGCATCGCCCGGGCCAGAGACGAGGGCTGGGACGTGGCCTTCACCCTGGACACCCACAACGACAATTACCTGGACACGCAGGAGGGACGAAAGCTCCCCGTCTCCCACTGCATCCTCAACTCCGACGGCTGGCAGCTCTACGGTCAGACCGGCCAGGCCCTGCGCAGAGAGACCGATATGGTCATCTGCAAGCCCACCTTTCCCTCCCTCTGGCTGGGGAACTGGCTCAAACAGCAGGGCTATGACGCGGTGGAGCTGTGCGGGCTGGTCTCCCATATCTGCGTGCTGTCCAACGCCGTGATGGTCAAGGCGGCGCTGCCGGAGGCGGAGATCACCGTGGACGCCGCCCTCACCGCCAGCTATGACCCGGTCCTCCACGAAAAGGCGCTGGATGTGCTGGAGGGGCTCCAGATCAACGTCCCGGGCCGGACGGACGCCACTTGAACGGAAAGGGGAAGCTTTCACATGAAGAAAAATCCCATGAATTATACCCTGCTGTGCGATTTCTACGAGCTGACCATGGCCAACGGCTATTTTCAGACCGGAATGGACCAGCAGATCTGCTACTTTGACGTATTTTTCCGCAACGTGCCCGACGGAGGCGGTTTTGCCATCGCCGCCGGCCTGGAGCAGGTCATCGACTACATCCAGAACCTCCGCTTTGACCAGGATGACCTGGAATACCTCCGGTCCAAGGGGGTTTTTGGCGAGGAATTTTTGAACTATCTGCGGGAGTTCCGCTTTACCGGCGACATCTGGGCCGTGCCGGAGGGCACCCCCATTTTCCCCGGCGAGCCCATCCTCACCGTCCGGGCGCCCGCCATCGAGGCCCAGTTCATCGAGACCTACATCCTGCTCACCATCAACCACCAGTCCCTCATCGCCACCAAGTCCAACCGCATCGTCCGGGCGGCGGAGGGACGGCCGGTCTCCGAGTTCGGTTCCCGCCGGGCCCAGGGGTCCGACGGCGCCGTCCTGGGCGCCCGGGCGTCCTATATCGCCGGCTGCGCCGGCACCGCCTGCACCCTGGCCGACCAGATGTACGGCTCTCCCGCCGGCGGCACCATGGCCCACTCCTGGGTGCAGATGTTCCCCGACGAGTATACCGCCTTCAAAACCTACTGCCAGCTCTATCCCCACGCCGCCACCCTGTTGGTGGACACCTATGACGTGCTGAAATCCGGCGTCCCCAACGCCATCCGGGCCTTCCAGGAGGTCCTCCTGCCCCAGGGGATCACCAGCTGCGCCATCCGGCTGGACTCAGGCGATCTGACCTACCTCTCCCGCAAGGCCCGGCAGATGCTGGACAAGGCGGGGCTGACCCAATGCAAGATCGTGGCCTCCAACTCCCTGGACGAGTATATCATCCGGGACCTGCTCCTGCAGGGGGCCAAGATCGACTCCTTCGGTGTGGGCGAGCGGCTCATCACCTCCAAGAGCGAGCCGGTCTTTGGCGGCGTGTACAAGCTGGCCGCCATCGAGGACGGCCAGGGCAATATCATCCCCAAAATCAAGATCAGCGAGAACCCGGCCAAGATCACCAACCCTCATTTTAAGAAGGTATACCGCATCTTTGAAAATGAGAGCGGCAAGGCCATCGCCGATTTGATCTGCGTCCACGACGAGGTGGTGGACCCGGCCCAGCCCCTGGAGCTCTTCGATCCGGAGGCCACCTGGAAGCGCAAGACGGTCACCGATTATACCGCCAAGGAGCTTTTGGTGCCCATCTTCCGGGGGGGCAAAAAGGTCTATGAATCCCCCAATATTGAGGAGATGCGGGCCTACTGCGCCGCCCAGATCGACCTCCAGTGGGACGAGGTCAAGCGATTTGAGAACCCCCACAATTATTATGTGGACCTGTCCCAGAAGCTGTGGGACATCAAGCAGAGCCTGTTGAAGGAAAACCGCAGATGAAACGGAGGACCAAGGGCCTGTTGGCCGCGGCGGTGGTGGGACTGTCGGTTACCGCCCTTTGCGCGCTGGACCCCCGTCTCACGGTGCGGACCTATACCGTATCCACTCATAAGCTGTCGGCGCCGGTGCGCTTGGCGCTGGTCACCGACCTGCACAGCTGCCGGTATGGTCAGGGGCAGGAGGAGCTGCTGACCGCCCTGGACCAGGCGGCGCCCGACGTGGTGCTGCTGGGGGGCGACATCGTGGACGACCAGCTGCCGGAGGAGCCGGCCTGGACCTTTTTGGAGGCCGCCGCCCGGCGGTATGTCACCTGCTACGTGACGGGCAACCATGAATTCTGGAGCGGACAGGTGGAAGAGATCAAGGAGAAGATGGCCCGGCTGGGAGTCATCGTGCTGGAAGGGGAGGCCATGCCCCTGGTGCTGGACGGACAATTTTTCCTGATCGCCGGGGTGGACGACCCGGAGGCGGGGGAGGGAGTCTGGCAGGAGCAGCTCTCGGCCTGCGCCGCGGCGGCGGATGAGACCCACGTCTCCCTGCTGCTCTCCCACCGGCCGGAGCGGGTGTCCGCATATACCGGGCTGGGCTTTGACCTGGTGCTGGCCGGTCACGCCCACGGCGGACAGTGGCGGCTGCCCGGGCTGGTCAACGGCCTTTTGGCCCCCAATCAGGGACTGTTCCCCGCCTATACCGGGGGCTGCTACCAGCTGGACGACACCACCCATATGATCGTCAGCCGGGGGTTGGCCCGGGAGTCCACCCGGGTGCCCCGTCTTTTCAACCGGCCGGAGCTGGTCCTTGTGGACCTGGAGCCGGCCTGAACCCTCGCCTTGGAGCCGGGACCGCGGAGGTCCCGGCTTTTTTTCTGAAAAAATTGACTTTTTTTCATATCACTATATAATAACAAAAAGAGGAAACCAGGCAGGGAAAGGAGGAAACGATTTGATCGATTTGCATTGTCATATTTTGCCTGGCGTGGATGACGGCTCCGCCTCCCTCTCGGAGAGCTGCATGATGGCCCAAATGGCCGTGGAGAGCGGAATTACCGCCATAGCCGTCACCCCCCATTATAATATTCCCGGCGGTCTGGGGGAGGGGAGCCTGGCCTTTTTGGAGGAACAGCGGCTGGAGCTGGCCCGGGAGCTGGAGCGCCAGAACATCCCCCTGACCCTTTACGCCGGCATGGAGGTCTTTGTTACCTCCCGGACGCCCCGGCTGGTGCGCAAAAACCAGATCCATACCCTGGGCGGCAGCCGGTATCTGCTGGTGGAATTCGGTTTTAACGAGTCCTCCCGGTTCATTCAGCGGATGCTGGAGGACATCACCCAGGCGGGCTGCGTGCCGGTGGTGGCCCATCCGGAGCGCTATTACTGCGTCCAGGACGACTGGGACTGCCTGCGCCGGTGGACCGAGCAGGGCTGGCTCCTCCAGGTGAACAAGGGGAGCTTTTTCGGTATGTTCGGCCAGGCGGCCAGCCGGACCGCCCACTGGTGCCTGGATGAGGGCTGCGTCCATCTCATCGGCAGCGACGCCCACAGCCCCTACCGCCGCACCACCCGCCTGTCCGACGTGTGGGGCTATGTGGCCGAGTACGACTGCCCCGAGACGGCCGACCTGCTGCTGCGGGACAATCCCGCCCGGGTGCTGGCCGACGAGACCGTCCCGCCGCTGCTGGCCCAATTTTAAGATGTAGAAGGAGATTATATGAAGGTATTCCGTATTCTGGTGCTGGTTCTGCTCCTCCTGGTGTCGCTGGGGCTGGGTCTCTCCACCCTCTATCACCTCTGGAACGACGACAAGACCATCCCGGTCATCGAGTGTCCGGAAGAGGCGCTGGTTTTGTCGGTGGGGGAGAACAGCACCGAAAAACTGCTGGAGGGCGTCACCGCCTGGGACGATAAGGACGGCGATCTCACCGAACAGCTCTTTATCCAGGGGATGTCCGGCTCCATCCAGGGCAATGAGACCACCATCACCTATGCCGTGGTGGACAGCGACGACCACGTGGCCACCGCCAGCCGGGTGGTGCGGTACAGCGACTATACCCCGCCCCGCTTTTCCCTCAACAGCGAGCTGCGCTATTCGGTGGGCAACCTCATCCGGGTCAAGGATCGGCTCACCGCCTATGACGTGGTGGACGGGGACATCAGTGACCGCATCAAGGTGGCCAACAACTCCACCATGGTGGCGGGCGTGGAGGGCACCTATCCCATGACCTTTGAGGTCACCAACAGCCTGGGGGATACCGCATCCATCACCCTGGACGTGGTGGTGCGCAACTATGCGGTGGGTGAGCCCGTTATTTACCTGAGCCAATATCTCATTTACCGTACCGCCGATCAGCCCTTTAGTCCCATGTCCTACCTGGAGTCGGTTTCCGGCGGAAATGTGGAGGACGTGGTGGTGAGCTATCCTGACGGCGCCTTTACCCAGGGCGTGCAGCGGGTGCTCTATACCTGCGCCGGTCTGGGCGGCGTCCAGGGCTCCGCCACCCTCTATGTGGTGACCGAATAAGGAGGAAGCATGGAAGAACAGCGTATCTTTGAATGGGCGGGCCTCAATCCGCTCTGTCTGCTCCAGCGGCTGGGGCGGGATTTCCTGCTCATCCTGGCCGCCGGACTCATCGCCGCCATGGCGGCCCTCATCGGGATTCAAAATCTCTACCAGCCCCAGTATACCGCCAGCGCCACCCTGGCTGTCAGCGTCAAAAGCAGCAGCTACTCCTCGGTGATCTCCAACCTGAATATGTCCTCCGAGATCGCCGATACCTTTACCCAGCTCTTCGAGAGCAATATGTTCGGCGCTATCGCCGCCAACCAGCTGGGGGTGTCCAGCCTGCCGGGCACCCTCACCGCCAGCGTACTGCCCGACACCAACCTGCTGGTGCTCCAGGTGACGGCCGACGACCCGGAGGACGCTTTCCGCACCCTCAAGATTATGCTGGAAAATTATGATACCGTCTCCGAGCATGTGTTCCAAAACATTGTCCTCCGGGAGCTGGACAGCCCCTCGGTCCCTCAAAGCCCCTCCAATCCGGTGAATGAGAGTAAAATCCTCAAAATGGCCTTTCTGGCCGGCGCGGCAGTGATGGTGGGAATCCTGCTTCTGGTGGCGGTGGGAAGCGACACCGTCCAGACCACCTCCGGCCTGCGCCGCAAGGTGGACGCCCATCTGTTCGCCACCATCCACCACGAGGAGAAAAACAAGACCCTGCGCACCAAGCTCAAACGGGCCAACAAGGGCCTTCTGGTGACCATGCCGGTGGCCAGCTTCCACTTTACCGAGGAGATCTACAAGCTGGGCACCAAAGTGGCCTACGCCGCCAGCGAGGGCCGGCGAAAGGTCTTTCTGGTGACCAGTGTGGCGGAAAACGAGGGAAAATCCACCGTGGCGGCCAATATCGCCATTTCTTTGGCGGAACGGAAGAAAAAAGTGCTTTTGATCGACGGCGATCTGCACAAACCCGCCCAGTATAAGCTCTTTGGCCACACTCCCAAGCAGGAGCTCAGCCGCATCATACAGGGCGAGGCGCCCGTGGCGGCGGAGTATCTGGCGTCCTGGGATCTCTACGCCATGTTCGGCACCCAAGAGGACTGCGACGCCGCCGGTCTCCTGGACGGCGACGGGATGGAAAAGGTGCTGGACTGGGCCAGAAAAGAGATGGATTACATCATCATCGACGCGGCGCCCGCCGGTCTGTTCGCCGAGGTGGAGCAGCTGACCGACCTGGCCGACGCCACCCTTCTGGTGGTGCGTCAGGACGGCGTGTCCGCCCGCCACATCAACGACACGGTGGACCGGCTCAACCAGGGCAAGGCCAAGCTCCTGGGCTGCATTTTCAACGACGTGCGCAGCCTGCCCTTCTCCAACGACCATTACAGCTACGGCTATGAGGGCTACGGCTATGGCTACGGAAAGGGTTACGGCTACGGCACGGACAGCCGTTCCACCGAGCGGCAAGCGGAGGATACCAATGGAAGAAGTTAAAAAAGACCGGAGGGAACCGGAAAAAATCGACCTGATCCAGCTGCTCCAGGAGTTCGGCAAGGCGCTGCGCCGGATGTTCTGGGCGCCTGTGCTGCTGGCGGTGCTGCTGGCGGCCGGCTGGGGCACCCGGACCTGGCTGAGCTATACCCCCCAATACGCCTCTGAGGCCACCTTTACCATCGAGACCATTTCGGACAGCCTGTCCGACATCAGCGGCAGCAGCAATTATTATGACAAAGCCACCGCCGAACAGCTGGCCAAAACCTTTCCTTACCTGATCCAGTCGGATCTGATGCGCTCCATGCTCCAGCAGGAGATGGGAGTGAGCTACCTGGGAGGGAGCATCACCGCCCAGGCGGTGCCCAACACCAATATTTTCTCTATTCGGGTCACCAGCACCAGCGCGCAGGAGGCCTACGACATCCTCAACACGGTCATTGAGGTCTATCCCCAGCTGGCCGACTACGTCATCGGCACCACCGAGATGAATATGCTGACCCCGCCCAGCCTGGCCACCGAGCCGTACAACGCCCTGTCCCTGCGGGGAAGCATCGTAAAAGGCGCTGCGGCCGGCGCGTTTCTGGGTCTGCTGCTGGTGCTGGCCTATGCCGCCACCCGGCGGGCGGTTCGTACCAGCGAGGACGTCCGCCGCCGCTTGAACCAGACCTGTCTGGCCACGCTGCCCCGGGTCCGCTTCAAACGGAGAGAAAAAGCCATTGACAAGACGGTCAGCATCCAAAATCAGCTGGTGTCCAGCGCCTTTCAGGAGAGCGTGCGCAGTCTGCGCATCAAATTCCTGCGTACCGCCGCCCAGCGGAAGAGCCAGGTGGTCATGGTCACCAGCACCATGCCCGGCGAGGGCAAGACCACCGTGGCGGTCAATCTGGCCCTGAGCCTGGCCCAGAACGGGTCGCGGGTGATTTTGGTGGATATGGACCTGCGCAAGCCGTCGGTGAAAAAGGCCCTGGGCGTGACCGAGGCCTCCAAGGGGATGCCGGAGCTGCTGGAGGGGAAGGGAGAGCAGGTCAAGGACTACCTCACCCCCCTGAAGGACGTGGAGCACCTGTGTCTGCTGGCCGGCGACGTCCCCGCCGCCAACGCCAGACGACAGATCGAGTCCCAGCGGCTGGAGAAGGTGTTCAACGCCCTGCGAAGCGAGGCGGATTATATCATTTTGGATACGCCGCCCTGCGGTCTGGTGGGGGACAGCGCCATAGTGGCCAGAAAGGCGGACGTCTCGCTGTATGTGCTGCGGTCCGGCGGCGCACAGGTGTCCCATATTCTGGACAGCCTGCAATTTTTGGGCGCCAGCGGCTGCCCTATGATGGGCTGCGTGCTCAACGGGGTGCAGGAGGCCTGGTCGGGCTACGGCTACGGCCAGGGCTACGGCTACGGCAGCCGGTACGGTAAGTACAGCTATCGGAGAAAGAAAGAAGAAAGCTGAATCCAGCGCCGGGACCGGTGGTTTTCTTGCCGGGACCGGCGCTTTTTGTCAAGAAAGGAGCAGAAATGAAAAAAGTACCCTGGCTTTGGATCATTGCCGCGGCGGCCTGGCTGGGCTTTATCTGGTGGCATTCCCTGCAGCCTGCGTCGGTGTCCTCCCAGCAGAGCGGCGCGGTGCTGGAGGAACTGACGGCTCTGTTTTCCGCCCTCCACCTGCCGGACGTGCTGGATATGCACCTGGTGCGCAAGCTGGCCCACGGGATCGAATATGCCGTGCTGGGTCTGCTGCTGGCCGGCGCCTGCGGCGGCTGGAAGGCCGTCTGGCCGGCGCGGCTGTGGGGCGCCCTCTCCGGCTGCCTGGCGGCGGCGGTGATCGACGAGACCATCCAGCTCTTCGTGGAGGGCCGGTCCGGCCAGATCTCTGATCTGTGGGTGGACCTGGCCGGCGCGCTTTTGGGTATCGCGGCGGCGATGGCGGTCATCGGCCTGCGGAAAAAACACAGATAGCGTCCCGTTTTTTGTACAGAAAGCTATGACAATCTGTTTGCTGAAAAAGATTTTCAGATAATCTGCCAAAATGCTTGACGGCAGGCCGAGTGGTTGCTATACTCATGTAATCCGAACCGGCAGGAAGCCTCTTCCAAGCGGTTCGGATGGTTTGGGAAAGAAAGCGAGGAACGGTAGTGAAAAAGAACGGATTTGTGTGCAAAGCAGCCGCCGGCGTGCTGGCTGCCCTGATGCTGACCCAGAGCGCCTCCCTGACGGCCTTTGCCGCCGCGTATACGGAAATCCCCGCCGTGCAGGCGGAGGTCCGGGTGGAGCCGGTGCTCCAAAACGGTACCGCCATCATCCCTGAAAACGCCGACCTGGCCACCGTGAAGGAGGCCCTGTGCGAGGCTCTGGTGGTCAACGCCGACCAGGTGGACGCCCAGAGCCTGGAGTGGGAGTACAAGTGCGAGGGTGAGCTCTCCACCGGTCTGGTCTGGGGCAACGAGTCCTGGGGTTCCATCAGGGGCTTTACCAGCACGAAAAAGGTCATGTTTGTGACGGCTACCTACAACCACCCCTCCCTGGGGGACAACGGCGAGGACAGCTATCCGGTCCGCCTGGCCGGTACGGACACCGAAGTTACCCTGAAGCGGGTCTACAAGCTGGACTCCTCCTACACCCTGAAGGATGATCCCTACGAGGTGGGTATGGTCTACGCCGCCGACGGCAGCTACGACTATACCGCCACCGCCGCCGCTCTCTATGAGGCCGTGGTGGCCTCCACCGAGCCCGCCCTCACTGCCGACGACGTGAAGGTGGAGTTCAGCAAGAGCGGCATTTCCTATCAGCCCCTGGACGAAAAGAACATGGGCGTCTCCTTCGGCACCGGCGACTGGAAAATTAGGCTCTCCTGGGCGGGCGACGACCAGTACAAGGGCTGGTCCGTCACCGTGGACGTGACCACTACCGACAGCCGCGCCGCCAGCGGTGTGGTTCTCAAGGAGGGAGCGTCCTTTACCTACGACATGGACGCCGGGGTTATGGAGCAGGCCATCTTTGACAGCGTCATCGACTGGGAGAACTCCAACCTGCCCGCCAAGGAGACCCTTACCCCCGACAACTTCGTCATGGAGTACTACGGCGAGGCCGTCCTCTTTGACGGCGGCGTCGATTCCGGCATTTGGGACTGGGCCCCCGTGGAGGGCAAGCGCTACGACCTGGGCAGCCTGAACCTGGGCGCCTATCCCCAGATGGGCGCGGGTGAGCAGCAGATCCGCGTCAAATTCAACGGCAACGCCGACTACCGCCCCAGCGAGAGCGCGGAGGGCGCCGTCACCGTGGAGAAGGCCAAGGTCAGCGTCAAGGTCCACTCCACCAACCTCTATGTGAATGAGACCCTGCCCGCCGACTTCATCACCACCGACCCGGCCGATACCTTCGACGTGTACACCATCTACGCCGGCGTCACCAGCAACGTGACCACCGCGCTCTATCTGGACCTGCCCGACCGCTACACCGACAGCGCCTTCCTCAAGCTGCTGGACCCGGTGGTGGAGGCCATTTACGGAAAGAGCTTTCGCCAGATGCTCAACGACGGCATGACCGTGGGCGAGCTGCGGGCCCTTTTGAGCACCCAGGAGCTGCTGGACCTGCTGGATAAGCTGAACATCGACACCGGTACCTTCGGCCAGGTCCTGACCGTCATCAACAACCTGCCCTCCGTTATGGACAGCGTGAGCGTCTCCTTCGGCGTGCCCACCAACCGGGCCGGGCTCTACACCGTGGCGGCGGTCACCGACAACCAGAACTATGAGACCGGCGTGGGCATGGGCTTCCTGCTGGTCAAGATGCGCCTGTCCGGCGCTCAGCTCACCTGGAACCAGGAGATCGAGGGCGGCAAGCTTACCGCCGCGGAGGCCCAGAGCTTCGATTTCGGCGTCACTCTGAGCTATAACGGCGACCCCAGCGTGGACCAAAGCAGCGTCCACTACCTCTACTCCGGCCTGACCAGCAAATGGCGGGTCTACTCCAGCACCACCACGCCGCCCACCGAGCCCGGCAGCTATGTGGTGACCGTGGTTACCCTGGGCGGCAACTACCTGCCCGCCCCCATCACCCGGTCCTTCCAGATTACCAAGTAATCTGCCGAGGGACGGCGGACGTTTCTTAAAAAAAGAGTTTGAGTTACAGAAGTTATACAAAAAGCGCAACTACTTTTCCAAATAAACCCTTGACAACGTAGAAATATCCAATTCAGCTGAAATGTGGTTGGATAATTCTTGAATTCAAGCGCAAGACATGATATACTATCCTAAAATAGCGATTTGCACGGACGGCGTTTCTTCTCTCCGCGTGAGGAAAACGCTTCTCGCGCAAGAGAAAAACCCCACATCACAAACGAAGAAGAGGAGGAATCGTGATGAGAACTGTCATGAAAAAGGGCGCCGCGCGCGTGCTCTCTCTGCTCCTCTGCCTGACAATGCTCCTGGGCATGGTCCCGGCCAGCATGGCGGCGGCAGAGGATACAGGCAGCAGCGGCGACACCCAGGCCCGGATCGTCCATCTGGACATGGGGCGGAAGTATTTCACCCCTGACTGGATCATGGACCTGATCGACAAGATGGCCCTGTATGGTTACAACCAGCTGGAACTGGACTTCGGCAACAGTGGGGCCGGTCAGCTCCGGTTCAAGCTGGACAACATGGACGTCACCTATAATGCCACGGTAACCGAAATGATGCCCGTGCAGCAGGAGACGCTGGAGGAGCCCGCCGACGCCGAGCAGCCCACTGACGCCATCGAGCAGCCTGCTGATACCACCGAGCAGCCCACCGACGCCACCGAGCAGCCCGCTGACGCCACTGAGCAGCCCACCGACGCCACCGAGCAGCCCGCTGACGCCACTGAGCAGCCCACCGACGCCACCGAGCAGCCCGCTGACGCCACTGAGCAGCCCACCGACGAGGTGAAGGCTCTGGTGGAAGAGGTCGCGCTCCAGAACGAGACCGTCGGCGTGACCGGCAGCGATGTGATGGAGTTTGAGGCCCGGAACATCACGGTGGAAAAGACTGTCAACCTGGACAGCGCCTTTGAGGAAGGCAAGTACCTCACCGAGACTGAGATGGCCGATATTATCGCGCATGCCAACCAGAACGGCATCGAGATCGTCCCCCTGCTGAACAGCCCCGGCCACTTCGGCGCGGTGCTGGCCGGCGTGAAGGATGCGGAGACCGGCGAGACCGTTGATTTCCGTTATGCCGGCAGCAACAGCTCCCTGGACATCACCAATCCCGACGCCACCGCCTTCGGCCTCGCCGTGGTGGAGAAGTACGCCAAGTGGTTCCATGACCGGGGCTGCACCACCTTCAACATCGGCGCCGACGAGTTCGCCAACGATTATGGCATGGGGTTTGCAAAGTTGACTCCCAGCGAGTGGACCAACTTCGACACGTACATCACCGATCTGTACAACATGCTGACGGACATCGGTTACGACACCGTCCGCATGTTCAACGACAGCGTGAACTACGGCTCTCACACCAGTGAAATCCCCAGCGGCATTGAGGTCTGCTACTGGTCCTGCGGCTGGTCGGGCTACGACCTGGCCGCCGCCCGTGACCTGGCTGACGCCGGTTACTCCCTCATCAACACCAACAGCACCTATTACTATGTGCTGCGGGAGCCCAATAATCGCAACTCGATCCCTGCGGAAAATGATATCCTTGCCAATTTTACCAACGAGAGCTTTATTGCGAACTATGGCACGGACACCGTAACCGGAGCGGCCGGCTCCATGTTCTGCATCTGGTGCGACTATCCCGACGGTACCACCCAGGAGCAGGTCATGAATGAGATTTCGGCCCCTCTGGCGGCTATGGCCTACCAGATGCAGGGCGGCGAAACCGGCACCGGCCTGACCTATGAACTCTTTAAGGAGTACGGCATCAACGCCGAGGTTGACCTGGGCTACACCTCCGAGCAGAATGTGTCTGTGAAGGAGGGCGCTTCCACCGAGGTCAAGGTGCCCAATGTGGATCTGAGCGGCACCTATACGGCGGACGATCCCGACGTGGCCTCCGTCAGCGTGCAGTACTACAACCAGGAGGCCGGTACCAGCTATACCTTTGCGCCTGTCGGCAGCATTTCCCGCGACGGGCAGTACGTCATCAAGAGCAAGGGCTACTACCTGACGCTGAACAACGGCAGCCTGGGCGCCACCACCAACGTGGAGGAGGCCGCTTTGTGGACGGCTGGCAGCAGCGGCGGCGGTTATCTGTATTCCAACGGCTACTATCTGCGGTATAATGACGGTCTGACTACTACTACCAGTTCCCGTAATGCCACCAGTTGGAGCTTTGATGGATCGAAAGGACTTCACTATGCAGAGCAAGTGTGGTGGTGGACGACTAACTACTACATCACCTGCTCCAACGGCCGCTGGACGGCTTCCACTGATGGCTCCAACCAGGTGGGTACGCGGAACACCGAGTCCACCGCGGCCCGGGACGAGAGCGTCATCACCTTTAACGGCCTGAGCGCGGGTGAGACCTCCGTCATCATCGGCGATGTGAAGTACAACATCACCGTCACCAGAGAGCTGAACGCCGAGCCCCTCACCGTGGAGTACTGGATCACCAACGCGGGGGTCAACGGCAGCAGCACCGACAGCCAGTCCATCCAGATCGAGGCGGAGGCCGTCTACGGTGAGAACGGTGTGGACCTCTCCACCCTGGTGGACCAGACCGGCATGTGGGGTGAGCAGCAGGTGGTGCTGTGGAAGACCACTGTTCTGGACTACAACAACCATCAGAGCGGTGATTCCGGCGACGACGAGACCGCCGACGGCGACGACTTCACCCTGATCCGCTACTGGGACGACAGCTGGCAGTATTACTACAACAACAGCTGGCAGACCATCAATACCAGCGGTTATTATGGCGATCAGGTGGTGGCCTACTACCTGCAGGTGACCGACGTCACCACCGAGGTGACCACCCTCACCAAGGACTGGGGCTATTCCACCGACAGCACTACGCCTGATACCTCCAGTGGGCAGGGCCAGGTGGCCCTGGCCTTCGCGGTGGTCTACCCCGACGGCACCCTGAGCCCCGCCACCGAGGATCTGATCTACGACAAGGCCACCATCTTCAACTACTGGGGGGGCCGTAACTTCGGTATCATCTCGGTGCAGAACAACTCCGACTATAACGTCAGCAAGATCACCGTCACAGACGGTAAGCGTACCCAGAATACTCGGAGAAATGTGTGGTATCCCGACGACACCATCACTTGGGAGAAGAAGCAGCTGGACAGCGGTTCTTACTGGTATGACGAGGCCGTGGCCTGGGAGAAGAGCCAGGGCGGCGTGCCCACCGTGTACGGCAACGGCTATGAGTGGACCGCCAAGAACCAGGCGACCCTGATCCTCATCTATCTGGAGCCCACCCAGAGCGAGGACAACCTGACCGTCAACTATGAAGTGGAAGACAGCGGAACGCCCTTCTACAGCTTCGACGTCAAGGTCACCAACACCACCGGCCAGGAGGAAAAGACCTTCCTGAACAGCCTGGTCAATGGCGGCCATCCCGTGAATGTCGGTTCTATCACCCTGGATGACGCCGCCTATGTGGTGAACAGCTCCGGGGTTCAGCAGAAATTCAACAAGGACCTGACCACGGTGCCCGCGCTGGTGAATACCATCTACGGCAGCGGCCTCTTTACCTACACCGGGGCCAGCATCTCTGCCGACGGCAAGACTTTGACCCTGACTTACAGGAAGAATGCCGCCAGCCAGTATCAGTATGTGGTGGACTTCGGCCTGCCTGTGACGGTGCCTCTGACCGAGCTGGGCATCAATCCCCAGGGCGTTACTTCGGTCCGCGGAACCGCGTCTTACGGCGCCATTAGCGGGACCAATCAAGCCATCACCTATACGCCCAATTCGATCCTGAAAACCACGGCCACCGCTCAGCTTACCATCACCTTCGGCGATGGACAGCAGCAGCGCGTCGCAGTGGACTTTGTCCCCGCCTCCACCGTGTACTATGAGGCCGAGGATTTTGTGAGCACCAAGGGGGCCTGGAGCGAGGCCGGCACCTCCGGCAGCAGAACGCAGGCGGCCACCAAGCTGGGTGCGGAGACCAACAACTACGGCTATGACGCTGCCTACGATAACAACGCCAATGGCTGGAGCAACGGGAATGCCGACAAGGTGACCGTCAGCGCCGCAACCTTCAACAGCAACAGCGCATGGCCCACCGCCAGCTTCAGCTTCACCGGCACCGGTGTGGATATCATCAGCCAGACCGACGTCAAGGCCGGCGCCATCCTGGTGGATGTGAAGGACGGCTCCAATAAGCCCGTCAAGCAGTACATTGTCAACAACTACTACGGCTATACTTACAGCCAAGAGACTGGCTGGACGGTTTCCGGCACCAACGGCAACGGCATCGACAGCATCTATCAGGTGCCCGTCATCGCCGTCCGGGGTCTGAACCACGGCAACTACAACGTCACCATCACCGTGGCCTATGATAGCCTCTTTGATGTGGCAAACAAGGGCAGCTTCGACTTCTACCTGGACGCCATCCGGGTGTACAACACGCTGGAGAACAGCAGTGTATATGCGACGGACGGCGAGGCCAATCCCATCTTTGTACCGGTCCATGAGCGGGTGACCGGGTTTGGCACTACTGGCACCCTGGTGGACGGTCTGCTGAACGCGACTTTGGATCAGTTCAAGGTGGTCGGCCCCAACAACGAGGTCTACCTGGCGCCCGGCCAGAGCGTGACGCTGGAGTTTAAGGACGCGGACAAGGCCGGCAAGGGCCAGATCGCCGCCCGTATCATCAGCGGCGCCGGTCCGGCTAAGTTGGACATTGGTGGACAGACTGTTACGGTCAAGAGCACCGTGGATATGTACTACGAGCTCAGTAACAATGTGAACAGTAAGGTAAAAATTACCAACGTCAGCTCTGCCACGATTGCGCTGACCATGTTCAAGTTCTTCGATGTGAAACAGTGAGAAAGGGGGACTGCATCATGAAGAAAACATATTGCAAGCCCCAGGTGGCGTTCGAGAACTTCGAGCTGTGCGCCAACATCGCCGCCGGCTGCGCGTTCCCGACCAACCACTGGAGACATACCTGCGCTTATACCATCGCCGGCGGCTTTAAGGTGTTCGTACAGGATGCCAACGCGTGCGTCTACAAGTGGCAGGACGGTGCGTCCGGCATCTGCTACCATGTGCCCATCGACAGCCGTACGATTTTCACCTCGTAATCTGCCATAGCACACACAGGAAAGCCCTGCCCCCCTGCGGGGCGGGGCTTTCTTTTGCCAAAATGGAGAGGAGGGACGGATTTGGAACGGGGATACATGTTCGGCGGGGTGGGGGTGACCCTCCGCGCCTCGGCGGATATGAGCGAAAAGGCGGAATTGGCCCCCTTTGCCGCCCCGCCGGTGGACGGTTTTACGGTCAGCTGCGATTTTTCCGAAGATTTGGCTTGTCCGGACCAACCGCCTCTCTACACAGCGCCCTACGAGACCCTGTGGCGGTGGGAGCCGGGAATGGAGGCCGGGCTGCACCGCTGCCAGCGTGACCGGCAGGGTCCGCCGTGGCCTTACTGCCTGTGGAGGCGGCGGGGGAAAGAGATTTTCATGACCTGGCGGCCGGAGTACCGGGACACGCTGTCCGCTTTTCAGATTCTGGAACGGGTGGATTTGTTCCATCTGCTGCTGCTGGAGGGCGGACTGGTGCTCCACGGGTCGTACATCGTCCACAACGGGGCGGGCATCGTCTTTTCCGCCCCCTGCGGGACAGGCAAGTCCACCCAGGCGGCCCTGTGGGAACAATTCCGGGGCGCGGAGGTGGTCAACGGGGACCGCTGTTTGCTCCGGCCCACGGCGGCGGGGGTGGCGGTCCACGGCATTTGTTACAGCGGCACCTCTCACATCTCGAAAAACGTCAGTGCGCCCCTCAAGGCGCTGGTCCTGCTGGGACAGGCGCCGGAAAACCGCATCCGTCCGGTGCGGGGGCTGGAGGCCTTCCGGTTTTTGCTGGGGCAGTGCGCCTACCGCACCTGGGATAAGTGGGACGTGGCCGGCGTGACGGAAATTTTATCCCGCGTGTTGTCCGGCGTACCGGTGTTCCGGCTGGATTGCCGGCCGGACGAGGGCGCGGTGGAGACATTGGAGAATCTGTTATGAGCGAGAATACAAAGCAGCCGGGCCGGGAGGTGGAGCCTCTCTGGTCCAGCTATATCCATGACAAAGGCAGCCGGCTGGGGCTGCCGGTGAGCGGCAGCTTTGAGCTGACCCCCCGGTGTAATTTTGACTGCAAGATGTGCTACGTCCACCAGACCCCCGAGCAGATCGCCGCATCCGGCCGGAAGGAGCTGACCGCCGGCCAGTGGCTGGACATCGCCCGCCAGGCCAAGGACGCCGGCATGGTCTTTTTGCTCCTCACCGGCGGGGAGCCGCTGGTGTACCCGGACTTTCCCCGGCTGCTCCATGAGCTGAAGAAAATGGGGCTGCTGGTGTCCATCAACTCCAACGGCTCTCTGCTCCGGGGCGAGATGCTGGAGTTTTTGAAACAAGACCCGCCGCTGCGCTTTAATATCACCCTCTACGGCGGCAGCGACGCCACCTATGAGCGGCTGTGCGGCCGGCCCATGTTCCAGCAAGTGGTGGACAACATCAAGGCCCTGCGGGCGGCGGGCATTCCGGTGCGTCTCAACGCCTCCATTACCCCCTACAACAAGGATGACATCCCGGCGATTTACCAGGTCAGCCGGGAGCTGGGGGTTTATGTGAAATCCACGACTTACATGTTCCCGCCGGTGCGCATCAACGGCGGCCACGCCGGCGAGGCGGAGCACCGTTTTTCGGCGGAGGACGCGGCCTATTATGAGATCGCCTGCCGGGAGGAGACCATGACGGCCCAGGAGCTGCGGGAGGCCGTGGCCAACGGCGGGCTTCCGCCGGACGGGCTGGAATGTACCGGCGGCGCGGAAGGGGAGCCTCTTTTCTGCCGGGCGGGGCGCAGCTCCTTCTGGATGACCTGGGACGGCCGTATGGTGCCCTGCGGCATGATGACCACCCAGGGCGTCTCCGTGGTGGAGGAGGGTTTTCAAAAAGCCTGGGAGACCATCCGGGCGGAGACGGCGGCCATCCGTTTGCCCAAGGAGTGTACGGGCTGTCCCATGCACCAGCAGTGCGCCTCCTGCGCGGCCTCCTGCGCCGCGGAGACCGGCGCCTATGACAAAAAGCCGGAGTATCTTTGCACCATGACCAAGTCCATGATCCACCAGATGTGGCGGAAGTACGGACCGGAGGAGAGGTAAAATGGAAATCAAAGCGGAACTGGTCCTGCGGGAGATCGCGGGAGATTACGCCCTCATTCCTGTGGGGGAGTCGGTGCTGGCGCACAACGGCCTCTTTTCGTTGAGCGAGACCGGGGCCCGCATCTGGGAGCTGCTGCCCCAGGCGGAGACGGCGGAGGAGATCGTGGACACGCTGGCCCAGGAGTACGACGCCCCCCGGGAGACCATCCAGGCCGACGTAGCGGAATTTTTGGATCAGCTGCGGGCATTAAATGTGATTGCCTGACGAAAATAGCCGCCCTTTTACCGGCGGCAGACAGAATACCGCCCCCTGTCCTCCCGGCGCGGGAGAACGGGGGGCGGCGGTTTTTTAGTAGGAGAGGCTGTCCAGAATCTGCTGCAGTACTGCGTCGCAGGATGTGCGGGTTTCCTGGGGATAGGTCAGATAGACCTGATAAAAGAAGCCGCCGGTGGTGATCAATTTGTTGTAATAGATATTGCCATTGCCATAATACCCACTTACAACAAAGAAAGAATCGGTATAATAGTGATAGGTGACGTTTTCCCCTGCCATCCAGATGTCATACTGATCCTCATAAAACGAATCGTCAAAGGCAAATTGGGTGGCTTCCATCACGCTGAACGACATATCGAGGGAGGCGTTATAAAAGCTGTAATTGTGAAGGCCCAAGGCGGCGGCTTCATTTTCCAGGATCACAAATCCGTCCGGAACGGTAAAGGAGACGCCCATAATGCCACGGAAGATCTCACCTTCTGCCGGCGCAGCCGTACCGCTGCCGGCCGGCGTCCCCTCCGCCTCCTGGCCGATGATGTGTCCGTCGGCGTCGTACCGGTAGGTGTAGGAAGTGGAGTCCCCGGTATCGGAATATAGACGGGAGTAGCCGGTGCAGCGGTTTTGATCGTCGTAAAAATAGGTAATGCTTACGTTGGCGCCACTGGTCATAGAAGAATCGCCATAAGTGCGCACAGAGGCCTGTTGAGGTTTTTCGTCTGTATAGATCAGTGTGATCTCCCGGCTGTACGTCCCATCCTCGTACGAAAGGGAGGACATCTGTCCGGAGGCGTCATACATCGCCGAAAGGCTGATACTGTCTCCCCCCGAATTGGGACCGTAAAAGAGGAAAAGGTCGCAGCCGGACAGGATGCCGTCTGCCGTATAGGTATAGCTGGTGCTGGTGGAAAAAGGAGATTGGGAAAACTCCTGGCCGGTCAGCAGGCCGTCCTCAAAGGTGAACATTCGCTTGGTGATGTCTCCCGAGGCGCCGGAAATGCGCTCCTGCATAGGCCGGAAGGCGTCATCCAGCATACTGCGGTAGGTCGTCTCTCCCATGTCGATGGAAAGACCATGGTCCGAGTAAGAGAACACCCAGTCGTCCTCCACGCTGCTGCAGCTCAGAAGAGACACACGGCCTGCTTCATCGTAAAAGAGGGACATGGCATCGCTGACGGCGTAGGACTCCTTCAGGGCAATGGTTTGGCAGCAGCCACTTTCGTCGTAGGCAAGGACAAGACACCCCTCCCCCATTTGGCCGGAAAAACGCATCTCGGAGACCAAACCGTTTTCATCCCGCTCATATTGAAAAAGGGAGAGCTTCTGGCTGAACACATCTTCTTCCAGGGAAAAATAGACGTAGTCCGGGAGAAGGGAGTAGAAGGGCGATAGGTCGGAGTCCAATACGAGATGGGAGGTAATGCGTCCATGGTCATCCAAAAGGAAGCAGATGTAGGTGGAGGTAATTTCGCTTAAGTCAGCCAGGATACGGTCCTGGTAAAAAGTATATCGCAGCCCGCTGAGGCTGTCAGGCCCCTGATGAATCAGCAGATACCAGAGCCATGGAGAGGGCTGGCCGTACAGGGTAACCGTTTCCAGCCGACTGTCTCCGGTCTGCCGGTAGCCGTCCTGGATCAGCTGCCAAGCGGTTTCCAGATCCCCCAGATTTACAGCTGACTGGGCTTGCTGCAAGACCAATGTCACAGCATCACCGGACGGATCAGAGGAGAACGGCGGGGAAACCGTGGAATCTGCGGTTTCTTCTGAAGCGCGGCCCAGAAAAAATACCGCAGCAATGATACCGGCGCTCAAAACCAGCGCTGTGAGGATAACAGGGAGAATCCACCGTTTTGGTTTGGAAGGGGGCTGGCCGGTGGACGCAGGAGCGGGTTCGGAAGGCGGAGGAGCGGATGACCGCTCTGCCCGTGCCCCGCAGATCGGACAAAAATTCGCATCGTCCTTTAATTTTATACCGCATCGAATACAATACATAGCATATCCTCCCTTATCCCCAAAATAGAATGTATCAAAAATCCATAACCATTTGGCTGGACTGGGCCTCGGACAGCTGGGTGACCTGGCCGTCCATCACCCGGTAGACCCGCTGGCAGAGATTGAGTACGCTGGGGCGGTGGGTGGTGACGATACAGGTTTTGTTGGGCCGCTGGCGGATGATGTTGCGCAGCACCTGCCGCTCGGTGGTCACGTCCAGGGCGGAGGTGGCCTCGTCCAGCAGCAGGACCGGGGCGTCCTTGAGGAGGGCCCGGGCGATGGCCAGGCGTTGGGCCTGGCCCTCCGAAAGGCCCCGACCCCGTTCGCCCAGGCGGCTGTATAGTCCCTCCGGCATCAGGGAGACAAACTCCCAGGCACAGGAGAGTTTCAGGACTTCCTCCAGCTCCTCGTCGGTGGCGTCCTCCCGCACCATGCGCAGGTTTTCCGCCACCGTGCCCGAAAGGAGGGTGTTTCCCTGGGGTACATAGGAGAAGAGGTGCCGGGTCTCGGCATTCATCTCCACCTCGAAGCCCTGGTGGGCTTTCAAATACACCCGGCCCTGCTGCGGGCGGACCAGGCCCAGCATGAGGCGGATCATGGTGGTCTTACCCTCGCCGGAGGGGCCCACCAGGGCCACGATCTCTCCCGGCCGGGCGATGAAGTCCGACTGCCGGATCACCGGTCCCTGACCGTAGGAAAAGGTCAGCCCGGACATACACACCTGAAAGCCGTCCACCGCCAAGGGGTCCAGCTGACTGCTGGCGGAGATGTGGGGCTCCGGCTCCAGCTGGGTCAGCTCCCGGATGCGCCGGGCCGACACCGCGCTGGACAAAAAGGAGGGCACCACCTCCACCAGACTGCTGAAGGTAGCCGAGAGGCTGGCGCTCTGGGAGATAAAAAGGGTCATGGTGCCGTAGACGATCTGACCCGACCAGAGGAGATAGAGGCAGTAGCCAAAGACGGCCATCTGTACCCCCAAGCCCAAAAGGGAAAGGAGCGCCTCGGTCTGAATGGTAAAAAGGTTATACTCCAAGCTGAGCCGCTTGAATTTATTTTGCCAGCGCCGCAGCCGGATGCCATAGCGCTTCATCAGGCCAAAGCTCTTGATGGTGTCCAGATTGTAAAAGGTCTCCGACTCAAAGGTCATAAGAGTGCTGTTCATTTCCTTGACGGCCTCGTTATGGGTGCGCATCCGCCTGAGCAGAAAGCGGGAGGAGAGGAGCAGCACCGGCGCGCTGGCCAGGGCCAGAAAGCCCATGGTCACGTCATAGTGGAGGATGACGCAGAAGGTGGCCAGGAAGGTATAGAAGGCAATGAGCAGATTGGGCAGCCAGCTGACGGCGTTGGAGGCCACGGTACTCACATCGCTGTTGAAGCGGTTGAGGACGTCGCCGTTGGCGTAGCGGCTGAGAGACAGCCAGTCGGCATCCAGCACCGTTTCAAAGACAGCGGCCTGGATGTCGTTGTTGACCACCAGGCTGATTTTGGTGGACACCCGGGAGATGATGCTGCGCAAAGCCAGACTGAACAGAGCGGAACCGATCATCAGTACCAGCATCAAGGCCAGTCTGGAGGTTTGATAGCCGGTGATAATGTCGATGGTATACTTGCTGGCCACCGCAGACACCAGCCCCAAAGAGGAACTGAGCACGCCCAAAATTACGTAAAGAAGCACCGCCCATTTATAGCGCTTCGTATAGTGGAAGATCCACCGCCAGTCCTCCAGCAATTCTCCAAAGGTGCCTGTCTGGATGCGCTCCAGCAGGGCGCCCAGTGCGGCGGAGCCCAGCACGGTCCTTTTTTTATGCCTGTGTTTCATGGGCGCGCCCTCCTTTCCAGAGCCGGAACGCCAACGCATAGACGCGCCGCAGGACGGGACGAAGGGGGAGCAAATTCAGCCAGGGACCGGCAAAGAAATCCCACCAGAAATCCCCCGGGCCGATCCACGTTCCCTTGCGGCACACCTGCACCACCAGGCCGAACACCTGCTCCGGTGCGATGGGGCCCTCCAGCAGGATCTGCTCGTCTCCCACCAGATAGTAGCAGCCGTTTTCATCCACCCGGCAAACCCGGTGCATGACGTAAGCGCCGTTTTTTCGGCGGAAAAAGGCCATGTCGCCCCGCCTGAGGGGACGGTCAGGCCGGCAAAAGCGGATCTGGTCCCGACCGTGGACCAGAAAGGGGGTCATACTGTGGCCGGTAATGGTAAGGGCCACGGTGTGGCCCTGGTCGATGAGTTCGATGAGGACGGGCAGAAAGGTCTGGTTGTCCACGATCCTGGGGGAATGGTCCATAAACGCCTCCGAAAATAAATTGCCCAACAAGCGTCAGGTTTCCTCTATAATTTAGCAATCTTTCGTACAAATGTCAACCGTTGTCAAGAGGAGCGGTGGACAGGCGGGGGCCTTCGTGGTACAATAAATTCCAAACGGAATGGCGGGGAGGGAAGAGCATGGAAGCATATCAGCTCCAACTGTTGGAGGGAATAAAGGGGGCGCTGACCGGGCAGCCCTGTCCGGTGACGTTGGAGCGTCCGGAGGATTGGCAGGCGTTATGGCGGCTGGCGGGAGAGCAGAAGGTGATTCCCCTGGCCATGGACGCCCTGGCGCCGGCGCTGCGGCAGCGGGACCCGGAAATGCTTTCCCGGCTGCGGGGCGTGGTGTTCCAGACGGTAAGCGCCCAGGTGCGCAAAACCAAGGCCTTTCAGACGGTATACCGCCGGTTGGAGGAGGCAAATGTACATCCGCTGGTGGTCAAGGGACTTATTTGCCGGGCGCTGTACCCCAAACCGGATCTGCGGGTGTCCGCCGACGAGGACCTGCTCCTCCCGCCGGAGGAGATGCCCAGAGCCCTTCAGGTGCTGGAGCAGTGCGGGCTCACCATCGGAAAGGCAGATGAGGAGCAGGTGGTCTCCTGCTTCAGCCGGGAGACGGGACTTTATCTGGAGCTCCACCGTACCCTGTTTTCCGCCGCTTCGGCCGCCTACGGCGGCTGGAACCGCTACTTTGACGCCAGCGCCCAACGGGCCGTGAAAGTAACGGCGGAGGGGATGGAATACCGAACCCTCTGCCACCAGGACCATTTGCTCTACCTGATTCTCCACAGCTTGAAGCATTTTCTCCACTCCGGGTTCGGGGTGCGGCAGGTGTGCGACATCTGCCTTTTTACCATGGCCCACGGGGAGGCGCTGTGCTGGCCGGAGCTGATAGCCGCCCTGGAGGAGACCCGGGCGGACCTTTTTACCGCCAATCTTCTGGAGATCGGCCGGAACTATCTGGGTCTCGGCCCCTATCCCCAGGGCGCGGCGGACTGGATGGCGGGCTTTGACGGTACGCTGGACTGCCAGCCTTTGCTGGAGGATCTGCTGGACGGCGGTATTTACGGCGGCAGCACCGAACAGCGCAAGCACAGCAGCCTGATGACCCTCCACGCCGTGGAGGAGGGGGAGGGGTCCCATCGCTCCTCCCGGCTGCTCCATACCGTCTTTCCCAGCGCCAGAGAGCTGCAAGGCGCCTATCCCTATCTGCGGGAAAATCCATGGCTGCTGCCGGCCGCCTGGGTACAGCGCATCGCCCGCTACACCGCCGAGAACAGGGGACAGCCCGGCGCCTCTCAGGAGAGCGTGGAAATCGGCGAGCGGCGCGTGGAACTTTTGAAAAAATATCGGGTTATTGGATGAAAAAAATACGGTTTGTATTACCATTGCTCTTTCTTTTGCTGGCGGTCCGGGGATCCTGGGAGGTGTGGCGCTCTTACCACAATCCCGTGGTCAACCGGTTCACCGTGGCTCTGGACGGTGTGACGTCGCCGGTCCGGCTGGCGGTGCTGTCCGACCTCCACGATATGACGTACGGAGAGGCAAACAGCCAGCTCACCGACCTGGTGGCCGGTGCGGCCCCCGACCTCATTTTACTGGACGGAGATATGCTCAACGGCTATTCAGACGGCAGCGGGCGGGTCTGCGCTCTGGTGGAGGAGCTGTCCGCTGTGGCGCCGGTGTACTACGCCTGGGGCAATCATGAGCTGATGTATCTGGAGGCTGGGACCTCCGCGCTGCGGGCCGAGTTGGAAGCGGCGGGGGCCGTGGTGTTGGAAAAGGAATATGTAGATCTGACGGTGGGAGAGACCCATGTCCGGCTGGGTGGACTCTATGAATATGCCTTTGCCCTGGATGCAAAAAACAGCTGCGACCCGGACCGCATGGACCCGGCGGTCTACGGCTTTCTGACGGAGTTTCAGGACACAGACGCCTGTAAGATCCTGTTGTCCCACCGGCCGGACAGTTTTATCTTCGGCGCGGCGTCGGTGACCTGGGATGTGGACCTGGTTATCAGCGGCCACAACCACGGGGGCCAGGTGGTGCTTCCCTTCCTGGGCGGACTGTACGGCGGCGACCAGGGCTTTTTTCCCCAATATATCCATGGAATTTACAAAAAGGATACTATCACTCTGGCGATAACAAGCGGTTTAGGAACACAGCTGGAGCGGCTGCCCCGGTTCCGCAATCCGCCGGAGGTAATGATACTGGAGCTGTGCGCGCAGGCGGACAGTCCGGCGACAGGAGGCACATGACCATGCCGAAGCTGGTCCATCTTACATCCATGCCCAAAGCAGAGGAGGCCAAGCGGGCGCTGGCTGAGACGGCCAACCGCCTGTTTCGGGAAAAGGGCTTTGAAAACGTGGGAATACGGGAGATCGTGGGGGAACTGGGACTGACCACCGGCTCCTTTTACTATCACTTCAAAAGCAAGGCGGATATCCTCAATTACCGTGCCCGGGAAAAGGAGCTCTGGCTTTCCCAGGAGGTGCCCGGTATGCTGGCTGGGCTGCGGCCCAGAGAGAAGATCATCCGGCTGCTGGGCGGTTATCTCTGCGACGTCATCGAGGAGGATGGCTGGGCCCTGAGTGAGGACCGCATGTTTGCCAAAAACTACAAAAAGCGGGAGAGCGATGAGCTGATGGACCTGCTGTGCACCTTTGTGGAGGAGGCCATGGCCGCCGCCCGGTGCAAGCCGGAACGTACGGCGGAGGAGCTGGCCAAGGACCTTATGCTGGTGACCCGGGGGGTGGAGTACGACTGGTGCATCCATCGCGCCAGCTACGATCTCCACACCAAGGTAGCGGAAATGGTGTCCATGGTTCTCACGGCCAACGGCCTTTGAGAAAAGCGCGGAGCAGCGGATTGTGATTTGTTTGACAAACATTTGAAAAACTGAAAAATCAAAGAGAAAGCGGCCTGCCTGTTTGAGAAAAATGCTCAAAACAGGCAGGCTGTACTTTTTTCTGCACGAAGTTCACCAATTTTCACGGGCGGCTCATTTTTACTTGACCACTATAAAATAACATGATATCTTATGTACATAAAATAACATGTTATTTTCCCGGAAGATTTGTGTGAAAAGGAGAGGAACAGTCGTGAAGGAAAAAAACAACCATGCGGTACGATTTTTTGCCCTATCACTGGCGATCTTGCTTGTCTGCACCGTGTTTATTTGGGGGTTCCAGAGCAACTGGGGACAGGTGTCCATCCAGCGCCTCTATCTCACCGGACAAGACGGCAGCACCATCAGCACCTTGATCTACATCCCCGATAACGCCACGGATGAGACCCCCGCCCCGGTGGCGGTCATCATGCACGGCCGCTCCAACCACGCCCACTCCAACGACACCTGGAGCATGGAGCTGGCCCGGCGCGGCTATGTGGTCCTGTCTCCCGACCTGCAGGGCGGCGGCGAATCGGACCCCTCGGTGGACCGCGCCAGCCAGGCGGTTACCGTGACCCGCTATGCCAACAGCCTGTCCTATGTGATCCCCGACCAGGTCAACCTCATCGGCTATTCCGCCGGTACCGAGACCTGCCTCCGTGTCTACGACGCGGAACCAGACATCATTCACAGCGTATGTGAGGTGTTTGGCCCCTTCATGGTGCAGATGGGCGGCGGCTTTGAGCAAGTCAACGCCAATTTCAGCATCATCAAATCCACCGCTGACCAGTACGACTACTTTATGATCGGCGATCCCGCCGCCTGTACCGACGCCGTCAGTGAGATGGCCGGCCTGGGCGTGGACATTGAGCCCGGCCAGGATTATGACCGGAACGGCTATCTCTTCCGCTACTCCGAGATTGACGAAACCCTCCATCAGACCGGCAACATCAGCGGCGCCACCATCGAGGAGATCATCTCCTTCGTGCAGGCCGTCAATGAGAGCCCCATCGACATCCCGGCCAACGAGACCCAGTGGGTGCCCCAGCAGCTCTTCTCCGGCATCGCCTGCGTGGACATGATGTTCCTCCTGGCCGCACTCATCAACCTGCTGATGCAGAACGGCTTCTTTGCCTCCGCCGCCAATGCCGTGCCCCAGAAGAAGCCCCAGAAGGGCGCCAAGGCCTGGGTGCTGGATGTGCTCTTCAGCATTGTCATTCCCGCGCTGATCTTTGTCTATGTCTCCGCCTATGTGATGCTGTGGACTGGTGCGGGCACCCCCATTTCCAAGGTCCTGACCTCCACCAACCTCAACGGTATCATGGGCTGGCTGCTGTGTCTGGCCGCCATCGGCGTGGTGCGGATGGTGTTCCGGGCCCGCAAGGCCAAAGCCGCCGGTACGACGCTGACCCTGGCCGATTATGCGCTGGGCGGCCCCGGCGAGACCAAGATTGACTGGACCAAGCCGGCCAAGGGCCTGCTGATCGGTCTCATCTGCGTGGTGTTCCTCTTCAGCTGGCTGTGGGCCGCCGAGGGCTTCCTGGGCATCAACTACCAGGTGTGGAACCTGTCCACCTATCTGAAGATCAGCCCCATGCGCATCGTGCGGGCCATTCCCTACATCCTCATCATCTTTACCGTCATGTTCCTGGGCAATATGGGGCAGCGTGTGCTCCCCTCCACCGGCAATGCGCGGAAGGATATGTGGATTGCCGTGGCGGTCAACACCGTGATGACTGCCGCCGCCCTGGCCATTCTGCTCATCATCCAGTATGGCGGCAGCATGATTATCGGCACCGGCGAGACCCTCATTCCCCAGATCGACATCTACGGCACCGGCCAGAACACCAGCTGCGGCGCCTTGGACTTTGCCTTTGGCTACTGCTACATGATGGGCGGCACCACCGGCGTGGTGACCTACCTCTACCGCAAATACGGCAACATCTGGATTGGCACCATTCCGGCCGCCATCTTCTGCGGCCTGGTGACGCTGTCCGGCTTTACCCTGGTGGCCTGATTCGTTTCTTTCGGTTCCTTTCAGCAAAACCGGCTCTCCCTTTTGGAGAGCCGGTCAGTCTGTCGAAAAAGTGGAACGTGTTGCAGGAAACGTCAAAATGCCTGCATGGATGCGGGCGACCACAAGGGTCGCCCCTACAAGACGGGAGGGGATCGCACTCCCCCGCCG
>NZ_JACLZC010000160.1 GCF_016901735.1 Pseudoflavonifractor phocaeensis | reverse complement strand
CCGAAATGCTGCTGGCCTGGAAGGTAACGGCGGGGTTATCCAGAGCAAAAGTGGGATTGCACCAGAACATGGGCAGAGCGGAGTCGTGGATACGATGAATGATGTCCCGGTCGATTTCTTCGGCCAGCTGGTCGACATTGCCGCCCGCCTGGGGATAGACGTCCATGAGATAATCGTCCAGAGAGCGGTTAATCTGGGGCTGGAAAACCTCTTCCATATAGCGGCTGATATACTGGCCGATTTTGCCGTCGTCGCCGATCTGCCACTGGTCGTAGCCCTTAAGGAGGTGGGTCACGAACTTGCTGACCACCTCGTTGGGAGACAACTGGGCCACGGCTTCCTCCAGTCGGGACCGGACGTCGCCCAGTTCCAAAATGCGCCGGGTGTAGGCGGTGGGGGCGGCGGCTTGGCTGTCCAGGTAGACGAGATCTTCCATAAAGGTTTCCTTCAGGTTGTCCAGCAGCTGGACAAGAGGGGCAAAGAAGGCTTGATAGAGTTTGGAGAGTTCATTTTTCAGGCTGTGCAAGGTGTTGAGCAGGTCGTCGCACTCGGCACAGCGGTTGTAGATGACATACCACTGCTGGACGGCATCTTTATAGCGCTCATAATTTCGTCTTGCGGTCATGAACAAGCTCTTACAGAATTCGGCGCTGCACTGCGCCATATACTCGCTGTAGTTGTCCTGGAGCTGGAGATTATGGGCGGCCTGCTCCTCTTTGACCTGGTGGATGGCGCCGTCCAGGGCGGATATCAGGTCATAGCCCTGGTGGCTCAGCAGGCCGGCGGCGTAGTAGGGGCCGTAGTTGGGGTCCATGCACAGCTCACAGAGCTTGCGGAAGATACGGCCACTCAGAGAGCCGGTAGGAACCTTATCGAAATCAAAGGAGACCAGCGGGGCGTTGAGGGCGGCGCGGT
>NZ_JACLZC010000159.1 GCF_016901735.1 Pseudoflavonifractor phocaeensis | reverse complement strand
CCGAAATGCTGCTGGCCTGGAAGGTAACGGCGGGGTTATCCAGAGCAAAAGTGGGATTGCACCAGAACATGGGCAGAGCGGAGTCGTGGATACGATGAATGATGTCCCGCTCGATTTCTTCGGCCAGTTGGCAGGCATTGCCGCCCGCCTGGGGATAGACGTCCATGAGATAGTCATCCAGAGAGCGGTTGACCTGGGGGGCAAAGACAGTTTCCATATAGCGGATGATATATGTGGCGATTTTATCGTCCTCCTGATCCTGCCATTGGTCATAGCACTTGAGAAGGTGGGTCACGAATTTGCTGACCACCTCATGGGGAGACAACTGAGCCACGACCTCGTCCAGCTTGGGCCGGACCTCCTTTAGCGCCAGGATGTGCCGGGTGTAAGGGGAGGGCGCGGCGGCGTCGCTGTCCAGGTAGCGCAGATTTTCGGTAAAGGTCTCGTTGAGGTCGTCCAGCAGCTGGACAAGGGGGGCAAAGAAATCGTGATAAAGTATGGACAGCTCATTTTTCAGGCCGCGCAGGGTGGCGGCCAGGTCGTCGCACTCGTTGCAGCGGTTGTAGAGAAGGTACCACTGCCGGACGGCTTCCGCATACCGCAGGTAATTTTTCTTGTTGGTATGATGGTAGAAGTCGGCGCTGCACTGCATGACGTACTCGTCATAGCCGCCGGAGCCGCTGCCGCGGAGCTGAAGTTCCTGGGTGTTTTTCTCTTCCTGGGCCTGCCGGATGGCGCCGTCCAGGGCGGACATCAGATCATAGCCGGCGTGGTTGAGGAGGCCGGCGGCGTAGTAGGGGCCATACTGTGGGTCCATGCACAGCTCACAGAGCTTGCGGAAGATACGGCCACTCAGAGAGCCGGTAGGAACCTTATCGAAATCAAAGGAGACCAGCGGGGCGTTGAGGGCGGCGCGGT
>NZ_JACLZC010000158.1 GCF_016901735.1 Pseudoflavonifractor phocaeensis | reverse complement strand
CCAAGCAACTTGCTGTCCACAACCGCCGCTCAAACAACTTTCCCATGAGGCCCCTGGGCTGGCTTTCTCCCTCTGAGTTCACTGTCCAATATGTTTGACAAACCTACAGATCACTTTTTCTTTGGCGTCAAGATATTCCTTTTCAATAGATGCAAGGTACTGATGTCGAAAAGAGATTCATTCTCCATCATCCTCCTGATACATAAGTGTAAGTAAGTCGGTCAACTTATCAAGAGATATACCGCTTGTGCGTGCGATCTCGATTGCCTCTGCAAATTTTTCTTCGATTTTCTTCTGTTGTTCTTCAAGATAGAAGTCTTGGTTTTGTGCTGATACATAACAGCCTTTTCCAGCAGTTGTTTCAATAAAACCATCCTCTTGCAGGGTGGCATACGCTTTTTGCACTGTAAGAATACTAATTTGCAATGATTTTGCCAGAGAACGTACAGAGGGAATAGCTTCCCCGGCTTTCAGTTCACCACTCATAATAGCCGCCTTGATCTGTGAAGAAATCTGCTCATACAGAGGTCGGCTTGCTTTATTACTCACGACGATCTCCAAATTCTCACCGCCATTTCTGTTTTTACTGTATTACTACTACAAATACAGTACAATACGCACAGGAACAGTTGTCAAGACGGCAGATAGTGATTGCTGTGTAGGAAATGGCCTCCGGCTACGCAGTTAAGACGCTGAAAGCCCTGCCATAGCGGGCTTCTGGCGGACGGTTGACGGGGCGTCAATAGGATTGCTCCGATCCCCGCCGGAACGGGCTTTGAAATGCGTAGAATATCCCCACAGGAAAACGCCGAGCGGCCGTGAACTGCACCCCATTTGTTAGACAGTATGGTATACTGAATAACAAGTGGGGTGCTTTATTATGCCAAAAGGGATACCAAACAAACGATACACACCAGAATTTAAAAAG
>NZ_JACLZC010000157.1 GCF_016901735.1 Pseudoflavonifractor phocaeensis | reverse complement strand
CGGCGGTTGTGGACAGCAAGTTGCTTGGAAAAATCGTCCAGGGAGTAAAAACTGTGGCAGGAGTAAAAGCGTTTCTGGTCCTCCCGGTGGCTGCGTTCCACTTTGCCGTTGTGACGCGGCGTATAGGGACGGATGAGCTTGTGGCGGATGCCGAGCTGGGCAGCGGTGGCCTCAAACAGGGTGGGCAGGTCTTTCTTGCTGTTGGAAAAACGATTGGTGAACTCAAATCCGTTGTCCGTCTGGACGCACTCCACCCGGATGCCCCGGCGGGCATACCACTTTTGCAGCTTTTTCAGGAAGTCAGCGGAGGAGTAGGTACTCTGTTCCGGGTAGGCAGCCAGGAAGCGCAGACGGGTGAACTCGTCAATGGCGGTATATTGGAACAGGCGAAGCTCGTAGTTTGGAATACACCTGCGTGGCACTACCTTTACATCTACCTGGACCCGCTGGCCTGGATAGGTCATCTGCTCATAAGGCTTGGGCCTGTATGTCTTTTTCTTCTCTGCCGCAGGAAACAGCCCCAGTTTGCGCAGAATACGGAACAGGCTCTCTGGGCGGCGGGAATAGCCCCGCTTCCGCAGCCGGTGCCACAGCTCCACCATGCCCAGGTCTGGATTGCGGCGGCGCATATCCCGGATCAGCTTCAACTCCGCCTCTGTATGCTGGTTGGGATGGCTGTGGGGCCGCCGGGACTGGCAGACCAGGGACTGCACCGTACCGTCCCAGCGGGCCTTCCAGAAGTAGATATACGACCGGCTCTTGTTGTACTTCCGGCTGGCTCGGCTGACGCCGTATTTCTCCGCGTATCTCATTAAGGATTGCCGATACGCCATGTCCTGTGTTATACTCTTGCTCATGAAGGATATGGCCCCCTCTCGTCAAGTTGTTGTGTCGCAACTCAACTTTAACCGATGAGGCCCTATCCTTCATCCTTTTTTATTCAACTGTCCAACATGTATTGTAC
>NZ_JACLZC010000156.1 GCF_016901735.1 Pseudoflavonifractor phocaeensis | reverse complement strand
TAGGTGGGATTCTTATGGGTGGCGGGGTCCTCATAGTTGAGGATGTAGCCGGCGTCGGCGTCATAGGTGCCGGCCTGCATGTCGTCCTTGGTCAGACCCAGCAGATTGGCGGCCTCTTCGGTGACCACGTCAGCGTTCAGGTTGATGGTGGCAGCCACAACGGTGTTTCTGGAGCTGTCGCCCACGCGGATGACGTAGTCGCCGTCCTCGAGAACATACTGCTCGTTGTTTTCGTCATAGCTGGACATATCAGCGGTGGCGAAGGTGACGGTCACGCTCTCGGTCTTACCGGCAGCCACGGCCACCTTCTGATAACCGGCCAGCTCCTGATAGGGCTTGTCGATGGAGCCGTCGGGAGCGGAGAAGTAAACTTCCACGACCTCCTGGCCGGCGACATCGCCGGTGTTGGTCACGTCGGCGGTGACGGTAATGGTGTCGGCATCGGCGGTCACGTCAGTCACGTCAATCTCAAAGTTGGTGTAGGACAGGCCGTAACCGAAGGGATAGGCCACATCCAGACCGAAGGTATCGAAGTAACGGTAGCCCACATAGATGTCGTCGGTGTAGTACTCCTCATAGGTGTTGCCGTCCAGATAGGAAAAGCCCTCGGCGGAGGGATAATCCTCGTAGTTGATGGCCCAGGTATCGGTCAGCTTGCCGGAAGGAGTCACGGTGCCGTTGAGCACTTCCACCAGCGCGTAGCCGCCGTTCTGGCCGGCCTGAGACATGAGGACCAGGGCGTCCAGGCCCTCGATCTGGCCGCGGTTGTGCGCGTCGTCGGCGTCATAGCCGCCCTTGCCGTTGAAGAAGTTGGTGTCGATGATGCCGCCGGCGTTGATGACGACGATCACGTTCTCAAACTTCTGACCCAGCAGGGTCAGGTTGTAGGCCTCTTCATCGGTCAGGTAGTAGTCGCCGCCTTCCAGCTTACGGTCGGAACCTTCGCCGGAGTTGCGGGCCAGGACATAGATGGCGG
>NZ_JACLZC010000155.1 GCF_016901735.1 Pseudoflavonifractor phocaeensis | reverse complement strand
TAGGTGGGATTCTTATGGGTGGCGGGGTCCTCATAGTTGAGGATGTAGCCGGCGTCGGCGTCATAGGTGCCGGCCTGCATGTCGTCCTTGGTCAGACCCAGCAGATTGGTGCAGATCTCGGTGACCACATCGGCATTCAGGTTGATGGTGGCAGCCTGCACGGTGTTTCTGGAGCTGTTGCCCACGCGGATGACGTAGTCGCCGTCCTCGAGAACATACTGCTCGTTGTTTTCGTCATAGCTGGACATATCGGCAGTGTCAAAGGAAATCTTGACAGTTCTGGTCTCGCCGGGCTCCACTTCCACCTTCTTGTAGCCGGCCAGCTCCTGATAGGGCTTGTCGATGGAGCCGTCGGGAGCGGAGAAGTAAACCTCCACGACCTCCTGACCGGTAACAGAGCCGGTGTTGGTCACGTCGGCGGTGACGGTAACCTTATCCGCACTGGCGGTGACGTCGGTCACGTCGATGGTAAAGCTGGTGTAAGAGCCGCCGTAGCCAAAGGGATAGGCCACATCCACACCAAAGGTATCAAAGTAGCGGTAGCCCACATAGATGTCGTCGGTGTAGTACTCCTCATAGGTGTTGCCGTCCAGATAGGAGAAGCCCTCGGCGGAGGGATAATCCTCGTAGTTGATGGCCCAGGTATCGGTCAGCTTGCCGGAAGGAGTGACGGTGCCGTTGAGCACTTCCACCAGCGCGTAGCCGCCGTTCTGGCCGGCCTGAGACATGAGGACCAGGGCGTCCAGGCCCTCGATCTGGCCGCGGTTGCATGCGTCGTCGGCGTCATAGCCGCCCTTGCCGTTGAAGAAGTTGGTGTCGATGATGCCGCCGGCGTTGATGACGACGATCACGTTCTCAAACTTCTGGCCCAGCAGGGTCAGGTTGTAGGCCTCTTCATCGGTCAGGTAGTAGTCGCCGCCTTCCAGCTTACGGTCGGAACCTTCGCCGGAGTTGCGGGCCAGGACATAGATGGCGG
>NZ_JACLZC010000154.1 GCF_016901735.1 Pseudoflavonifractor phocaeensis | reverse complement strand
CCGTACTTGCGGTTCAGCTCAAAGATGGTCTTGGTGTAAACATAGGTCTTGCCGGTACCGGTTTCCATCTCAATGCAGAACTGGCAGCGTGCCGCTGCACCCAATACGCCTTCGGCGGTGGTTTCCAAGTCAGTGAGTGGTAAACCATTCCGCTTCTGGACGGTGTGCATATTGGCGGTCAGTGTTTCATGGTCAATGTAGAGGGCGTTGCCCTGGCCCAGTTCAGGGAGAAGGGAAGTCTGCCGCTCATCGACCACGGAAAAGGTGCTTTTGGTTTTCTCCTGGCCGGTGAACAAGTCCACCACGGCGTTGACCGCATCCGTTTGGAATACTTGGTTTTTGAATTTCAGCTTCATGGCAATCACGCCTTATTGTACAAGATATAAATGGCCAGCAGCGGCCCTTGACACAGGCTTTCCTCCGGGAACTCCTTCTGTAGGCGCTGGTATTCTGTCAGCAGCAGAGGAAGGGTATCCTCCTGCTTTTGAATGCCAAACACCAGACAGGCCATGCTTTGCGCATAGGGATTCCGAATTTCTGGATACAGGGTCTTTAACTGATCCACATAGACCTGTTCCGCATGGGCCAAAATATAGACGGCAGCCTCAATAAACATATCCTGCATGCTGGTACGAAACCGGCGCAGCATGGGTGGGATAACTGTTTGCTGCATGGTCAGCGCCCGTTTGCATAACAGACTTCGGTTTGATATATCATAGTTGCCACGCATAAAACGGACAAAATCCTCGCCGCTTTCAAGATGGGGAATTTCCTCCCGCTCCAGCTTGATTTTATCCAAGCGCCGGGTATCCACTTCTTTTTTTACCAAATCAAACATCTCTTTCTCCAGACGACCAGAAAACCCGGCAGTTATGGAAAAATAGGCAATATTGGCAGAGGATAATTGATTGAGCGGGTTCTTTTTAAAAAAGCCCTTAGGCAGCTGATTGTATTCCATCTTTTTCCCCTCACACCAATTTCAATTCGATTCCGTGATCCCGCAGGATATAGTAGGC
>NZ_JACLZC010000153.1 GCF_016901735.1 Pseudoflavonifractor phocaeensis | reverse complement strand
TTGACGCATTTTTACAGTTCAACGAGGAAGATATTCTGCATGATAAGGGCAAGGTGACCGCCGCCATTGCCAAAGCCTTTGCCGAGAAAGAGTTTGAAAAGTTCCGGGTATTGCAGGACAGAAGCTATCAGAGCGACTTTGACAGGCTGGTTGCGGAAACTTCGGATGATCTGACAGAATAACCATATACACAGAAAGCCCACGCTTCCGGTTCTCTTTCCGGCTGCGTGGGCTTTTTCGGCCATCGCTTATTTCTTGTTTTGCAGCTGTTCATGGGCTTCCTGCTGGACGATCAGCCCCGCCGAAAAGCCATACTTGAAATGGCTCTCACTTTCCTCGCACTGAGCGATAGCGTTCTGCGCCCGGAGTTCTTCCACCAGAGCATAGTCCTCTTTGCTGAGCCGCTGGGATAACTGCTCCATCAACGCCGCACAGGTTTGGACCGCCTTGCGGTATTCCGAGGACGTGGGCACTACCGTTTCACAGGGATAAAACTCTCCATTATACATGGCTTCCAAAATCATAGCGTTCCCTCCCTCAACAGTAGACCAGCTCGGCCAGGGCAATTTCCTCGGCTCTGTTGTGGATGGAGTTCATGGAGCGCACCCATGCCATCTGGTCGGCAGCTTTCAGGGCTTCTGTGACGCCCTCTTGCTGCATCATGGCTTTTTCAATGATTTCCAGCCGCTCCCGGCAGGCGGTGTCGATTTCCTCCAAGTGGGGAAACAGCTTTTCGGTGACAATGAGATCGGTATACAGAATGGGCCGGTGTTCTTTTAAGTAGGCACGGCGCAACCGGCCATATTTCCCGATATGGTACTCTTTGGTGTCCGATAACACAAGGTCGGGAATGAGATAGTCGCCGCATTTGGTGTAAGTCGGTTCCATACAAGGCTCCTTTCGTGGGAATGTGGTTAACAGTTACGGTAGGTTTGAGGGCATCCCTCCTTTATCATAACTGTCTTTTCATTCGCCACAAATGAGCCGCCAGTCATGATGTAATGTTTTTTGGTGTAATCCACCCTC
>NZ_JACLZC010000152.1 GCF_016901735.1 Pseudoflavonifractor phocaeensis | reverse complement strand
CGAATACGAAAACGACTTCATCAAGGCGATGGTGGGCCGCTCCGCCAAGGTAGCGGAAAATGACCGGGTACGCAAGAAGCGGGAGCTGGACGGGCTGCTGGCCCGGGACGGGGAGCTGGATATGCTCTTTGAACGGCTCTATGAGGACAATGTGTCCGGCAAGATCGACGATGCCCGGTTTGCCAAAATGTCCAAACGGTATGAGCAGGAGCAGGGCGAAAACGCCAAGAAAATCAAGGCGCTGCGGCTGGAGCTGAAAAAGCTGGAAGATAAGCGGATGGATGTGGACACCTTCTTGGAAACGGTGCGGCGCTACACCGACGCTACTGCCATCACCAAGCGCATGGTTGCCGAACTCATTGAGTATATCGAGGTCTATCCTGCGGTCAAGGAGGACGGTGTTACCAATCAGCGGGTGACGATCCACTATAACTGCATCGGTGCCTTTGAGGTGCCGGATCGCCGGAAAATCCCCGAGCGGGATATTCTGCTGGAAACGAGAAAAGGCGTAGCATTAAGCTACGCCCCGGCGGTGTAAAGGTGGTGTGGGATATGAGAGCATTTCTCTATTGCCGTGTCGCCCATGAAGATTCTTTCGCATTGGAACACCAGCGGTTTCTGCTCCAGCTCTACGCAAAGCAGGCGGGATATACCATCATCGGCGCTGCGGACGAATACGGCAGCGGGCTCACATTAGACCGCCCGGCGCTCCAGAAAGTGACCGAGGCCGTAGTCGCTGGCAAGGTGGATGTGGTGTTAGTCCATAACCTGACCCGGATAGGCCGGGAATGGGGCATGACCAAAAGCTACATTGACCTGCTCACCCGGCACAAGGTAAAGCTCCTGTGCATCCGGGATCGGCTGCTCTTCGACGAAAACGGCGCTGCCCCAATTTTGACAATAAAAAATGCGGAGTGTCCTTTGTAGGATACTCAGATCCTATAAGGACACTCCGCATGATCCGAGTATCGCTGCTTACGTCAAACCGTCTTGCTGTTTCGCAATAGCTTAGCTTTTCCGCCATCATCGTTTCAATTACCAGCTTTTTAAATTCTGGTGTGTATCG
>NZ_JACLZC010000151.1 GCF_016901735.1 Pseudoflavonifractor phocaeensis | reverse complement strand
GAGGGTGGATTACACCAAAAAACATTACATCATGACTGGCGGCTCATTTGTGGCGAATGAAAAGACAGTTATGATAAAGGAGGGATGCCCTCAAACCTACCGTAACTGTCAACCACATTCTCACGAAAGGAGCCTTGTATGGAACTGACTTACACCAAATGCGGCGACTATCTCATTCCCAACCTTGTGTTAGCAGACACCAAAGAGTACCATATCGGGAAATATGGCCGGATGCGCCGTGCCTACTTAAAAGAACATCGGCCCATTCTGTATACCGATCTCATTGTCACTGAAAAGCTGCTTCCCCACTTGGAGGAAATCGACACCGCCTGCCGGGAGCGGCTGGAAATTATCGAAAAAGCCATGATGCAGCAAGAGGGCGTCACAGAAGCCCTGAAATCTGCCGACCAGATGGCATGGGTGCGCTCCATGAACTCCATCCACAACAGGGCCGAGGAAATCGTCCTGGCGGAGTTGGTCTACTGTTGAGGGAGGGAACGCAATGATTTTGGAAGCCATGTATAACGGGGAGTTTTATCCCTGTGAAACGGTAGTGCCCACGTCCCCGGAATACCGCAAGGCGATCCAAACCTGTGCGGCGTTGATGGAGCAGCTATCCCATCGGCTCAGTAAAGAGGACTATGCTCTGGTGGAGGAGCTTCGGGCGCAGAACGCTATCGCCCAGTGTGAGGAAAGTGAGAGCCATTTCAAGTATGGCTTTTCAGCGGGGCTGATCGTCCAGCAGGAAGCCCATGAACAGCTGCAAAACAAGAAATAGGCGATGGCCGAAAAAGCCCACGCAGCCGGAAAGAGAACCGGAGGCGTGGGCTTTCTGTGTATATGGTTATTCTGTCAGGGCATCCGAAGTTTCCGCAAGCAGCCGGTCAAAGTCGCTCTGATAGGTTCGATCCTGCAAAACTCGGAACTTTTCAAACTCTTTCTCAGCAAAGGCTTTGGCAATGGCGGCGGTCACCTTGCCTTTATCATGCAGAATATCTTCCTCGTTGAACTGTAAAAATGCGTCAAGCCGCTTGACCCAATCGGCCATATACATGACATTTCCACGGCGGGCCTGCCGTTCCGCATAGT
>NZ_JACLZC010000016.1 GCF_016901735.1 Pseudoflavonifractor phocaeensis | reverse complement strand
GCAGGGCAACTGCGCAGTCGCAGGGCTTAGACGCCGTCCGCGGAGGGCGCGGAGCGTGACAGAAGAAGCGCGGAGCACCCGGAGCAGGCGGCTGAGACCGAAGCGGAGCCGCAGGGCTTGGACGCTGTCTGGAACAGCCAAAGAGAACCATCCTTCACCGACGGGCGGGGCCCTCTCCGCCCGCCGGTGAATCATCCCCCATCGATTATTTTGCGTCAACAATTTGAGGAGGCCAATCCCAATGAACAGAAGATACCGGAAGACCATCATCGCCGGCAACTGGAAGATGAACAAGACCCTGAGCGAGACCCGCACCTTCGCTGAGGAGCTCAAGCCCCTGCTGGGCAAGCCCAAGTGGTGCGAGGTCGTCCTCTGCGTGCCCTACGTGAACATCCAGACCGCCGTCCGGCTCTTTAAGGAGTGCCGTGTGGCCATCGGCGCGGAGAACTGCCACTATGAGTCCCACGGCGCTTACACCGGCGAGGTGTCTGCCGACATGCTCAAGGAGATGGGCGTGAAGTACGTCATCATCGGCCATTCCGAGCGCCGTCAGTACTACAATGAGACCGACTTCACCGTCAACAAGAAGGTCCACGCCGCCCTGGAGGCCGGCCTCTACCCCATCGTGTGCGTAGGCGAGAGCCTGGAGCAGCGCGAGCTGGGCGTGACCATGGACCTCATCTCCTACCAGGTCAAGGCCGCTCTGGCCGGCGTGCCCGCCGAGAAGATGCGCCATGTGGTCATCGCCTACGAGCCCATCTGGGCCATCGGCACCGGCAAGACCGCCACCGCCGAGCAGGCCGGCGAGGTCTGCGAGGCCATCCGTGCCGTCATCCGTAAGCTTTACGGCGCCCGCGTGGCCCGCTCCGTCACCATCCAGTACGGCGGCTCCATGAACGCCAAGAACGCCCAGGAGCTGCTGGCCCAGCCCGACGTGGACGGCGGCCTCATCGGCGGCGCTTCCCTGAAGGCCCCTGACTTCGTGCAGATCATCAACGCTGCCAATCAGGAGTAATTTTACTGGATTACGAGGATAATTATGAATAAAACACCAACTACGCTTATCATCATGGACGGGTTTGGTCTGCGGGAGGAGACGATGGGCAACGCCATCGCCAACGCCCACACCCCCAACCTGGACAAGATCTTCGCCACCTGCCCCGGCTGCCAGCTGTCCGCCTCCGGTCTGGACGTGGGCCTGCCCGACGGCCAGATGGGCAACTCCGAGGTGGGCCACACCAACATCGGCGCCGGCCGGGTGGTGTTCCAGGATCTGCCCCGCATCTCCAAGGCCATCACCGACGGTGATTTCTTCGACAATGAGGCCTACAAAATGGCCATGGAGAACTGCCGTGAGCGGGGCACCGCCCTCCACCTGATGGGCCTCCTCTCCGACGGCGGCGTTCACAGCCACATCACCCACGTCTTTGGCCTGCTGGAAATGGCCAAGCGTCAGGGCCTCTCCAAGGTCTACGTCCACTGCTTCCTGGACGGCCGCGACACGCCCCCCTCCTCCGGTAAGGGCTACGTGGAGCAGCTGGTGGCCAAGATGCAGGAAATCGGCGTGGGCCAGGTGGGCACCATTATGGGCCGCTTCTACGGCATGGACCGTGACAAGCGCTGGGACCGCATCCAGCGGGCCTACAACGCCATCGCCTGCGGCGAGGCTCCCTTTGAGGCCGATCCCGTGGCCGCCGTCCAGAAGTCCTACGACGCCGAGGTCACCGACGAGTTCGTGGAGCCCGTGCTCTGCGCCAAGGAGGGCACCATTAACGAGGGCGACAGCGTCATCTTCTTCAACTTCCGCCCCGACCGTGCCCGCGAGATCACCCGCTGCTTCGTGGACCCCGATTTCAGCGACATCGAGCGCAAGAAGGGCTTCTTCCCCGTCACCTATGTGTGCACCACCGAGTACGACGCCACCATGCCCAATGTGACCGTGGCCTTCCCCAAGAAGAGCCTGAGCAACATTTTTGGCGAGTATATCAGCCAGCTGGGCCTGACGCAGCTGCGCATTGCCGAGACCGAGAAGTACGCCCATGTGACCTTCTTCTTCAACGGCGGCGCCGAGCAGGTCTTTGAGGGCGAGGACCGCTGCCTCATCGCCTCCCCCAAGGTGGCCACCTACGACCTCAAGCCCGACATGAGCGCTCACGAAGTGGCCGACGAGGCCGTCAAGCGCATCGAGAGCGGCAAGTATGACGTCATCATCCTCAACTTTGCCAACTGCGACATGGTGGGCCACACCGGCGTTTACGAGGCCGCCCGCCTGGCCGTGGAGACGGTGGACACCTGCGTGCAGCAGGTGGTGGACGCCACCTCCAAGATGGGCGGCGTGTCTCTCATCACCGCCGACCACGGCAACGCCGAGCGCCTGCTGGAGGATGACGGCGTGACTCCCTTTACCGCCCACACCACCAACCCGGTGCCCTTCTACATCGTGGGCGCCGACGTGAAGCTGCGCAACGGCCGTCTGGCCGACATCGCCCCCACCATGCTGGACCTGATGGGCCTCAAGAAGCCCGCCGACATGGACGGCGAGACCCTCATCGTCAATCAGTAACCCTGTTTTTGGGTATTGGGCGTCTATTCGCCTTTACCATATCCCCCTACTGTTCAGCGGAGCGAAGCTTTTTTCGCTTCCAACTTTGAAAGGAGTAGATCCATCATGAAGCAGATCATTGAAATCGTCGACGTCGTCGGCCGCGAGATCATCGACTCCCGTGGCAATCCCACCGTTGAGGTCGAGGTCTATCTGGAAGACGGCACCATGGGCCGCGCCTCCGTGCCCTCCGGCGCCTCCACCGGCGTGCATGAGGCCTGTGAGCTCCGTGACGGCGATAAGAGCCGCTATATGGGCAAGGGCGTGCTGACTGCCGTGCAGAACGTCAACACCGAGATCGCCGAGTGCCTGGTGGGCATGAACGTCCTGGATCAGGTCGCCATCGACAAGGCCATGATCGCGCTGGACGGCACTCCCAACAAGAGCCGCCTGGGCGCCAACGCCATCCTGGGCGCCTCCCTGGCCTGCGCCAAGGCTGCCGCTGAGAGCCTGGGCACCAGCCTGTACAACTATATCGGCGGTGTCAACGCCAAGACCCTCCCCGTGCCCATGATGAACATCCTCAACGGCGGCGCTCACGCCACCAACAACGTGGATATTCAGGAGTTCATGATCATGCCCGTGGGCGCCTGCTGCTGGAAGGAAGCCCTCCGTATGTGCGCCGAGGTGTTCCACACCCTGAAGAGCGTGCTCAAGGAGAACGGCACCCCCGCCGCCGGCGTCGGCGATGAGGGCGGTTACGCCCCCAACCTGAAGAAGGACGAGGACGCCTTCAAGTGCATCGTGGCCGCCATCGAGAAGGCCGGCTTCAAGCCCGGCGAGGACTTCAAGATCGCCATCGACGCCGCCGTGTCCGACTGGTACAACGCCGAGACCGGCTGCTATGACCTGCCCAAGGCCAAGAAGTCCATGACCAAGCAGCAGATGGTCAACATGTGGAAGAAGTTCGCCGACAACTACCCCATCATCTCCATGGAGGACTGCATGGGCGAGGACGACATCGAGGGCTGGCAGATGCTGACCAAGGCTCTGGGCGACCGCGTCCAGCTGGTTGGCGACGACCTGTTCGTCACCAACACCGAGCGTCTGAAGATGGGCCTGGAGAACAAGATCGCCAACGCCATCCTCATCAAGGTCAACCAGATCGGCACCCTGACCGAGACCCTGGACGCCATCCAGATGGCCAACCGCGCCGGCTACACCGCCATCGTGTCTCACCGCTCCGGCGAGACCGAGGACGCCACCATCGCCGACATCGTGGTGGCCACCAACGCCGGCCAGATCAAGACCGGCGCTCCCAGCCGTACCGATCGTGTCGCCAAGTACAACCAGCTCCTCCGCATCGAGGAGCAGCTGGGCGACGTGGCTCAGTATCTGGGCGGCGACGCTTTCTTCAACCTGAAGTAAGCTCCCTTTTGACAAGTACCTTTCGCGCAAAAGAAGCGGGAGGCGGAACCGAATGGTTCCGCCTCCCGTTTTTTGATTGGTATGGAATAGGGGGAGAGCGCTGACAGCTCCCTCTGAGCGGGAGCCGGTGGGGCTTTTTACTTTTCCTCTTCCGGCTCCAGCACCACCACCCGGATCTCCATCACCCGGCGGTGCTCCACCTTGGTCACGGTGACGTCAAGTCCTTCCGCCTGGAAGTGGTCCCCCTCCTCGGGGACCCGGCCCACCTGTTCCATCACCCAGCCGGAGACCGTGTTGGCGTCGCACTCCCCTTTGATCGAGAAAAGATCAAACAAATCGCCCAGATCGGCGGCGCAGGATATGATGTAGCTGCCGTCCTCCTGCTTGCGGAATTCTTCGATGACTTCGTCGTGTTCGTCCCATATCTCGCCCACCAGTTCTTCCACGATGTCCTCCAGGGTCACCAGACCCTCGGTGCCGCCGTATTCGTCCACCACGATGACCATATGGGCCTTCTCCCGCTGGAGAATACGAAGCAGGTCGGAAATTTTGGTGTTGCCGGTGGTATAGAGCACGGTGCTGATGAGGGCGGCCACGTCCTGCCGGCCGTGATAGCGGGCGGAATGAAAATCTTTTTCATGAATGACGCCGATGATGTCGTCCATGGACTCGTGATAGACGGGCAGACGGGAATAGCCGCTTTCCGCAAAGACCCGTGCGATCTCCTCCATGGAGTCGGTGTCCTCCACCGCCACGATGTCCACCCGGGGGGTGAGGATCTCCTCCACCTCCAGGTCGCTGAACTCAATGGCCGAGCGGATCAGCTGGCTCTCGTCCTGGTCCAGGCCGCCTTCGCTCTCCGCCTGGTCCACCATGGTCACCAGTTCCTCTTCGGTGATGCCCCCTTCGTCGCTCTTGCGGATAATCTTGGAGAGGAATTTTTTCCAAAGGCCAAAGAGGAAGTTCAGCGGGGTGAGAAGGATGATCAGAAATTTCAGCAAAGGCGCGGCAAAGCTGGCGAAGGTCTCGGGGGATTCCTTGGCCAGGCTCTTGGGGGAGACCTCGCCGAAAATGAGGATCACCACCGTCAGCACGATGGCCGACACCGTGGGGCCCCGCACATCGTCAATGAGCTTGATGAAGAGCACGGCGCCGATGGTGGTGGCCACGTTGTTGACGATGTTGTTGCCGATGAGGATGGTGGAGAGGAGCTTATCATAGTCCTCCGCCAGCGCCAGGGCGCGGGCGGCCCGCTTGTCGCCGTTGTCGGCGCGGCTGCGGAGGCGGACTTTATTCAGAGAAGTAAAGGCGGTTTCGGTGGCGGAGAAATAGGCCGACATGGCCACCAGGGCCACCAGGGCCACGATCATTGCAATACTGGCACTGTCCAACATGGGGACTCATCAACTCCAATTTTCAAAATTTCAGAATTTTATGTAGGGGAATCCCAATCCATTTATGAAATTATGCGCAAAAGGACAGCTATGCCCCGTTTTTTCCAGGGCAGAGCTGTCCGTCGTCTTCGGTCATTGGGATTGTCAGGCAAGGGAGGTTCGTCCACGAGGGCTCACCGGCTCCTTTTCATCAAAGTCTGCGCCGTTTGGGAGCAGTTTGCGTTAGTATAGCATACCTGGCAGAAAATTGCAAGGGTGCTCTTTCCCCTGTCTCTCAGCGGCGTACTTTTGCTTTTTTGTACGAAACACGCTTTTCTTCCCTCCCCTTTCCTGTGCGTCCCGCCAAAGTTGCAATTTGGGGGAAATACGATTGCACCCTTTGGCCGGATTCGTTATAATATTGTATAATGACCCTGGGTATAATTGGGGTTTTCCCGGCGTTTTGCCCGTTTTCCCTGCAAGCTTTCTCTCTTCGCGCAGGAATGCCTGCAATTCTGACTGAAAGGACGGACGTAAATCCATGGCTGAATCTCGCTTCCGAAAGGTCCTCATCGCCAACCGCGGTGAGATTGCCATCCGTATTTTTCGCGCCTGCTACGATCTGGGGCTCCATACGGTGGCCATCTATTCCCACGAGGACACCTTCTCCCTCTTCCGCACCCGGGCCGACGAGGCCTACCTCATCGGCGAAAATAAGAGCCCTCTGGGGGCCTATCTGGACATTGACGCCATCATCGACCTGGCAAAGCGGCGCAATGTGGACGCCATCCACCCCGGCTACGGCTTCCTGTCGGAAAACCCCGCCTTTGCCAAGGCCTGTGAGGACGCCGGCATCGCCTTTATCGGCCCGTCCTCCAAGATCCTGGCCCAGATGGGCGACAAGCTCACCGCCAAGGCCATCGCTCATGCCTGCGGCGTCCCCACCATTCCCGGCTCTGACACCCCCCTGCGGGACGCCGAGGACGCCCTGGAAAAGGCTGTCTCCTTTGGCTTCCCGGTGATTCTGAAGGCGGCCGGCGGCGGCGGCGGCCGGGGTATGCGCCGCTGCGACAACGAGGAGGACGTGCGCCGGGAGTTCGAGCTGGTCAAGAACGAGGCCCGCAAGGCCTTCGGCAACGAGGACATTTTTATTGAAAAGTATCTGGTGGAGCCCAAGCACATCGAGGTGCAGATCCTGGGCGACCAGTACGGCAACGTGGTCCACCTGGGCGAGCGCGACTGCTCCTTGCAGCGCCGCTATCAGAAGGTGGTGGAGTTCGCCCCGGCCTGGAGCGTCCCCAAGGAGACCAGAGAAAAGCTCTATGCCGACGCCGTCAAGGTGGCCCGCCACGTGGGCTATGTGTCGGCGGGCACGGTGGAGTTTTTGGTGGACAAGGACGGCAGCCATTACTTTATCGAGATGAACCCCCGCATTCAGGTGGAGCACACCGTCACCGAAATGGTCACCGGCGTGGATCTGGTCCGCTCCCAGATTCTCATTGCCGAGGGCTACCCCCTCTCCACTCCTGAGATCGGCATGGGCCGCCAGGAGGACCTGCGGATGGACGGCTACGCCATCCAGTGCCGCGTCACCACCGAGGACCCGGCCAACAATTTCGCCCCCGATACCGGCAAGATCACCGCCTACCGCTCCAGCGGCGGCTTCGGCGTCCGTCTGGACGGCGGCAACGCCTACACCGGCGCGGTCATCTCCCCCTATTATGACTCTCTGCTGGTCAAGGTCACCGCCTGGGACCGGACCTTTGACGCCGTGTGCCGCAAGGCCACCCGCGCCATCTCCGAAGAGCACGTCCGCGGCGTCAAGACCAATATCCCCTTTGTGACCAACATCCTGAGCCACCCCACCTTCCGCTCCGGTCGGTGCCACACCAAGTTCATCGACGAGACGCCCGAGCTCTTTGAATTTGAGGACAGCCGGGACCGGGCCAACAAGGTGCTGCGCTATATCGCCCAGATCCAGGTGGACAACCCCTCCGCCGAGCGCCGCCAGCTGGACATCCCCCGTTTCCCGCCCTGCGCGCACACGCCCCCCCAGTGCCGCGGCCTCAAGCAGCTGCTGGACGAGCGGGGGCCCCGGGCCTTCCAGCGCTGGGTGCTGGACCAGAAAAAGCTGCTCATCACCGACACCACCATGCGGGACGCCCACCAGTCCCTCCTCTCCACCCGGATGCGCACCCGCGACCTCCTCAACGCCGCGCCGGGCACCGCCGAGATCCTCAACGACTGCTTCTCCCTGGAGATGTGGGGCGGCGCCACCTTCGACGTGGCCTATCGCTTCCTCCACGAGTCACCCTGGGAGCGCCTCCAGCAGCTGCGGGAGAAGATCCCCAACATCCCCTTCCAGATGCTCCTCCGGGGAGCCAACGCCGTGGGCTACACCAATTATCCCGACAACCTCATCCGGGAATTCGTCCGGGAGTCGGCCCGCAGCGGCATCGACATCTTCCGGGTCTTTGACTCCCTCAACTGGCTGCCCGGCATGGAGGTGGCCATGGACGAGGTCCTGAAGCAGGACAAGGTGTGCGAGGCCGCCATCTGCTACACCGGCGACATTCTGGACCCCAAGCGGGACAAGTACACCCTGAAATACTATGTGGACATGGCCAAGGAGCTGGAAAAGAGAGGGGCCCATATCCTGTGCATCAAGGATATGTCCGGCCTCCTCAAGCCCTACGCCGCCAAAAAGCTGGTCGCCACCCTCAAGCAGGAGGTGGGGCTCCCCATCCACCTCCACACCCACGACACCTCGGGCAACCAGGTGGCCGCCTATCTGATGGCCGCCGAGGCCGGCGTGGACATCGTGGACTGCGCCGTGGACGCCATGGCCTCCCTCACCAGTCAGCCCTCCCTCAACGCGGTGGTCACCGCCCTCCAGGGCCAGGCGCGGGACACCGGTCTGGACCCGGACAAGCTGCAGAAGCTCTCCGACTACTGGTCCGACGTGCGGGAGCGCTATGCCTCCTTTGAGGCTGGCATCAAGAACCCCTCCACCGATATTTACCGCTACGAAATGCCTGGCGGTCAGTATACCAACCTGAAATCCCAGGTGGAGAGCATCGGCCTGGGCCACCACTTCGAGGAAGTCAAGGAGATGTATCAGACCGTCAACCGGATGCTGGGCGACATCGTCAAAGTGACTCCCTCCTCCAAGATGGTGGGCGATCTGGCCATTTTCATGGTGCAGAACGACCTGACGCCGGAGAACATCGTAACGCGGGGCGAGGCCCTCACCTTCCCCGACTCGGTGGTCAGCTACTTCAAGGGCATGATGGGCCAGCCCGCCTGGGGCTTCCCCGAAGCGCTCCAGAAGGTAGTCCTCAAGGGCGAAAAGCCCATCACCTGCCGTCCCGGCGAGCTGCTGCCGCCGGTGGACTTTGACGCCGTCCGGCAAGAAATGAGCCGTTTTATGGGAGACGACGCCATCAATATGCGGGCCATGCTCTCCTACTGCCTCTATCCCAAGGTCTATGAGGAGTACCGGGCCCACCGGAAGGAATACGGCTACATCACCCGCATGGGCAGCCACGTTTTCTTCAACGGCATGGCCCTGGGCGAGACCACCCAGATCAACATTGAGGACGGCAAGACCCTGGTCATCAAATACATCGGCCTGGGCGATCTCAACGAGGACGGCACCCGCAACGTCCAGTTTGAGCTCAACGGTATGCGCCGCGAGGTAGCGGTGCCCGACAAGACCGCCGTGTCCCAACTGCGTCATGTGGTGCTGGCCGACCCGGAGGACAAGAGCCAGATCGGCTCCTCCATCCCCGGCATGGTGTCCAAGGTGAACGTGAAGCCGGGGGACAAGGTGGAGGAAAACCAGGTGGTGGCCGTCATCGAGGCCATGAAGATGGAGACCTCCGTGGTGGCCCGGATGGCCGGCACGGTGGAGCAGGTCCTGGTCCAGGAGGGCTCCACCGTCAAGGCCGGCGAGCTGCTGATGACCGTAAAAGTGGACTGAATTTTCACCATACAGAATTGTTTCTTCCTTTTTTTCCTTCGTTCTGCTATGATATAGACAGAAAACGAAGGAGGTGCCCGGTATGAGTGTGGGCTTTTGCATGGAATACGACGTGATCTTCCGGGGCGGCCGGGAGGACATCGCGCAGATGGCGGAGATCGCAAAGACGTCGGTCTACGATACCTCTCTGCGGCAGTATATCGTTCAGGAGGTGGAGGCGACGCTGGAGGACGGGGAGGACGTGCTGATGGTGCGCCTGAGCAACTCGGACGACGACGCCACCCACGGCATTTTTGAGGAATTCCTGGACGCGGTGGACCAGGGCTGTCCCGCCCTTACCATCGCCCTGTCCGCCCTCTATGTGGACACGGAATACGGGGAGGGCGACATCCTGAGCATGTTTTGTTCCCCGGCCGGAAAAAGCACCCTGAATATGAAAGCGTTCTACGGGCTGGACGCCCATTTTGATCCCATGCCCGACGAGGACTGGATCCCCTACGGCTGGCGGCATCCCAAGGAGTTGCCGCCTGCCGCCACGGCGGAGGGCGTCCTCTCCTTCCTGGGCGACTGGGGCGCGGAAGCGCGGAACGCCGTGGAAGAGGCGCTCCTGGGCGGGAAGCTGCTGAAAACCCTGCCCGCCCTCCGGCCCGACCCTCAAAAGGAGACGCAGCCTGTCTTTTCCAAAGAGGGAGAGACCATCCGCTTCTCCCTCTCCGCCCCCGTCAACCTGGGGGACGCGGCCCAGTATCTGGACCTCGCTCTGGCCCCCTACGCCCAGACATACCCCGAATCCTACGCCGCCCTCTGCCGGACCATGCGGGAAAAGCGGCTCCTCCTCCATCTGGAGCTGGAGTCCTACTCCAATCCCAATACCGCCTGGTCCTATTCCGATTCCAGCACCTGGCATTTTCTCCTCTCCAGCGACGGCCAAAAACTCCTCTCCCGCTTTACCTGGTGCGCCACCTACGGCTTTTCCTCTTATAACGGTCTCCCCGCCGAGGTCCCCGTGGAAGAGATCTACGAGGTCGTGACCGGCGCCTCCCTGGATGATCTGGACGAGCGGGAAAATTTCGCCGCCCAGTGGGCCCTCCACACCTATGCCGCCCGCCACGACGCCCCCCTTCCCCTGGTCCGGTGCAAGACCGATTGGGAGATGGAGATGGAAGAGTGGGGGGACGACGAGGACTGGGACGAAGAAGAGGACGAGGAAGAAGATGAGGCCCTTGCCTACGCCCAGGACCACCGGGAGGCCCTCCTCCCTCTCTTTGCCCAGGCCCAAAGGGCTTCCGCTCCCATTCCCGCCCATGACCAGCCCCAGTCCTTTGACAGCCGCTTTGCCGGCAAGACCTTCTGTCTGGGCGGCGACGTAGCCGGATGGACCGACCGGGAGCTGCGGGAGACCATCACCAAATTCGGCGGAACGGTGGCCGATACCCTCACCCCTCAGACGGACTATTTTGTCTACGGCACCGGCGTGGGCGAACCCTTTACCCAGGCATTGCAGCAGGGCGTTTCTTTCCTGCCGGTGGAATACCTCCAGGACATGATGGCATAACGGGAGGTTGCCTTTCATGAGTGTCTCTTATGAAATGACCTATACGGTGTACCTCAACGGCGCTCCCGACCTTCTGGCCCAGATTCCCGCCGTGGCCCGGGAGGTTGCGGAGGAGTATATCGCTCACGCCGAAACCGTGTTCTGGGACCAGTCTCCGGCTTACCGGGAGACCGCGCAGCTTTTCTGCGATGCGGCGGAGCAGGCCCTGGAAGCCGGGGAAACGGTGTGCCGGCTGGAACAGGAGGAGGGCGACGACCGCCACGGCGTCATGGACGCCTTTCTCTCCGCGCTGGATACCCGGCTTCCCCAGCTGGCGCTGGCCATTCTGGCCGTCTATCTGGATGCGGAATATACCCACAGCCGTCTTTCCAATTTTCTCTACTCTCCCGCCGGAAGCAGTTCCCTCCATATGAAGGACTTTTATGGCTATGAGTCCCGGCGCGACGCCCTGCCCAACGAGTCATGGATTCCGTACAGCTGGCGGCATTTTACCCCCTCCGGCCCTCCCTTCGCCTATGCAAATGGCAGCATCACCCCGCTGGGCTCCTGGGGCGAAGAGAAGGCGATGGTGGAGCAGGCCCTCACCAGCGACGGGCTGCTGGAGTCGCTCCACGCCTTCCCCTATATAAAAGAGACCGGCGATCTCATTAAAAAGACCGAGACAGGCTACGATTTTGATATGTGCAGTTCCATTGCCCTGACCAAGGTGGGAGCAAACCCGGATTGTTTCCTCTCCCCCTATTTTCAGGCCCATGAAGCTTCCTACCGGGCGCTGTGCGCCGCCATGCGAGAGAAGCGGTGCTTCCTTCACCTGGAAATCAGCGAGATTTCCCATTTGGACCGGAATTGGGGTCGCACCAGTGAGGGGCTGTGGCATTTCCTCCTGTACAGTGACGGCGTCCGCCTGCGCGCCCTGTTCCCCTGGAACCGTATCACCGGTTTCCGCTACCGGGGCGCTTGCTCTGAACCGCTCATCCATGGGATCTACCACGCGCTGACCGGATATGCTTTCTCTGATTTGGACAAACCGGAGCAATATCTGATCCGGCTGTCGCTGGAGGATGCCGTCCGGGCCTATGACCCCTTCGGGAAGCCCATGGAGCAATTGACCTGGTCCGCCGGACAGGTGGAAGAGGCCGCCTCCTCCTTTGTGGAGGCCCACCGGAACGCATTGCTCCCGCTGGTGGAGCCTTTCCTGCCCGCAGCGCCGGAGTCCTGTGCCCCCGCGCCCTCTGACCGGCGCTTTGCGGGAAAGAAATTTATACTCAAGGGAATGTGGAAGGGCGCACCCCTTGAGGAATGGAAACCCACGGTGGAAGCTTTGGGCGGAAAGGTGGTCCAGCGCATGACGGCAGATTTGGATTCTGTGGTCTGCGGCAACCATGCCGGGGAGCCCTTCCGCAACGCCTGCAAGCGGGACCTTCCCCTTTTGCCGGCGCCCTATCTGGAATACATGATGCAATAAGCAAATGGAGGCCGGGACCTTTTTCGGGTCCCGGCCTCGTCGTCTCTTGTTTTGCTCAGGTGCGGATGAGAATGGTGGCCTCAAAGGTGGCGCCGTCGTAAGCGCCATAAATCTGCACCGCATCGCCGGCGGTCAGATCCTTAAGGGAGAGGGCCTTGCCGGTGCTGGTAAGGAGCTCGGCATCGGAGGCATCCACCGTCAGAAGGGTGGTAATGCCGCTCTCATCGGTGCGCTGGAGGAAAATGGTCTTTTCGCTGGTGTTCACATAGAGCACCGCGCCGGTGATCTGGGTGCTGCTGGAGGCGGCGCGCTGGACCTCAATGGACAGGACCTGGTCCCCCTCCACCACCATGGCGATCTGGTCGCCGGGTTTGAGCACCGAGACCGAGGCCGCCTTGCCGTCCTGGGTGACGGTGACCCCGTCGGTGATGAGATAATTCTTGCTTCCGCCGCCGGTCAGACTCACGCTGACGGTGGTACCGGCGGTATCCATGGTAATGGCGGTGATGGTGCCGGTGGCGTTGGCGCTCTGGGCGGTGGCCTCCAGTTCGGTGATCTGGTTATAGCGCACCGTTACCTCCACCTCATCGCCGGTGCGCAGCTTGTCAATGGAGCTGACCCGATCATCCCGATAGATGTCCGGCGGGTCGCTCAGGTCGATGTCAAAGGAGCGGACGGAGCCGTCCTCCAGGGTGACCTGGATGGTGGTGGTCACGCCGTAGGTGATGGCGGTGATGGTGCCGGTCACGGTGGAGGAGCCGGGCCAGGCGTCGATGAGATCGACCTTGCCCAGATCGGTCAGGCGCAGGGTGACAAAATCACCCTTGCCCAGCTCCTTGAGCTGGACCTGACGGCCCTCATAGGTCACCTTTACCTCTTCGGAGAGCTCATAGGCGCTGCTCTTGTCGGTGGCAAAATTCAGGACGGTGACGGTGTTGGGCTGGCTGGAATAGCTCATGCCCTGAACGGAGCCCTGGATGTAGTCGGTATCGGTATCCACCCCCACCGCCATGACCTTGCCGCTCTGGTCGTTGGACACCCGCAGGGTCACATAGGCCCCGGTGTAGCTCTCCTTCAGCGCGCCGCTCAGACCGTTGACGGTGACTTCCGCGCCGCTGGCCAGGGTGTAGGGGGTGCGCACCCCGTCAAAGCCGGTGACGGTCACGCCGGTGACCATCCCGTAGACGTCGGTGGTCAGGCCGGTGAGCAGGCCCGTCTCCTGGCGGCTGCCGCCGGTGAGCTGCACCGCGGCGGGATGCCCCAGGGCGTCCACCCGGCAGACGGCGGTGGTATAGCCGCCCTCCGGGTCCAGCAGGGCCACGGTGCCGATCCGATTGCCCACCTCCACGGCGGTAAAGCGGTCCAGCTTGAGGGTCACGGTGTTCTCGCCGTCCTTGACGGTCAAATAGACGCCGTCAAAGTCGGTGACCGTTCCGCTGATGGTGGTCAGCGCGCCGCCCACCCGAACGGTGCTCGCCTTTCCGCTCTCGTCGAAGTTGACCCGCACATAGACACCGGTCCGCAGGGCGGAGGCGCTGGACTCCATGTTGTTGTCATAGATGAGGGCGCTGGTGGGGATAGTGACGGTCTCCTCTCCCAGCAGCTCGTCCTCCAGCGTGAGGACCACGGCCCCCTCCTTGCCCGCTTCCACCGCGGTGATGACGCCGCCGGCCCAGTCATAGTCGGTATAGGCGGGCAGCTCCACCACCACGCCCCGCTCTTCCATAAAGTCCAGGGAGCGGCGCAGCAGGGTGGACATCTCCGCCCGGGTGACGCCGCCGGTGGGGAGGAATTGATTCTTGTCGTTGCCCTTGACGATGCCGTAGGTATCCAGCACGTAGACGTATGCCCGCAGGTCGCTGTCGATCTGGTCCTCGTCGTCATAGCTGAGGGTGACCTCCCCCAGCTTCCGGGTCATGGGGTCCATCTGGATGGCGCGGACCAGGCAGCGGGCTACTTCCTGCCGCTCCATGGATTTGAGGAGCAGATCCTCCTCCACCATGGTCTCCAGCTCCTCCTGGGAGAGAATGCCGGTCTCCAGGCAGATGGCCAGCTCCTCCGACGCCCAGCTCTGCATGGACTCCGGCAGCAGCTCCGAAAGGGTGTCGGCCCAGTGGGCGGACACCGCCTCCTTGTCTCCCTCCTCCAGGCCGGTCACCCGGGCGCAGAACAGCAGCGCTTCCACCGCGCTCATGACCGCGTCCGGCTTAAAGGTCCCGTCATTATACCCCTGAATGATCCCCTGGCCGGCCAGATATTCCACATCGCTCTGGGCCCAGTGACCTTTCAGGTCGCTGAAAGATGCCGCGGCGGCGGGCGCCGTCAGCAAAGACGCCGTCAGCGCCAGCGCCATAATGGTAGCGGTCAGTCGTTTTCCCTTCATCGTCGCACCTCCGTTTTTGTGTTTCTCAACGAGTTCGCGGGCGCTCCACGCCCCCGTCCTCCCGTTCTGAGGGAATTGATTCCAGTATAACTTCTCCCCCGGAAAATTGCAACCTGCCCCCGGGATTTTATCCGTCCCCCTTCCCCTTTCTTTTCTTTTCTTCCACTTTACACGACAGTATGCTATACTGTTGTCTATCAATCCCATTTGTATTTTCGCAAAGGAGGCGGTCCGCCATGTCTCTCCTCTCCTCTGCCCGCCGTTCTCTCTCCCGCCATGGGCGTATGACGGTGCTCCTTCTGCTGCTGGCTTTGCTGGTTCTGGCCCTGTGCGTCAGCTACACGCTTTTTGTCCTCACCCGGATGCGCCAGGAGACCGGTCAAGACCTGATGCGCAGCACCCAGCGTATGGCGTCCTATGTGGACGCCCAGATCGGGCGCGGTCAGGAAAATATGACGCTGGCTGCCGCCGCCTGCGCCGCCCTGCCGGATGACCAGGCCCGGCTGGACTATCTGGCCACCCTCAGCGGCACCAACGCCGCGGTGGAGACGGCGCTCTTCTCCCGGGACGGCGTCCTTCAATTTGCCGGCAGCGGCGGTTTTACTCCCGAAAAAGCGCTGCTGGATCAGACGCTGGACTCCGACGCCCCCCTGGTGGCGGTCTTTCCCCATCCCACCGATCAGGCGCCCGTTCTCCTCTATGCCGCGCCCCTCCCCACCGGAGACGGAGCGGCGGAGCAGGGGATTCTATGGATGGACACCCATCTCACCCTGGAGCGCTGGCTGCCCGCGTCGGAAACCCTGGAGGTCTTTCTCCTTCAGTCCGACGGGCAGATCCTCCTCTCCGTCCATGAGGACCTGTCCGGCGGCAGCCTTTTCTCTTATCTGGGAGAAAGCGCTCCGCTGCTGGGCAGCTCCCTGGAGCAGACCCAGGCCCAGCTGTCCGACGGGACGGCCGGAATCTACTACTACCGCCAAAACGGGCAGGATCTGGCGCTGGTCTATGCCCCCCTCGCCCAGTCGGGCTGGAGCCTGGCCTTTTCTCTCCCCACCGCCAGCCTGAACGAGACCATAACCCTTACCCTGATCCTGGGGGTCTCTCTGGCCCTCTTCCTCTTCCTGCTGTTTCTGGTGCTGGTCCTTCTGTTGCGGCGCACCCAGCGCCAGCACACCCGCGCCCTGTCCAGACTGGCCTTTGTGGACCCCCTCACCGGTGGCCATAACGCCACCAGCTTCTCTCTCAAAGCCGCCAAGCTCCTGCGGAGCTGTCAGGAGCCGCTGGCTCTGGTGTCCCTGGATATCCGCTCCTTCTCCCTGGTCAACCAGGCTTTCGGCATTCAGACCGGGGACAAGGTGCTGTGTCACCTCTACCGGTGCCTCACCCGAACCTTGTCCCAGGAGGAGCTGTGCGCCCGCATCTATGTGGACCGGTTCGACCTGCTCCTCCGCATGGACCAGCCGGAGCAGCTCCAAAGCCGGCTGACCAATCTGGCTCAGCGCTTCAATGAGTTCAATCTGGCCCTGCCCGACTCCTACTTTCTCCCCCTGACGGTGGGCATCTGTCCCGTGGATGACCCCACGCTCCCCCTGGAGGGATTGCAGGACCGGGCAAACCTGGCCCGCAAGGAGGCCAAGCGCTGCGCCAGCGACCAGCCCTGCGTCTGCCGCTTTTACAGCCTGGAGGACCACCGCCGCCTCCAGATGGAGCAGACCATCTATAACCGCATGAAGCGGGCCCTGGCCGACAGGCACTTCCATATTTACCTCCAGCCCAAGGTCTCCCTCTGTCCCCAGGCGGTGGCGGGAGCGGAAGCCCTGGTCCGCTGGCTGGACCCGGAGGACGGCGCGCTCCGGCCAGACGCCTTCATCCCCGCCCTGGAGCGCAACGGCTTCATTGTCCAGCTGGATCAATACATGTTCGAGCAGACCTGCCAGTGGCTGCGCCGCTGGCTGGACGCGGGGTGGAATCCTCCCCCCGTTTCGGTGAATCTGTCCCAGGCCACCCTGCGCCGCCCCCAGGTCCTCCAGCGCTATCAAAAGATCCAGCGGCGCTGGCGGGTGCCCCCCCAGCTTCTGGAGCTGGAGCTCACCGAGACCATGGTCAGCGCAGACCTGGACTACTCCGCCCGGTTGGTGGAGGAGATCCACAGTCTGGGCTTCCGCTGCTCGCTGGACGATTTCGGCAGCGGCTATTCCTCCCTCAACGTCCTCTCCCGGCTGCGGGTAGATACCATCAAGCTGGACAAACGATTCTTTGACGGTATGCTCTCCCAGCAGGACGGTCCCCGCTCGGAGCAGATCGTGGCGGCGGTGCTGGGTCTGGCCCGGCAGCTGGGCATCAAAACGGTGGCTGAGGGGGTCACCTGTGAGCATCAGACCCAATTTCTGATCAATCATCCCTGCGACCTGGTGCAGGGGTACTACTTTTCTCCGCCCATTCCGGCGGAGGAATTCGGGCGGCGCTTCCTCTCCCCCCAGGGGCGTGCGGCGTTTTCCGCCGCTCCCGAAAACAGCTGACAAAAGGCCTGCTCTCCCGGCGCGGCAAAGAACCGCACCCCATTTGTGAAACAGTAATGGTGTACTGAAAAACAAGTGGGGTGCTTTCTTCTGCCAAAAAAGATATAAACAACACCATATCGAGGCAAAGCAAACGGGCTTGCCGCCTGCCCTTTACAGACAACAAGCCCGTTCGGCTGTTGGAATCATATTCTCCTTGGGGCTGCTGCATCAAGCGCGCCCGGCCTTGCCGCCTGCCTATGCTTCACTGGTCAGCGCGGAGACATTGCCGATCCGCGCCAGACAGCGGCGGAGGAGCTGTGTCTCCTCCGGCGTGAAGTCCCGCAGGACATCCTGGTTCATTTCCTCCACGGCCCGCATTACGCCTTCCTGCAGCGCCATGCCCTCTGCGGTGGCCGCCACCCGGACGCTCCGCCGGTCGTTGGGGTCCACCACCCGCTGGATCAGTCCCTTTTTCTGCATCCGGTCCAACACACCGGATACGGTGGACATCTCCAGAAAGACGGCCTGAGAGATCTCCTTGGGCGTGATCTCTCCCTTGTTCCAAAGACAGTAGAGCACGGCGTACTGACCCGGTGTAATACCGAAGCGGTCCAGACGCTCATGGAGGTTCTGGAACACCGCGTGCTGCGATACCGTCAGCAGGAAATTGATACACTGGTAAAGCTCTTCCAAAAACGGACACCTCGATCCAAAAACAGTCAGAAGCTCCACACACAGAAAATCTTCTGCCAAAATAGAAAAGTATAAATCTATTATAGCACAGTCGGCGGGCGTTTTCCACACAAAATTATTTTGTATGCACGAATTTGGCTTCTTATTCCCCGATGTCCTCAAACTGAGCGTTATACAGACCGGCATAAAAGCCGTTTTGCGCCAGCAGCTGCTGGTGGGTGCCCTGTTCCACGATGTCGCCGTCCCGCATGACCAAAATGAGGTCCGCGTCCTTGATGGTGGACAGGCGGTGGGCGATGACAAAGGAGGTCCGGCCTTTCATGAGATTGCCCATGGCCTGCTGGATGAGCTGTTCGGTGCGGGTATCCACCGAGGAGGTTGCCTCGTCCAGGATCAGGATGCGGTTGTCGGCCAGAATGGCCCGGGCAATGGTCAAAAGCTGCTTTTGTCCCTGAGAGACGTTGGAGGCGTCCTCGTTGAGCTCCATCTGGTAGCCGCCGGGCAGGGTCTGGATGAAGTGGTGGACGTGGGCGGCCTTGGCGGCGGCGATGACCTCCTCGTCGGTGGCGTCCAGCCGGCCATAGCGGATGTTCTCCAGAATGGTGCCCTTGAAGAGCCAGGTATCCTGGAGCACCATGCCGAACAGCTCCCGCAGCTCCGAGCGGTTGAAGTCCCGCACGTCGTGTCCGTCGATGCGGATGGCGCCGCCGTTCACGTCGTAAAAACGCATGAGGAGCTTGACCATGGTGGTCTTGCCCGCGCCGGTGGGGCCCACGATGGCCACCGTCTTGCCCGGCTCCACTTGGGCGGAAAAATCGTGGATGACGGTTTTTTCCGGGGTGTAGCCAAAGGACACGTGGTCAAAGGTCACCTGGCCGGCGATGCCCTCCAGGGAGACAGGCTGGTCCGCGGTCTGGTCCTCCTCTTTCTCGGCCAAAAAGGCAAAAACCCGTTCGGCGGCGGCGGCCATGGACTGGAGCATATTGAACACCTGGGCCACCTGGGAGATGGGCTGGGTGAACTGACGGACGTACTGGATAAAGGCCTGGATGTCGCCCACGCCGATGGCGCCGCTTACCGCCAGCATGGAGCCCACCACCGCCACGGTCACATAGCCCAGGTTGCCCACAAAGGTCATAACAGGCTGCATCAGACCGGAGAGGAACTGGGAGAGCCAGGCGGAGCGGAAGAGCACGGCGTTGGTGGCGTCAAACTCGGCCACCGTCTCCTCCTCCCGGTTAAAGGCCCGGATGACGCTGTGGCCGGCATAGCACTCCTCCACCTGGCCGTTGATGACGCCCAAATACTTCTGCTGGGCCACAAAGTATTTCTGGCTGCGGCGCACCACCAGCGCCACCAGAACGGCGGACAGTGGGAGCATGAGAAACACCAGGGCGGTCATCAGCGGGGAGATGGTGAGCATCATCACCAGCACGCCCACCAGGGTGGTGGTGGCGGTGATGAGGGTGGTCACCGACTGGTTGAGGCTCTGACCCAGGGTGTCCACGTCGTTGGTGATGCGGGAGAGCACCTCGCCCACGGTGCGGGACTCAAAGTATTTCATGGGCATCCGGTGGATTTTTTGGGAGATGTCCCGCCGCAGGCCGTAGCACACCCTTTGGGTGACGCCGCTCATCAGCCAGCCCTGCAAAAAGGCAAAGAGGGCGCTGATGAGATAGAGTCCCATCAGAATCAGCAAGATGCGGCCGATGAGGGCAAAGTCAATGCCGCCGGTCCCCTGGACCTTGGCCACCAGGCCGTTAAAGAGGGCGGTGGTGGCCTGAGAGAGGACTTTGGGGCCCACCACATTGAATACCGTGCTGCAAACGGCAAAAATGGCCACCAGGATGAGGGACAGCCGATGGGTTCCCATATGGCGCAGCAGCTTTTTCATGGAGCCCTTAAAATCCTTGGCCCGCTCCACGCTCATGCGGCCCCGACCCATGGGGCCACGGGGCGGCTGGCGATGGGATTCGCTCATTGGGACACACCTCCTAACTCGGATTCGGAAAGCTGGGACCGGGCGATCTCCTGATAGGTGGGACAGGTCCGCATCAGCTCCTCGTGGGTGCCGATGCCCGCCACCTTGCCCTCGTCCAGGACGATGATCTGCTGGGCGTGGAGGATGGTGGAGATGCGCTGGGCCACAATGATGACCGTCACGTCGGTGAGCTCCTCTCCCAACGCCCGGCGGAGGGCCACGTCGGTCTTATAGTCCAGGGCGGAGAAGGAGTCGTCAAAGAGGACGATTTTGGGCCGTTTGGCCAGGGCGCGGGCGATGGACAGCCGCTGCTTCTGACCGCCGGACACGTTGGAGCCCCCTTGGGCGATGGGTCTTTGATAGCCTTCCGGCTTCTCCAGGATAAAGGGCTCCGCCTGGGCGATGCGGGCGGCCTGCTCCATGTCGGCGTCCGGGATGTCCCTGCCGCCGAATTTCAGGTTGGAGGTGATGTCCCCCGAGAAAAGCACTCCCTTTTGGGGCACATAGCCCATGAGCTGGTGGAGCTTATGCTGGGAAAGACGACGGATGTCCACCCCGTCGATGGTAATGCGGCCATAGCTCACGTCGAAAAACCGGGGGATGAGGTTCAGGAGGGTGGACTTGCCCGAGCCGGTGGAGCCGATGATGGCGGTGGTCTCGCCGGGCCGCGCGGTAAAGGAGATGTGCTCCAGCACGTCGGCCTGGGCGTCGGGATAGCGGAAGGACACGTCCTCAAAGGCCACCTGGCCCTTCCAGTGGGCGACGGCCTCGTCCTGATTTTTCTCCTCCTCCGGGTCGCGGATGGAGACCGGGGTATCCAGCACCTCCTGGATGCGGCCCGCCGAAACGCCGGCTCGGGGCAGCATGATGGACACCACCGCAATGAGCAGGAAGGACATGACGATCTGCATGGTATAGGTGATAAAGGCCATCATATCGCCCACCTGCATGACGCCCAGGTCAATGCCCTGAGCGCCTGCCCACACGATCAGCACACAGATCCCGTTCATCACCAGCATCATCAGGGGCATCATCATGCTCATGGTCCGGTTGGTAAAAAGCTGGGTGCGCATCAGGTCCCGGTTGGCCCCTTCGAACCGCTCCTCCTCGTACCGCTCCCGGCTGAAGGCCCGGATCACCGAAAGACCGGTGAGGGTCTCGCGGGAGACCAGATTGAGCCGGTCCACCATGGTCTGCATGATCTTGAATTTGGGCATGGCCAGGCGCATGAGCACCGCCACCAGCGCCACGATGATGCCCACCGCCAGAGCAATGATCCACTCCATTCCGGTGCCGGTGGAGGCCACCTGAATGACGCCGCCCACGCCCAGAATAGGGGCGTAAATCACCATGCGCAGCAACAGCACCAGCACCATCTGCACCTGCTGGATGTCGTTGGTGGACCGGGTAATCAGAGAGGCGGTGGAAAAGCGGTCAATCTCCGCGTGGGAAAAGGAGATCACCTTGCGGAACACCCGGCCCCGCAGCTCCATACCCACTGTGGCGGCCACACGGGAGGCGCACAGACCGGCCAGAATGGCCATGGCGATCATCAGCAGGGTCAGACCCAGCATTTTTGCGCCGGTGGAAATGAGGTAGCTCTGCTGAAGCTGGTTGAGATCCACGCCGGTGGCGGCGTATTCCTGCTGCACAAAGAGCACGGCGGTCTGACTGAGCATGGTATCGGAGACGCCGGCCAGCTGGTCCGACATGGCCGCCAGGGAACGGGCGATCTCCTCCTTGAGGCTCTGCCGGTCCGGCGCGGTCTGAGCCAGCGCGGCCAGCTGTTCCGGCGTAACGCCCTGCTGTCCCATCTGATAGAGGGCCGCCAGAGGCAGCTCCAGCATCCGGTCCATCCGGTCCAGGGTCTCGCCGTCGGCCACGGTCAGACGGCAAAGATGTCCGTCCGTCTCATAGGAGGCCCGCAGCGCCGCTTCGTCCTCCTCCGACAAAAAGAGGCACACCGCCTCCAGCGTCTCCGGGCGCATCTGGCTGGGGGTGACCCGCTCCACGCCGGACTGCTGGATGCCGATATCCACGATGCGGGACATATACTGAGGCAGATTCAGGTCGCATATGGCCTGTACCACCAGCAGCACCACGATCAGCAGCACCATTCCCACATGTTTTTTCAAATAGCGGAAGATATTCAGCATATGATTTCCTCCTTTTCCTGCCGGACCTCCTCCATGATGCCGCACAGCCGGTCCAGCAGCCCAAGCAGCTGGTCCATCTCCTCCCATCCCATCCGTTCCAGGACCCGGCCGGTGTAGGCGCTTACCTCCGCCGCCGTCTGGCGGAAGAGCTGCCGTCCCTCCGGAGTAAGGGCCACCTGGGTGCTCCGCCGGTCCGCCGGGTCCGCCGTCCGGCGGATCAGGCCCCGCCGCTCCAGATTGCCCAGCGTCCTGGAGACGCCGGGCTTTGCGCTCTGGAGGGCCTCCGACAGCCCCGACACCCGCATGGGCCTGTTTTCCTCCTGGTGGAGCAGCACGCTCAGGGTGTAAAATTCCATGCGGGACAGACCCTTGTCTCCCAAGGGAATGCCGCCCGCCGCCCGCAGAAGGCGGTGGAGCGCCTGAAACAGGGATCTGCCCTGATCCTCTCTCTGGTCCATTGGTTCACCTCGCTATTAGTTAACAATGTTATTTATTTTTAGCGGAAGAAATGATACGCCATAAACGCCTGTTTGTCAAGCGGTCTCCGCCCGCAAAAAAATTGCCTTCCATCGGGTCGTATGGTATAATCGACCCAATCCCCTGCCGGGCGCCGGCAGCGCGGACCGATACGACAGGAGGAAACGGCATGATAAAGCTTGTGGTCAGCGACATTGACGGGACATTGCTCCCCTATGGGGAGACGGCGCTGCCCCAGGCGCTTTTTCCCCTCATCCGGGGATTGGAGCGGCGGGGCATCCGGTTTTGTCCGGCGTCGGGCCGGCAATTTCACTCGCTGCGCCGTCTCTTTGGGCCGGTGGAGGAAACGCTGACCTATCTGTGTGAAAACGGCGCCATTCTCTACGGCCCGGGCAGGGAAGAGGCGGCGCCGGTGCTCCATCAGACGCCGCTCCCCCGGGCGGCGGCCCTGGCGCTGTGCCGGGACATTTTGGCCTTGCCCAGGTGCGAACTGCTGGTATCCGGACCCAATTGCAGCTATCTGACCCAGTGTTCCCCGTCCTTTGTGGCGCATATGCGGGGATTCAAGGGCAACCGGGTGGAGGTGGTGGAGGAGATCGCCTCAGTGAACGCGGAAATTTTGAAGGTATCGGCCTACTGTCCTCAGGGTACCGGCCCGGCCATGGCGGCCCTGGGTCCCCGTTGGGGGGAGGAGATGTCCATGGCGGTGGCCGGGGCCGACTGGCTGGACTTCACGCTGGCCGACAAGGGCGTGGGACTGCGGGGACTGTGCCGGGCGCTGGGGGTGCCGCTGGAGGAGGTGGCGGCCTTTGGTGACAACTGGAACGACGTGTCCATGCTGGAGGCGGCGGGACATCCCTACCTGATGGCCCAGGCCGACCCGGTATTGAAGGAGCGCTTCCCCAGACAGTGCGAAAGCGTGCTGACCGTGCTGGAGCATCTGGTGGACACCGGGCGCTTGCCGAAAGAAGCATGAAGCAGAAAGCGCCTTAAAAGAAAACATGATTCCAGCAGCTGAAAGGGCTTGCTGTCTGTGAAGCACAGGCGGCAAGCCCTTCTGTTTTGCCTTGATACAGGTTTATATCCCTTTTGGCGTCACGCCTCCTCCTGCGTACAGAAAGAGGGCCCCAGCACCGACCGGATGAGGGGCAGCACACAGGCGCCGCGCATATATACCAGGTTGAACTCGTGCCGCTCGGGCAGACAGTCCAGATGAAAAACGGAAATCTTCTCCCGCCCTTCCCCCACCGCCGAGTAGGCAAAGGTGATCCCCTCCCGCTCCTCCACAAAGCGGGCAATGAGGGAAAAGCTGCTGGCGCAGATCACCCGGCCGAAGAGGGAGAGCGAGTAGCCGTAATCGGCCAGCGTCTGTTCCAGAATGGCCCGGGTGCCGGAGCCCTGCTCCCGGAGAATGACGTTTTCTCCCGCCAGATCGGTGATGCTCACCCGCTGTCCGGCAAAGGGGTGGTCCCGGTGACACATGCCCACGAAGGGCGCGTGCCGGTAGAGGGCGTAGCCGTAGCGCTCCTTGTCAAAGGCCCCCTCCACCAGCGCAAAATCCAGCTCCCCCTGCTCCAGCTTATGGAGGAGGGTCTCGGTGTTGTCCACCAGCACCGAGAGATTTTCCGTTGACCGGGCCAGATAGCGGCACAGGGGGTCGGCGATGACGAATTCCCCGATGGTCTTGGTAGCGCCGACGCGCACCGTCCGCACCGTGGGGCGAGCAAGCTCGGCAAAGAGCTTCTGCTGGTTATACATGGCGGCCCGGGCGTAGCGCGCCACCCGGTCGGCGGCCTCGGCGGGGATCAGCCGCCGGCCGTCATAGTGGAACAGCTTGCAGCCGTACTCCCGCTCCAGGCCGTGGATCTGCTGGCTCACCGCCGGCTGGCTCAGCCGCATCCGCTCCGCCGCCCGATGGTAGTTGAGGGTCTCATATAACGTCAGAAAGGTTCGGATGCGATAGTCTACCATCAAACTCCCCCCATAATAAGGAAATACGATTGATTGATAATAAGGAAAAACTTTCTTTTATTATACCAGATGTGATATACTTTGACCAGACTACGGCAGAAACCAACGGGGCCAAGGCCCTGAAATTGATGGATGGAAAGCGGGAGAAACTATGAAGATTCTTGTTGTAGGCGGCGTGGCCGCCGGGACAAAGGCCGCCGCCAAGTACAAGCGGGAGGACCGGAGCGCCCAGGTAAAAATTCTGACCAAGAGCACCGACATTTCCTATGCCGGCTGCGGTCTGCCCTACTATGTGGGGGGCATGATCGGCACCCGGGAAGAGCTGATCGTCAATACGCCGGAAAAATACGCCGGACTCACCGGCGTAGAGGTGGTCACCGGCTGCGAAGTGACCGCCCTTGACGCCGCTGCCAAGACGGTCACCGCCGTAAAGGGAGGCGATACCTTCATCGAGGGCTATGATAAGCTGATTCTGGCCACCGGCGCGGTACCCTTTGTGCCTCCCATGGAGGGGACCGGCCTGCCCGGCGTCTTTTGTATGCGCACTCCCGACGACGCCGCCGGCCTGCGCGCTTATGTGGAGAAGAACCACTGCCGCACCGCCGTGGTGGTGGGCGCCGGCTTTATCGGCCTGGAAATCGCCGAAAACCTGAAGGCCCAAAACCTGGAGGTCACCGTCATCGACGCCGCACCCCAGATCATGCCCAACGCCTTTGACGTGGAAATGGCCAATTTCGCCGCCCGCAAGCTGAAGGACGCCGGCATCCGGGTCCTCACCGGCCGGAGCATCCAGGCCGTCACCGGCGCCGAGCGGGCCGCCGGCATCCAGACCGACGGCGGCCCCCTGCCTGCCGACGTGGTGGTGCTGGCCATCGGCGTCCGTCCCGCCACCGGCTTTTTGACCGGCTCCGGCCTGGAGATGTTCAAGGGCACCATCCTGGTGGACCAGCAGCTGCGCACCAACCTGGCGGACGTCTATGCCGTGGGCGACTGCGCCATGGTGTCCAATGTGCTCACCGGTCAGCGCCAGTGGTCCGCCATGGGCTCCACGGCCAACATTGCCGGGCGGGTGCTGGCCCGCAGCCTGGCCGGACATGACGCCGTCTACGGCGGCTGTATGGGCACCGGCGTGGTTAAGCTGCTGCCCGACCTGAACGCCGGCCGGACCGGCCTTACCGAGGTCCAGGCCAAGGCCGCCGGCTTTGATCCGGTCAGCGTGGTGTGCGTGGTGGACGACAAGGCCCACTATTATGCCGGCGCTTCCTCCTTCTTCGTCAAGCTCATCGCCGACCGCGCTTCCCGCAAGCTGCTGGGCATCCAGGTCCTGGGCGCCGGCGCGGTGGACAAGATGGTGGACATCGCCGTCACCGGCCTGGCCGCCCAAATGACCCTGGACGCCTTCGACACCCTGGACTTTGCCTACGCGCCTCCCTTCTCCACCGCCATCCATCCCTTTGTGCAGGCCTGCTACATCCTGGAGAACAAGCTCTCCGGCGCCTTCGAGACCTTTACCCCCGCCCAGTACGCCGCCGGCGAGGCCAAGGACTACCGGGTCATCGATGTCCAGCCCATCGCCGCCATTCCCGGGGCCAAGTGGGTCAACCTGGCCAAGGTGGACGGCCCCATCGACGGGCTGGACAAGGACGAAAAGCTGCTGCTGGTGTGCGCGAAAGGCAAGCGGGGCTATTTTCTCCAGAACCGTCTGAAAGCCTTCGGCTACACCAACACCCGGGTGCTGGAGGGCGGCGCCACCTTTAACGTGGTCAAGGTCCCCCGCTCCGCCGGCAGCGCTCTGCCTCCCGAGGAGATCAAGCGGGTCAAGGGCCTGGGCTGCCTCCAGGATAAGCGCTACGGCGACCGGTTCAACGTGCGCGTCATCACCCGCAACGGCAAGATCACCGCCGAGGAGCAGCGCACCGTGGCCGAGGCCGCCGAGCGGTTCGGCTCCGGCGAGGTCACCATGACCACCCGTCTCACTCTGGAGATTCAGGGGGTGCCCTATGAGAATCTGGACGGAGTGATGGAGTTCCTCAACCAGCACGGCCTGGAGACCGGCGGCACCGGCTCCAAGGTGCGCCCGGTGGTGTCCTGCAAGGGTACCACCTGCCAGTACGGCCTGTGCGACACCTTTGACCTGAGTCAGAAGCTCCACGAGCGCTTCTATGTGGGCTATCATAGCGTCTCCCTCCCCCACAAGTTCAAGATTGCGGTGGGCGGCTGTCCCAACAACTGCGTCAAGCCCGACCTCAACGACCTGGGCATCGTGGGCCAGCGCATTCCCGAGGTGGATCTGTCCAAGTGCCGGGGTTGTAAGGTCTGCCAGGTGGAAAAGACCTGTCCCATCCATGTGGCCAAGGTGGTGGACGGCAAGGTGGTCATCGACCCCACCGTCTGCAACCACTGCGGCCGGTGCGTGAGCAAATGTCCCTTCGGCGCCATCGAGGACGGGACCTACGGATTCAAGGTCTTTATCGGCGGCCGGTGGGGCAAGAAGATCGCCGAGGGCCGTCCCCTGTCCAAGATCTTCACCAGCGAGGAAGAGGTGCTGGAGCTGACCGAAAAGGCCATCCTCTTCTTCCGGGACGAGGGCCAGAGCGGCGAGCGCTTCGCCGATACCATCCAGCGTCTGGGCTTTGACTATGTGGAGGACAAGCTCCTCCACGGCGCCGTGGACAAGGAAGCGGTCATGAATAAGACGGTGGTGGGCGGCGCTACCTGCTGACCGTCCCCCGCTTTCCGCAGTGCGCAAACAGCAAAAAGCCCGCCGCAAACCGGAATGGTTTTGCGGCGGGCCTTTTTTGTCCGAAAAAACAGAGCAATCAGTTGGAAGCGGTGTCCAGGTCGGTGTCGCCGCCCCAGATCATGTTCTTGCGCAGCTCCTCGCCCACGATCTCCATCTGGTGCTTCTTGAGCTGGGCGCGCTTGGAGTTGAAGAAGGTACGGCCGTTCTTGTTCTCGGCGATCCAGCGGCCGGCGAAGGTGCCGTCCTGGATGTCGTCCAGCACCTTGCGCATGTTCTTCTTGGTCTCCTCATAGGGGAGGACGCGGGGACCGGAGACATACTCGCCAAACTCGGCGGTGTCGGAGATGGAGTAGTTCATGGCAGCCACGCCGCCCTTGTTGATGAGGTCGATGATGAGCTTCATCTCGTGGATGCACTCGAAGTAGGCGTTCTCGGGCTCGTAGCCGGCCTCCACCAGGGTCTCGAAGCCGCACTTCATCAGGTCCACAACGCCGCCGCACAGCACGGCCTGCTCGCCGAAGAGGTCGGTCTCGGTCTCGTCGTGGAAGGTGGTCTCCATGACGCCGGCCCGGGCGCCGCCGATGCCGGCGATGTAGGCCAGGGCGATCTTATAGGCGTTGCCGGTAGCGTTCTGCTCCACGGCCACCAGGCAGGGCACGCCCTTGCCGGCCACGTAGGTGGAACGGACGGTGTGGCCGGGGCCCTTGGGGGCGGCCATGAACACGTCCACGCCGGCGGGAGGCACGATCTGCTGATAGCGGATGTTGAAGCCGTGGGCAAAGGCCAGGGCCTTGCCCTCGGTCATATAGGGGGCGATGTCCTTCTTGTAGACGTCGGCCTGGACCTCGTCGTTGATGAGCATCATCACGATGTCGCCCCACTGGGCAGCCTCGGGGATGGTCATGACCTTCAGGCCGGCGGCCTCCGCCTCGGCCCAGCGCTTGGAACCGGCCCGCAGGCCCACGCAAACGTCGCAGCCGGAATCCTTCAGGTTGAGGGCATGGGCGTGGCCCTGAGAGCCGTAGCCGATGATGGCGATCTTCTTGCCGTCCAGATAGCTGAGCTCACAGTCCTTCTCGTAGTACATCTTTGCCATGGTAATACACTCCTTATTATGTTTTCCCTGGGGGAAAAGCGGCTATTGCTAGCTGTTGTGGTAATCATAGCACATCACAGCGGAAAAGAATGATAACTATGATACAATCTCAAAAAACTTTTCTCAGAACTCCAGATCCAGACAGGCCTCCACCAGCTCCTCGGAGGTCATGCCGTCCAGCTTCTGGGTGAGCCGGGGTCCGGTAAAGCCGGCGGCCTCATAGTATTGGATCAGGCTTTCCCGGGCGGCGTCTTGGACGCTGCCCCCCATCTGGGCGGCCAAGGCCTGAAGTTCTTCCAGTTTCTGTTCCCGGTTCATTTCTCCGCGTACCTCTTCTCTCACTGGACGCTCTTGCCCAGGTTGAACTCGGTGGTCTCCTTGTTCTCGTCGCTGATGGTATAAGCGCCCCGCTCCAGGGCCATTCCCAAACGCAAGATTGCGTTTGGGTGCCAAAGGCATCTTTGACATCCTCGGCGGAAGTGAATTCCGCCTGCGGCAAGGTTTTGCGCTGCAAAACGCTTGTACGCCGCTGTGCGGCGCGCCGCCGTCGGCGGCGTGGCGGCCCTTACTGGACGCTCTTGCCCAGGTTGAACTCGGTGGTCTCCTTGTTCTCGTCGCTGATGGTATAAGCGCCCCGCTCCAGGGCCACCATGCCGGTCCGCACCAGCTCCAGAATGCCGAAGGGCTCCAGCAGGCCCTGCATGGCCTGGGCCTTGGACTCGTCGCCGATGAGGGCCAGGGTCAGAGATTTCAGGGACACGTCAATGATGGACGCCCGGAAGATGTTGGCGATCTGGATAATCTCGTTGCGGATGTCGTGGCTCTCTGCCTTGACCTTGAACATGACCAGCTCCCGGCGGATGGACCGCTCGGGGCGCAGCTCCTGGACGGAGTAGACGGGGAACTGCTTGCGGAGCTGATTCATGATCTGGTTGGTCATGGGACCGTCGGCCATGACCTCGATGGTGATACGGGAGACGGCGGGGTCGTCGGTGGTGCCCACCGCCAGAGACTCGATGTTATAGCCCTTGCGGGAGAACAGGCGGGAGACCTGGGAGAGGACGCCCGCGGCGTTTTCCACCAGCACGGACAGGGTGCGTCTGGTCGCTTTCTCTTTCATGTTCTTCCCTCCTCTACTCAATCCAGCAGGAAATCGGTGGACGGCGCGCCGCCCGACACCATGGGATGGACCATGGCGTCCTTGTCGATGGCACAGTCGATGACCCAGGACGTGCCGCTCTCCACCGCCTGGCGGAAGGCGGCCTCAAACTCTGCCTGATTGGCCGCCCGGGCGCCCTGGATGCCGTAGGCCTCGGCCAGCTTGACGAAATCGGGTCCCCGGTCCAGGTCGGTCTGGGAGTAGCGCTCCCCGTAAATGAGATGCTGCCACTGACGGACCATACCCAGGGTGCGGTTATCGAAGATCACGATGATGATGGGGATCTTGTAATGCTCGATGGTGCTCAGCTCATGGCAGTTCATACGGAAGCAACCGTCGCCGGTGCAGAGGACCACCGTCTGGTCGGGGTTGCCCATCTTGGCGCCCATGGCGGCGCCCAGGCCGAAGCCCATGGTGCCGAAGCCGCCGGAGGTGATGAGCTGGCCGGGACGGGAGAAGTGGTAATACTGGGCCGACCACATCTGATGCTGTCCCACGTCGGTGGCGATGATGGCCTTGCCGCCGGTGACGTCGGAGATGGTCTCCAGGATCTCATGGGGATGGAGGATGTCGTCCTTCTTGAGGGGCACCTCCTTATGGGAAAAGACCCATTCCTTCCACTCGGGGTAGTCGTGGGCGGGCAGCTTTTCATTTAAAAGCTCCAGCACCCGCCGGGCGTCGCCGATGATGTGGTGGTCGGTGGGGACGTTCTTGTCGATCTCCGAGCGGTCGATGTCGATCTGGACGATCTTGGCGTTGGAGGCAAAGGTGGCCGGATGGGTGGCCACCCGGTCGGAGAAGCGGCAGCCGATGGCGATGAGCAGGTCGCACTGGTCCACGGCGGTGTTGGAGGCGTGGGAGCCGTGCATACCGATCATGCCGGTAAAGAGGCGGTGGTTGCCCGGGCAGGCGCCGCCGCCCATAATGGTGGAGGCAACGGGGGCGTTGAGCCGCTCAAAGAACTTGCGGAACTCCCGCACAGCCCCTCTGGAGCGGATGACGCCGCCGCCCACCAGCACCAGGGGCTTTTTCGCCTCCTCGATCATATCCAGCAGCTTCTGGATGTCGCCGTGGTCGGGCTCAGGGGTACGCAGGTCGTGGCTGGCCCGGCGGAGCATGGCGGCCAGACGGCCGTGGCGGAAGTGCTCGCTCACCGGCAGGGGCTCATAGTCGGCCTCGTCATAGGTGACGTTTTTCAGAATATCAATGAGCACCGGGCCCGGACGGCCGGAGCGGGCGATGGCGAAGGCCTCACGGATGATATCGGCCAGATCCTCCGCCCGGCGGACCAAATAGTTGCACTTGGTGATGGGCATGGTAATGCCGGTGATGTCCACCTCCTGGAAGGAATCCTTGCCGATGAGGCTCTCGCCCACGTTGACGGTGATAAAGACCACGGGAGAGGAATCCATGTAAGCGGTGGCGATACCGGTGGTCAGATTGGTGGCGCCGGGGCCGGAGGTGGCGAAGCACACGCCCACCCGGCCGGTGGAGCGGGCGTAGCCGTCGGCGGCATGGGAGGCGCCCTGCTCGTGGGAGGTGAGAATGTGGCGGATCTTCTCTTTATAGCCGTGAAGCTCCAGCTCGTCGTAAATGTTCAGAATGGTCCCGCCGGGGTAACCAAATACCGTATCCACTCCCTGTTCCAGCAGACATTCCATCAAGATTTGCGGGCTCTTCATCCTCATAATGACCTGGCCTCCTTCTTCGTTCTCGTTCCCCGATCCTTGCACGGGTGATGTTCCGTAGTAACGCTGGGGTGCGGCAGCCTTCCGGATATGCAAAAAGGCTTCGTCCTATATGCTAGGACGAAGCCTCATACTCCGTGGTACCACCTACATTCGCGGCAGATAAACCATGCCGCGCACTCATGCCCTGATAACGGCGGGCCTGCCGGCCGGACCTACTGGTGGAGAGAGCTCCCTTTTCAGCCCGGCTGCTCCTGGGAGATGTTCTGCCTGCGGCCTTCACGGGAGCTTACACCTGCCGCTCCCTCTCTGCGCATCCCGCCGCCCATACTTCCCCAGTCATCGCCTTTGACGATCTCACGCGGAAATTTCTTTCCAAAATTCCCGCTTCATTTCCCCCTTCGCCCCCCTCTTTCCGGCGGCACAGGTGAAATTACTGATTATCATACTCCACAGTTTCCCATTTGTCAACTAGATTTTCTTCCTGCCGTTAGCAAAGCACTGTGTGAAAGAATTAACAATATTTCATATCTTTTTTAATATGTACGTCTGCGAAAAACACTTTGAATTTGGTTTTTTTACCGAAGTACTAGACATTTTGTGCCGATTGCGGTATGATAAAGAATGTTTAAGACCGTGCATTTCCACGGCGGAAAACGGCGGGATGATGCCACTGTTCCCGCCTGAAACTGGCCCTTTCAGGGCCTGATTTGTGAGGTGGACCTATGAAACTATCCTTCTATGGCGGCGTGCATCCCGGCGAACGGAAGGAACTGACCTGCACCAAGGCGGTGGAACCGCTCCACAACGCACCGGCACAGGTCGTCCTCTCCATGTCCATGCACGTGGGCGCCCCCTGTGCGCCTGTGGTGCAGGTGGGAGACCAGGTGACGGTGGGGCAGAAGATCGCCCAGCCCACCGGCTTGGGTGCTCCCATCCACGCCAGTGTGTCCGGCAAAGTGGTGGCTATCGAGCCGCGTCCCTACTGTGGCGGTGGGAAGATGCTCTCGGTGGTGATTGAAAATGATTTTCAGAACACCTTTGCCTCCGCGCTCACTCCCCATCCCGACTATGCCAAGCTCTCTCCCCAGGAGATCGTGGACATCGTCAAGGAGGCGGGCATCACCGGTATGGGCGGCGCCGGCTTCCCCACCCATGTCAAGATCAGCTCCGGTCTGGGCAAGGTGGACACCCTCATCGTCAACGCGGCGGAGTGTGAGCCCTACATCACCGCCGACCACCGCATGATGCTGGAGCAGGGCGACAAGATCATCGCCGGCGTCAAGATCCTCATGCAGACCTTTGGTCTGAAGGAGGCCTACATCGGCATCGAGGACAACAAGCCCGACGCCATCGAGAAAATGCAGTCTCTGGCCTGCGACGGCATCCAGATCGTCGCCTGCCGCACCCGCTACCCCCAGGGCGCTGAAAAGCAGCTCATCCAGCGCATCACCGGCCGTGAGGTCCCGCCCGGCGGTCTGCCCGCCACCGTGGGCTGCGCCGTCTTTAACGCCGGCACCACCGCCGCCGTCTACGACGCCGTGGTGGAGGGCAAGCCGCTGACTCAGCGGGTCGTCACCCTCACCGGCGACGCCCTGGCTCAGCCCCGCAACGTGCTGGTCCCCTTCGGCACGCCCCTCTCCCACCTGGTGGAGGAGGCCGGCGGCTTCAAGACCGACCCCAACCGCATCCTGATGGGCGGTCCCATGATGGGCATTGCCCAGTACGATCTGGACGCGGCCACCATCAAGGGCAACAACGCCATGCTGTGCATGACCAAGGAAGAGGCCGCCGAGCACGTGGAGCATCCCACCTGCATCCGCTGCGGCCGCTGCGTCAACGTCTGCCCCATGCACCTCACCCCCGTCTACATGCACCTCTATGCCGAGAAACGGCTGTGGGATGAGGCCGAGGGCCTCAACCTGATGGACTGCATCGAGTGCGGCTCCTGCAACTACATCTGCCCCGCCCGGGTGCCCCTGGTCCAGTCCTTCCGCACCGCCAAATTTGAGATCCGCAATCTGGCTGCCAAGCGCAAGGCGGAAATGGAGGCGAAGAAAGCATGATCGACACCAAAAACCTCAAACTTACCGTGGCCTCCTCTCCCCACGTCTGCTCCCCCATCAATACCACCCGGCTGATGCTGGACGTGCTGGTGGCCCTCATCCCCGCTCTCATCATGGCGGTCTATGTCTTTGGTCCCCGGGCCCTCACCGTCACCGCCGTCTCTGTGGCGGGCTGTGAGTTCTTCGAGTGGGGCTACCGTAAGCTCCTCAAAAAGCCCACCGCCAACGGCGACCTGTCCGCCGCCGTCACCGGCGTGCTGCTGGCCTTTGTCTGCCCGGTGACCCTCCCCTATTGGACCATCCTCATCGGCGATTTCTTTGCCATCGTGGTGGTTAAGCAGCTCTTCGGCGGTCTGGGCATGAACTTCATGAACCCCGCCCTGGGCGGCCGCGCCTTCCTCATGATGTGCTACCCCATCGTCATGACCACCTGGGTGCTCCCCGGCTCCGAGAACTGGGCCAACGTGGTCTCCGCCGCCGACGCCGTCACCGGCGCCACTCCCCTGGCCTCCCTCCACAGCCACCTGGACGTGACCCTCAATGCCAACGTCCACACCCTGCCCGAGACCGCCAACGGCGTTCTGGACCTGTTCGTGGGCAACGTGGGCGGCTGTATCGGCGAGATCTCCGCCCTTATGCTGCTGGTGGGCGGCATCTATCTGGTTTGGCGGGGCGTTATCCGCCTGCGCATCCCCGTGGCCTTCATCGGCACCGTGGCGGTCATCTGCTTCCTCTTCCCCCAGGGCGGCATCGACCGGGTGGATTGGATGCTTTACAACCTGTGCGCCGGCGGTCTGATGCTGGGCGCCATCTTCATGGCCACCGACTACGTCACCAGCCCCGTCACCAAGACCGGCGAGATCCTCTTCGGCATTGGCTGCGGTCTGCTGACCATTTTTATCCGCTACTTTGGCGGTTATCCCGAGGGCGTGAGCTACGCCATTCTCATCATGAACATCTGCGTGTGGCTGCTGGATAAGGCCGGCAAGCCCGCCCGCTACGGCGTCACCAAGGAAATGCGTGAAAAGGCCAAGGCGGAAAAGAAAGCCGCAAAGGAGGGGAAGGCCGCATGAGTACCGAAAAGAAACAGGACTCCAGCGCCAAGCTGGTACTGGTGCTCTTCGCCATCAGCGTGGTGACGGCGCTGCTGCTGGGTCTGGTGAACATGGTCACCGCTCCCGTCATCGCCGCCAACAACGAGCGGGTGGCCGCCGAGGCCAAGGCGGAAGTGCTGCCCTCTCAGAACGAATATGAGGACGTGACCGACCAGTATACCGGCGGCGACCCCAACGTGCTGGGCGTCTATAAAGCCGGCGAGGACGGCTATGTAGTGGAGATTCAGTCCTCCGGCTTCGGCGGCATGGTGAAGATGACCGTGGGCGTGGGCGCGGACGGCGCCTGCACCGGCGTGTCCATCACCAGCCACTCTGAAACCTCCGGCCTGGGCGCCAACGCCACCGACGAGACCTGGCGGGAGCAGTTCAAGGGCGCTTCCGGCGACGTGAAGGTCACCAAGGATAACGGCACCATCGACGCCCTCACCGGCGCCACCATCACCTCCCGCGCTGTCTGCTCCGGCGTTACCACGGCGCTGGAAGTGGCCGCGTCCATGGGTTAAGGAGGGACCGACATGAACATCAAACAGCAATTCAAAGAGGGTCTCATCACCCAAAACCCCGTTACCGTGCAGCTGCTGGGCATGTGTTCCACCATGGCCATCACCACCACTCTCTTCAACGGCATCGGCATGGGTCTTTCGGTGCTGGTCATCCTGACCCTGTCCAACATCATCATCTCCCTGCTGCGCAAAATCATCCCCAACAAGGTCCGTATCGCCTGCTACATCGTGGTGATCGCCGGCTTCGTGACCATCGTGGATCTGCTGCTCAAGGCGTACCTGCCCGATCTCTCGTCCAGCTTGGGTCTGTTCATCCCCCTGATCGTGGTAAACTGCATCATCCTGGGCCGCGCCGAGTCTTTCGCCTCCAAGAACGGCGTGCTGGCCTCCGCCATTGACGGTATTGCCCAGGGTCTGGGCTACACCATCATTCTGGTGGTTATGTGCGTCATCCGTGAGTTCCTGGGCGGCGGCACCTTCGGCGCCGGCGTCATCAGCCCCAAGGGCATTCAGATCCTCCCCTCCGGCATCCCCGCGCTGGGCATGATCCTGCCGGTGGGCGGCTTCCTGACCCTGGCGGTGGTCATCGCCGCCATGCAGTATTTCCTCAACCGTCCCAAGAAGGACGGGGAGTCTGAGGAGGTGTCCAAGTAATGCTTGACTTTACCGAGCTTTTCAGCATCGCGCTGGGCGCGATTCTGGTCAACAACTTTATCTTCTCGCAATTTTTGGGCATCTGCCCCTTTATGGGCGTGTCCAAGAAGGTCGACACCTCCCTGGGCATGGGCATGGCGGTTATCTTCGTCATGGGCGTGGCCAGCGCAGTGTGTTATCCCATCAACCGGCTGCTGGGCGACCTTGAGCTGGACTTTATGCAGACTGTGACCTTCATCCTGGTCATTGCCTCCCTGGTGCAGTTCGTGGAGATGTTCCTCCAGAAGGCCATGCCCTCCCTCTATGAGGCTCTGGGCGTGTACCTGCCCCTCATCACCACCAACTGCGCCGTGCTGGGCGTGGTGCTGCAGAACACCCAGAACAGCTATGATTTCATCACCAGCGTGGTCTATGGCGTCACCGGCGGCATCGGCTTCCTGCTGGCCATCGTGCTTTTCGCCAGCGTGCGGGAGCGGCTTGAGTTCTCCGAGTGCCCCAAGTCCTTTGAAGGCTTCCCCATCGCGCTGGTGACCGCCGGTCTGCTGGCCCTGGCCTTCCTGGGCTTCTCCGGCCTGAAAGTGTTTGCGTAAGGGGGCGGAAGAAAGATGACTACTGTGATTACTGCCGTTGTGGTGCTGGGTGTCCTGGCCGCTATCTTCGGTCTAATTCTGGCCTTTGCGGCCAAGGCTTTCGCGGTGGAGAAGGACCCCCGTGAAGAGGCCATTGTGGAATGCCTGCCCGGCGCCAACTGCGGCGGCTGCGGCTATCCCGGCTGTTCCGGCTATGCCGCCGCCGTGGTGGCGGGCAAGGCCGCTACCAACTGCTGCGCCGCCGGCGGCGAGGCCGTCGCGGCCAAGGTTGCTGAGATCATGGGCGTGAAGGCGGAGGCTTCCGTCAAAATGGCCGCCCAGGTCCAGTGTACCGGCGGCTGCCGCGGCAATGAACGTTACATTTACGAGGGTATTTCCGACTGTGTGGCGGCCTCCCGTCTGCCGGGCGGCGGCCCTGCCGGCTGCTCCTTTGGCTGCCTGGGCTTCGGCTCCTGTGAGAGCGTGTGCCCCTTTGACGCCATCCACGTGATCAACGGTGTGGCCAAGGTGGACGTGGACAAGTGCAAAGCCTGCAAAAAGTGTATCGACATCTGCCCCCGCCACATCATCGACCTGGTCCCCTTTAAGACCAAGCGCCATGTGGCCATCACCTGCTCCTCCAAGGACAAGGGCGTGGAAGTGCGCAAGATCTGCGCCGATGGCTGCATCGGCTGCTCCCTGTGCGCCAAGGCCTGCCCCAAGGAGGCCATCACCGTGGAGAACAACCTGGCCAAGATCGACTACGACAAATGCGTCGGCTGCGGTCTGTGCGCCCAGAAGTGTCCCCGCAAGCTCATTACCGTGGACGGCAAGGTGCCTGAAATCAAGCCCGCCGCCCCCAAGGCCGCTCCGGCCAAGTAAACCAATTCCTCTTTTCAGCAGCGGAGCTGCCGGTCCGGACAGGGCCGGCAGCTCTTTTTTTGTCCGGCATCTCTTTCCCGCTCTTCTTGCACCGCGTTTGCCTGGGCTCCCTCTTTGAGGGAGCTGTCAGCGCAACTGACGGAGGGAGTCATCCTTCCTAACAGTAACTCCCTCCGCCCCTTCGGGGCACCTCCCTCAGAGAGGGGAACTCCCACCTCGTAGGGGCGGCCCTTGTGGTCGCCCGCTTCCATGCAGGCACTTTGACGTTTCCTGCACCACGTTTCGCCTCTTCGACAGACTGCGGGCGCCATCTATGGCGCCCCTACGTTGCTCTTGCAGCGGGTGGAGAAAAAAGGAAGCCCCCAGACCGCAGTCTGGGGGCAGATGAAAGCTTTCTTTGCCTTCTTTCTTTCTCGAAAGAAAGAAGGTCAGAAGCGGATGGGGATGCCGTTGACCTCCACGCCGTCGTCGGCGCGGATGAGGATGTACCGGACGCCGTCGATGATGCGGGTCTCCACCAGGTCGCTGTACTCCGGCTTAAAGCGGATGGTGATATTGGGGGTGCTCACCGCCATCTGTTTGGCGTCCACCAGATTGACGGGAGCCAGCTTGGCGTCCACGCCGAAGGCGGCGTCATACTGCATCTCAAAGGCGGCCATGCGGGTCTGGGAGATGCCGCAGTCGGCCAGCACCTGGCTGACCTGCGCCCTGGAAACCTCCGCCGGCTCCTCCTGGGGGGCCTCCTTGTGGGCCTCGATGAGGGCGCAGAGCCGGTCCTGCATGGCCTGCACCACCTCATAGCTGCACTCCTCCTCCAGGGTGTCGCTGAGCAGTTCCTGAAACGTCTCCTTCTGGGCCTCGCCGGGCATGGGCAGAGGGAGATGGAAGAGGGCCTCGGCAAAGTCGCTGTAATTTTCCTTGGCGCTTCTGGTGTAGTAGAGGGCGCCGTAGAGGTTGGTAGTGCGGTCATCAAAAGCGGGGAACAAAAAGCCCACCTCGGGCGGCGCCACGATCCAGTCGGCGGACAGGTTGTGGAAGGCGTTTTCATCCACATAGTAGCTCAGCGCCGGCTTAGTCAGCTTGACGGGGCAGACCGAGCAGAGAATATAGGAGTAGCACTCGTCGCCGGCGTCGTCCTGGCGCTGGCCGTCCTTGGAGCGGTAGGGCACATCGTATGTATCATAGGCCAGGAGGATCAAATAGTTGCCCTCCAGGTCCAGGGCGCCGATGGCCTTCTGAAAGAGGGTGTCGATGGCCTCCTGGTCGTGAAGCCGGGAGTCCCGCAGGGCCATGAGGAGGCGGTGCTCGTCGCTGTCCACCACCTGCTTGGTCTGAAAGGTGAGATCGGTCAGATTCTTGCCCGGCGTGCCCGAGAGGGTCCGCTTGAGGATGGCCAGGATCTTTTCGCTCTCCTCCTGGGACATGAGGCCCAGGGACTGGTCGAAACGGGAGACGATCTCCCGATTTTCGTTGACATAACAGCCGCACACACGGGAAATACCGCTTTTTTCCGGCCGGAAGCGGCGGCGCAGCTCGGCAATTTCTTTTTCGTTCATAGGGTCTTGACCTCCACACTGATTTTTGCTGACACTACTATATCAAACCGGCGTGGGGAAGTCAAAGCCGAGAAAAAAAGAAAAAGCCAAAAAGTGTGCTTGTAATTTCAGGCGGAATGCTCTACAATAATGCAGGACAATTTAATAATGGGAGAAGCAGTTATTTTGTTGTAACGCCGCCGGACCTTGGCGGCGGAAGGAGAATCCGCAATGAAAAAACGTATTCTTGCAGTTTTCCTGGCGGTGGCCGCTCTGACGTGTTCACTCAGCGCTTGCAGCGGAGGAGCAACGACCCAGACGACTACCCCCAGCGACGAAACTACGCCTTCTTCCCAGGCGCCCCACGCCAATGAACTCACCGTGGGGATCGCCCAGGACCTGGATGATAGTCTTGACCCGTACCAGATGACGGCCGCAGGAACTAGAGAGGTCATGTTCAACGTCTTTGAGGGGCTGGTAAAGCCTGACGCCGACGGAAATTATGTCAATGCCGTCGCCTCCGATGTCAACATCTCGGAGGACGGCACCACGTACGTCTTTACCCTGCGCGACGGCGTGGTTTTCCACAACGGCAAAACCTGCACCACCGACGACGTGCTCTACTCTTTTGAAACCTGCGCCGCTACCACGGTGAATTCCGCCGTGGCAGAGGCGCTTTCTGCTATCACCGCCACCAACGTACAGGGGAACGACATCGCCTTTACCCTCAGCGCCCCCAACAGCGACTTTTTAAGCTATGTGGCCAGCGTGTACATCGTGCCCGCCGACTATGATCAGCAGGCCACCCAGCCCGTGGGCACCGGCCCCTTCAAGTTCGTCTCCCGCAGCGTCCAGGAGAACATTATTCTGGAAAAGCACGCGGAATACTACGGCGAGGCCGCCCATCTGGACAAGGTGACCTATAAGATCTATGCCGACGGCACCGCCCTCTTCACCGCCCTGGACGCCGGCGCCCTGGATCTGGTGGCCCACCTGACCATCGACCAGGTCAACAACCTGACCAACGGCTACCAGGTGCTGGAGGGCACCATGAATCTGGTGCAGGCCATGTACCTCAACAACGCCGTTGCGCCCTTTGACAACGAGCTGGTGCGCCAGGCCATGTGCTACGCCGTGGACGTGGACGCCATGCTGGCCATCACCTCCGAGGGCCACGGCACCAAGGTGGGGTCCTCCATGTACCCCGCCTTCGGCAAGTACTTCGACGCCAGCCTGGCCGACGCCTACCCCTACGACCCGGACAAGGCCATGGAGCTGCTGGCCCAGGCGGGCTACCCCGACGGCTTCAGCTTTACCGTGAAGGTGCCCAGCAACTACCAGCCCCATGTGGACACCGCCACCGTCCTGGTGGAGCAGCTCTCCGCCGTGGGCATCAACGCCGAGATCCAGCTGGTAGACTGGAACACCTGGGTGGAGGATGTGTACGGCAACCGGAATTTCCAGGCCACCGTGGTGGGCTTCGACTCCAGCACCCTCAACGCCAGCGGTATGCTGGCCCGCTGGGTGAGCGACAACAGCAAGAACATGATCAACTTCAACAACGCCGATTATGACGCCGCCTATGCCGCCGCTCAGAACACCGTGGACGACGAGGCCCAGACCGCCTACTACAAGGAGTGCCTGCAGATCCTCAGCGACACCGCCGCCAACGTCTACCTCCAGGACCTGGCCGACTTTGTGGCCGTCCATCCCGATCTCAAGGGGTATGAGTTCTATCCCCTCTATGTGATCGACATGTCTAATCTCTATTTCGAGCAGTAATGTACTGAATGTATGCCAGAAGGAGGCGGGGAGATGAAATACATCCTGAAAAAAGGTTTCACTCTCATTATTACATTGTTCATCGTTTCTCTCCTCGCCTTTCTGGCCTTTCAGGTCATTCCCGGCGACCCCACCACCAAGCTCCTGGGCACCGAGGCCACCGAGGAGGCCAAGGCCGAGCTGCGGGCCGAGCTGGGCTTTGACCAACCCGTCCCGGTGCGCTACTGGAACTGGCTGACCGATTTCCTCCGGGGCGACATGGGGGAGAGTTACAGCTACCATATGCCCGTCCGTGAAATGCTGGGAGAAAAGCTGGTCATCACCTTTCTGCTGACCCTGGTCTCCTTTGCCTTCACCATTCTGCTCTCCATTCCCTTGGGCATCCTGGCCGGCAGCATCCGCATCCGGTGGCTGGACAGCCTCATCACCGCCCTGGACCAGGTGGTCATGAGCATCCCGCCCTTCTTTATCGGCATCGTGGCCTGCTTTGTCTTTGGCATTACGCTGCGCTGGTTCGTGCCGGGCAACTTTATCTCCTACACCGAGGACTGGGGCGCCTGCCTGGGCTATCTCATCCTCCCCGCCCTGTCCATCGCCATTCCCCGCATCGCCATGACGGTCAAAATGCTGCGGGGCGCCATCCATCGGGAGCTGGAGCAGGACTACGTCCGCACCGCCCGCAGCCGGGGCGCCGGACGGGGAGACGTCCTCCGCCGTCATGTGTTCAAAAACGCGCTGCTCCCCGTTATCACCTTTCTGGCGGTATCCGCCGCCGAAATCATGACGGGTACCATCATCATCGAGCAGGTATTCACCATTCCCGGCGTGGGCCAGCTGCTGCTGGCCAGCATCTCCAACCGGGATTTTCCCGTGGTTCAGGCCATTGTGGTGATCCTGGCCGCCTGGATCGTTCTGGTCAACTTCGCGGCCGATCTGCTCTACCAGCTGGTGGACCCCCGCATCCGCCTGCGCTGAGGAGGTATTTGCCTTGAAGAAGCTGATTCACAATCCTTTTCTCCTCATCGGCGGATGTATCAGCGGCGTGATGACCGCCCTCATTCTGGTGGGCTATGTCTGGACGCCGTACAGCGCCACCGCCATGGAGGGGTCCAAATTTGACAGTCCGTCTCTGGTCCATCTGCTGGGGACCGACAGCTATGGCCGGGATATTTTCAGCCGGGTCCTCAGCGGCGCCGGCACCTCCTTTTGGATCGCCCTCTGCGTGGTGGCCATCGGCTGCGCCGCGGGTATCCTCATCGGCAGCCTGTGCGGCTACTACGGCGGCCCTGCGGACCTGATCCTCACCCGGGTGTGCGACTCCATCACCGCCTTTCCCAGCATCCTCCTGGCGCTGGTCATTGTCAGCGTGGTGGGGGGCGGCGCGGTCAACGTGGTCATCGCCCTGGGCATCCTCTTTATCCCCAGCTTTGCCCGCATCGTCCGGGGGGAATTCACCCGCTGCCGGGACCTGAACTATATCCGCAGCGCCCGGCTCATGGGGGTGAGCGACGCGCGCATCATGTTCTGCCACATTCTGCCCAACACCCTGCCCGTCCTTCTGCCGGCCATTACCATCGGCTTTAACAACGCCATCCTCAGCGAGGCCAGCATGAGCTTTCTGGGTCTGGGCATCCAGCCCCCCAACGCCAGCCTGGGCTCCATGCTCAGCGACAGCCAGATTTATCTCAAAAGCGCCCCCTGGTATGCCATGAGTGTGGGCGGAACTATGGTACTGCTCATTTTGGGCTTCAGCCTGCTCAGCGAGGGCCTCCAGCGCCAGGCCCGGCAGAATTGACGAGGTGGATATGGGACAGCTTTTAGCAGTACAGGACCTGCGGGTCCGCTTTCAAAACGCCGCCCCCCACCGCTGGGCGGTGGACGGGGTGTCCTTCGCCATGGACGAGGGGGAGATCCTGGGCCTGGTGGGAGAGAGCGGCAGCGGGAAAACCGTCACCGCCATGAGCATCAGCGGCCTTTTGCCCCGCCGTCAGGTCCAGGTGGCGGGCAGCATTACCCTGGATGGCCGGGAACTCCTTCAATGCACCGAGAAGGAGCTGCGGGACATCCAGGGAAGCGGCCTCTCGGTGGTCTTTCAGGAGCCCATGACCAGCCTGGACCCGGTCATGCGCATCGGTCCCCAGGTGGAGGAAAGCCTGCGCATTCATACCAGGTGTACCCGGGCGGAACGGAAAGAGCGGGCCCTGGAGGCCCTGGCCCAGGCGGAGCTCCCCGACCCGGAGGCGGTCTATCGCAAATACCCCCACGAGCTCTCCGGCGGTATGCTCCAGCGGGTGATGATCGCCGCTGCCATCATCAGCCGGCCCAAGCTCCTCCTGGCCGACGAGCCCACCACCGCTCTGGATGTGACCATCCAGGCCCAGATCCTCCAGCTGCTGCGCAAGCTCAACCGGGAATCGGGCATGGCGGTGCTCTTCATCAGCCACGACCTCAACGTGGTGCGCCGGCTCTGCAACCGGGTGATCGTCATGCAGCACGGCAAGCTGGTGGAGGAGGGTCCCGTGGAGGACCTCTTCCGCGCCCCCAAGCAGGACTACACCCGCCAACTCATCGCGGCCATCCCCACCCGGGACCATAAACTCACCTGAACGCCAGAGGAGGCGATCATATGCAGGGCGAACCCGTGCTGGAAGTCCGGCACCTCAACAGCTATTATCAGGAAAACGCCTCCATCTTCGGCCGCAAGGGACCCAGACGGCAGATCCTCCACGACGTCAGCTTTTCCATCGGCCGGGGCGAAATCGTGGGGCTGGTGGGCGAGAGCGGCTGCGGCAAGACCACCCTGTCCCGCACCATCCTGGGCATTGTGAAGGACTACGACGGTGAAATCATCCACCACTCCCAGCGCCCCCAGATGGTCTTTCAGGACCCCTTCAGCAGTTTGAACCCCGCCCGGACCATCGGGTGGATTCTGGAGGAGCCGCTTCGGGCCTCCGGCATACGGGACAAGGCGGCGCGGAAGGCGGCGGTGGCCGATATGCTGCGGCGCATCGGCCTGGACGAGAGCTACGCCGGACGCCGGCCCAGCGAGCTCTCCGGCGGACAGCGCCAGCGCATCTCCATCGCCAGCGCTGTTATTACCCACCCCAAGCTCATCCTGGCCGACGAGCCGGTCAGCGCCCTGGACGTGACCATCCAGGCCCAGATCCTCCGGCTGCTGGTAGAGCTCCAACGGGACTATGATCTGAGCTACCTGTTCATCAGCCACGACCTCAACGTGGTCTACCAGCTTTGCAGCCGGGTGATGGTGATGAAGGAGGGAGTCATCGTGGAGGAAAACACGGTGGAAGCCCTCTTCGACCACCCCCAGCACCCCTATACCCGCCAGCTTCTGGCGGCGTCTCTTTAAGTCCGGCACGCAAAAACGAGGCCAGGGACCGCCGGTCCCTGGCCTCTCGTTCTTTTTTCGGCTCAGCGCTTGATGTCGTAGTTCATATTCATCAGGTTGCGGATGCTCTCGGCGTCGTCGGTGATGTTGGCGTCGCCGTGGATGGTGTGCTTGATGACGCTGCTGGCCACGGCGAAATTTACCATATCCATGGGCCGGTAGTTGTGCATCATGGCGTAGATGAGACCGCTGGCGAAGGCGTCGCCGCCGCCCACCCGGTCCAGAATGTTGAAGGTAAAGAGCTTGCTCTCAAAGGTGTGGCCCTCATACCACATAAAGGCTTTTAGGCTGTTCTCACTGCCGCTGTGGGCGTAGCGCACATGGCGGGCGATACATTTGAGGTTGGGGTAGCGGGCGATAAAGGCCTGGAAAATCTCGTCCTGCTGCTCGTAGCTGGGCTGCATGGGGACGCCGTCCTTCCAGTCGCCCTTGCTGTGATCCTCCTCGTCCCGCCAGAGGTGATAGGGCTCGATGCCCAGCAGCACGTTCACATAGGGCAGGCAGCGGGTGCAGAAGTCCCGGGCCTCGTCCCAGGTCCAAAGGGCGCTGCGGAAATTGCCGTCAAAGCTGATGGTCATTCCTTTGGCGTGGGCCACCTCCAGGCAGTCCAGGATGAGCTTGGCGCAGCTGGGGCAGAGCGCCGGGGTGATGCCGCTGAGGTGGAGCCAGTCAAAGCCCTCCAGCAGAGCGTCCAGGTCCACCTTGGAGAAGTCGTATTCGGTAATGGCGCTGTTTTTGCGGTCATAAGTCACCTTGCTGGCCCGGATGCCGTATCCGGTCTCCAGGTAATAGGTGCCCAGGCGGTGTGTGGGGGTCTCCTGGGGGGTGCTGAGGATGACGGGGGTACAGTGGACATCGTTGCTGCGCAGCATCCGGATGGCGCTCTTGCCCAGGCTGTTGTTGGGCACCACGCTGAAGAAGGTGCTGTCGATGCCCAGGTTGGCCAGCGCCAGGGCGATGTTGGCCTCACTGCCGCCGTAGCTGGCCTCAAAGCTGGTGGCCATACGGATCTTCTCGTAGTTGGGCGGGGTGAGGCGGAGCATGATCTCGCCGATGGTGATAAACTTCTGGGGACTGGTGTTATTGCGGGTAACCGGGTTGAAGTGTTCCATAAAAGATGCCTCCTTTATCTGCACAATGTTTGTACCTGTTTTTAGTTTGCCATAAATCCCCATAACTTTCAACTCTTTTCGGCCTTTCCCATGGGAAAAAGTTGCACATAAAAAATCAAAAAAATTTTTCCAGGGGATGCAATAAAATGGGCCCCTCAGCCGTTAATAGGGTGAAAGGGGCAGGAAAGCCCATTCCACTGTGACAACCATCAGCCCCCGGCTGATCCGGAAAGAAAGGAAGGTTATTATGAAACACTTCAACCACCTCAGAAAGCCCATCGTTGCCGTCGCCCTGGTGGGCGCCCTGGCTGTGGGCACCGCCGCCGCCACCGCCTATCAGACCATCACCGCTTCCCTCCGCCCTGACATTACCGTGGAGCTCAACGGTACCCCCCAGACCATGAAGGACGTTAACGGCAACGAGGTCTACGCCATCAGTTACAACGGCACCACTTATCTCCCCATCCGTGCCATCGGCGAGGCCATGGGCCTCACCGTCAATTGGGACAGCGCTACCCAGACCGTGGACCTGGTGGGCAGCGCCGCCGGCAGCACCACCGGCGTCTACATCAGCGGCGACCGGGCCAAGGAGATCGCCCTCAACGACGCCGGCTACACCGAGAGCCAGGTGGTCATGGTTGGCGTGGAGCTGGAGTGGGACAACGGCCGGTTGGTCTACGACGTGGAATTCTATGTAAACAAGACCGAGTATGACTACGAAATCGACGCCGCCGCCGGCACCATCGTGGAAAAGGACCAGGACATCGAAAACTTCACCATTCCCACCACCGGCGTCAACATCACCCTCAACCGGGCCAAGGAAATTGCCCTGGCCGACGCCGGCAAGCAGGAATCTGAGGTCACCTTCACCAAGACCAAGCAGGATTATGAAAACGGCCGCGTGGTCTATGAAGTGGAGTTCTACGCGGGTCAGACCAAGTATGAGTATGAGATCGCCGCCTCCGACGGCGCCATCCTGGACAAGGACGTGGACGCCCCCACCACCGGCTCCGGCACCGGCGCCACCGCCGGCATTACTCTGGACCGGGCCAAGGAGATCGCCCTGGCCGACGCCGGCGTGAACGCCGCCAACGCCACCTTTACCAAGGCCAAGCAGGACTATGACAACGGCCGCCTGATCTATGAGCTGGAGTTCTACTGCCAGAACCAGAACTGCGAGTGGGAATACGACATTCTGGCCGCCGACGGCACCATCCTGAGCCGTGAGCATGACGGCTTCTGCGACGGCACCTGCACCGGCAGCGGCAACCATTACACCGGCAGCAACGGCCACCACTACGGCAACGGCTCCGGCAGCGCCTCCATCACCGCCAGCGAGGCCAAAAACATTGCCTTCCAGCATGCCGGGGTCTCCTCCGGCGCGGTATGGGATCTGGAGGCCAAGCTGGACTATGACGACGGCCGCCTGGAGTATGAGGTGGAGTTCAAGGCCAACGGCGTGGAGTACGAGTATAAAATCGACGCCAACTCCGGCGCCATCCTGGACTTCGAGTGGGACTGAAAGAAAAACTGGACGAAGGGCGCCTCTGTCTGATATACTGTGAATAAGTAGAAGCAGCGGGAAGGAGCGGTGGAAAGACCGCCCCTTCCCGCTCCGCAAGCAAGGGGGGCCTGCGCATGTTCATCATGATGGAGGGAGCCTGGGAAGCGGGGCGGACATTGGCCGGCACTGACTGTGAGTCGCTGCTGGCTGGGATCGCTCAGGGCAAACAGGATGCCTTTGAGCATTTTTACCGGGTCACGGATCGGGCCATCTATGCCTTTGCCCTCTCCCTCACCCGCAGCCACCATGATGCCCAGGATGTGATGATGGATACCTATCTCAAGATCCGCGGCGCGGCCCATCTCTACCGGCCGGACGGTAAGCCCATGGCCTGGGTGTTTACCATCGTGCGCAATCTGGTGCGGGACCATCAGCGCCGGTCCGGCCGGGAAGAGCTGATGGGAGATATGCCGGAGGGCGAACTGGCCCTGCCGGAGAGCGACCGGAGCGACGAGGCGATGGTGCTTCGGGAAGCCATGCGGATTCTGAGCCCGGAAGAACGGCAGATCGTACTGCTCCACGCGGTATCCGGACTAAAACACCGGGAGATCGCCGATGACCTGGAAATGCCTCTGGCCACGGTGCTCTCCAAATACCGGCGTGCGCTGGCCAAGCTGCGCAAACGCCTGAGCGAGGAGGGGTGAGCATGGGAAAAGAGTGGAATGACCAGGAGGTCGAACGGCTGCTGCGCCGTGCGGTGGACCGGAGCGTCCCCGACCTCTGGGCACAGGTCTCCACGGCGGAGGTCCATCCCCTGCTGAACGACGACGGCATCGTGCCCCCGCCCCGAAAAAGAAAGCGCCCCCGCTATTGGCCGGTGGCCGCCGCGCTGCTGGTGGTCTTTCTGGCCCTGGGCGGCGGGCTGTGGTACTGGTTCTGGCCGGCGGCCTATCTGAGCATTGGCGACGGCCCCGATATCACCATGGGCGTCAACCGCCTGGGCTACGTCACCGACGTGGCGAGCTACGGCGAGGACGAAGCCCTGCTGGACGGCCTGACCCTGGAGGGCCTGGAGGTGGAGACCGCGCTGCGGGCCATGTCGGGCAATTTGGGACAGGCGGGCTATCTGAGCCGCGACGAGGTCCCCCTGGACGTGACCGGCGGCGGACGATACGGCCTGGAGCTGCTCCACGAGAGCAAGCAGACCCTGGAGGACTGCGCCGCGCTTTGGGCGGCGAATTCCGCCTTGCCCGATCCCAGCCTTCCCCAGGTCCAGCCCTCCTCCAGCCCCACGCCCACACCTACGCCTACAC
>NZ_JACLZC010000150.1 GCF_016901735.1 Pseudoflavonifractor phocaeensis | reverse complement strand
ACCGGGCGCTGCGGTGCATGGGGCATGACTTTTACGCCCGGGACCTGGGGGAGAAGATCGGATCGGCCATTGCCGTGCGGCGGCAAGACGGGGTATTTTGGGGCAAAAAGCCCCCTTACGGCTACGCATGGGGGGAAGAAAAGCACAGTCTGCGCCCCCAACCGGAGGAGGCGGAGGCAGTGCGGCAGCTCTTTGCGCGGCGGGCGGCGGGGTGGAGCGTTTCCGGCCTGGCCCGGGCGGCGGGGCGGCGGCCGGAGGTCATACGGCGCATCCTCACCGACCCGGTGTACGCCGGTTATCTTCCCCTGCGCCAGAGCACGGCCCCGTCCTACCGGGGGGACCGGCCCAGGCCCATTCCGCCGCCCAAGCGGCGCTACGTGGCCGGTCAGGTGCCGGCGCTGGTGCCGGACGCCCTCTTTGGGGCGGTGTGGCGGAGCTTTTATCCCGATGGGGAGGGGGAATATCCGTGGGAAGAGCGGTAAAAAAGGGGATCGTCGCCCGCTATCTGCGCCTTTCGGACGACGACCCGGAGGCGGGGGAGAGCATCGAGGCCCAGCGGGCCGTCGTGGACGCCTGCCTGGACGGTCTGCCGGAGCTGTCCGGCCTGCCCCGGGTGGATTACGTCGACCGGGGCGTCACCGGCACCCACTTCCGGCGTCCCGCCTTTCAGCGGCTGACGGCCGACCTGCGGCGGGGAGCGGTGGTCTGTGTGGCGGTGAAGGACCTGTCCCGGCTGGGGCGGGACTATCTGGCGGTGGGCGACTGGGTGGAGCAGATTTTTCCCTTTTTTGGGGTGCGGTTTCTGTCGGCAAGCGACGGCCTGGACAGCGAGAGGGGCCAGGGCGGGGCCGGCGCTTTGGAAAACGCTCTCAAGGCCCTGATGCACCAGAGTTACAGCGCGGACCTGTCCCGGAAGATTGCCAGCGCCAAGCAAACCCGGGCGAGGCTGGGCGCTCTGGTCCCGGCCTTTGTGCCCTACGGCTACCGGAAGGAGGGGAGAACGGTGGTCATCGACGGGGAGACGGGACCGGTGGTGCGCTGGCTCTTTGCCCGGCGGGGGGAGGGCTGTGGGCTGGCGGCGCTGGCCCGGCGGCTCAACCG
>NZ_JACLZC010000149.1 GCF_016901735.1 Pseudoflavonifractor phocaeensis | reverse complement strand
TCTCACGGGCGGCGCGCTCGGACACCACGGAGTTGCTGCCCATACGGGAGTTCTCCTGGCTGTTGAACGCGAAGTGCTTCAGGGTGACGCCCACGCCGGAGGCGGAGCCATCCTCGTTGGTCTCCACGCCGCGGGTCTCGGCGGCGGCGGTCAGACCGGCGACCAGGGGATCTTCGGAGTAGTACTCGAAGTTACGGCCGCACAGAGGATTGCGATGGATGTTCATGCCGGGAGCCAGCCAGGAAGTGACGCCGTATTCCTTCATCTCCACGCCGACCGCGCGGCCCACAGCCTCGATGACCTCGGGGTCCCAAGTCTGAGCCAGCAGGGTGCCGATGGGGAAGGCGGTGCAGTACTGATAGTAGGTGTCGCCGGTGGTGGTGTAGAGAACCGTGCCCTTGGCGCGCTCGGCCTCAAAGGCTTCCGCGTCAGCGAACTCGATCTCGGTGTAGTTGGTGCCGCCCCAGCTGTAGGAAGCGGTGTAGTAGGTCTGGTCAGGATCGAAGGTGGCGGAGCCGGGAACCATGTCATACTTGACATAGCTGTTGGTGATGCGGATACCGGCAGGGCCGTCGGACATCACGATGTTGGGGATGTAGCGGGTGGTGTACAGGTTGCTGGTGGTCTCGCCGGCAGCGCCGTACACGGACTCGGCCTGGGAACCGACCACAGCTTCGACGTCGTCGCTGCCTTCGGTGAAGCCGTCATAGGTGCCGCCTTCCACCAGGTCAGCCAGCTCCACGTTGCTCATGCTGGCAACCAGCTGCTCCATGGTGATCTTGCCGTTGACCACGTCCATCAGGGTGGCATTCTCAACCGCGTCCACGACCTCGAAGGTCTCGCCGTCGGAAGCGGTCTTGCCGTCGGCGTACTTGGCGGAATCCTTGGTCTCGTCGGAGCTCACATAGGTGGTGATGCTGCCCTCGCTGTAATCATAGGTCACAGGAGCGGGGAAGTCGGAGGCATCCAAGCTCACAGACACCTTGGAGGCGCTCAGGCCCTCTTCGGTGGGGGTGATGTAGTCGCCGTAGCCGTCGGAGGTTTCGTCCAGCATATCCAGCTCCATGGGCTCATAGGTGGGATTCTTATGGGTGGCGGGGTCCTCATAGTTGAGGATGTAGCCGGCGTCGGCGTCATAGGTGCCGGCCTGCA
>NZ_JACLZC010000148.1 GCF_016901735.1 Pseudoflavonifractor phocaeensis | reverse complement strand
TCTCACGGGCGGCGCGCTCGGACACCACGGAGTTGCTGCCCATACGGGAGTTCTCCTGGCTGTTGAACGCGAAGTGCTTCAGGGTGACGCCCACGCCGGAGGCGGAGCCGTCCTCGTTGGTCTCCACGCCGCGGGTCTCGGCGGCGGCGGTCAGGCCGGCCACCAGAGGATCTTCGGAGTAATACTCGAAGTTACGGCCGCACAGGGGGTTGCGATGGATGTTCATGCCGGGCGCCAGCCAGGAGGTGACGCCGTATTCCTTCATCTCAATGCCGACCGCGCGGCCCACCAACTCGATGACCTCGGTGTCCCAGGTCTGCGCCAGCAGGGTGCCGATGGGGAAGGCGGTGCAGTACTGATAGTAGGTCTGGCCGTCGGTGGTGTAGAGGATGGTGCCCTTGGCGCGCTCGGCCTCAAAGGCGGCCTCGTCGGCGAACTCGATCTCCTTGTAGGTGGTACCGGACCAGCTGTAAGTGCCGGTATAATAAGTAGTATTGGGATCAAACTTCTGAGCGGAGTCCACCATGTTGTACTTGATGTAGCTGTTGGTAATACGGATACCGGCAGGGCCGTCGGACATCACGATGTTGGGGATAAAGCGGGTGGTGTACAGGTTGCTGGTGGTCTCGCCGGCAGCGCCGTACACGGACTCAGCCTGGGAACCAACCACGGCCTCGACGTCGTTGCCGCCGCCGGTGAAGCCGTCATAAGTGCCGCCTTCCACCAGGTCAGCCAACTCCACGTTGCTCATGTCGGCAACCAGCTGCTCCATGGTGACATTGCCGATGACCACGTCGAGGAGGGTGGGATTGTCCACAGGACCGACCTTCTCCAGGGTCTCGGTGTCGGTGCTGGTCTTGTCGGCAGCATACTTGGCAGAGTCGCTGGAGGCATCTCTGCTGACGTAAGTGGTAATCTTACCCTCGGTATAGGTGTAAGTCACAGCCTCGGGGAAGCTGGCCGCTCTCAGGCTCAGGGACACATTCTCAGCGCTCAGGCCGTCGGCGGTGGGAGTGATGTAGTCGCCGTAGCCTTCGGAGTTCTCGTCCAGCATATCCAGCTCCATGGGCTCATAGGTGGGATTCTTATGGGTGGCGGGGTCCTCATAGTTGAGGATGTAGCCGGCGTCGGCGTCATAGGTGCCGGCCTGCA
>NZ_JACLZC010000147.1 GCF_016901735.1 Pseudoflavonifractor phocaeensis | reverse complement strand
CCCGGAGACCTCCCAGCCGTTTTCAATCGTATCCTGCCAGCTTTCGCTGCAGGTATTCTTCCAGATTGTCAAGCCCTACCGCCTGTACTTCCGGCAGCACTTTTTCCAGTACAGCGCCCTCCTGAATGAGCCGCCTTGTCCGGGCTTTTCGTTCCTTCATCCGGTCCCGTGCCTGGGCTTCCTCCAAGCGGTGCTTTGCCTGCAACAGTTTCTTTTCTTCACTTGTCATAGGTTTACCTCCGTTTCTGCCTCGTCGTCGCAAGCTGTGCATCCTTCGCTTCCGCACAGGTGCGAAAGCTCACTCGCTCCGCTGCTCCTCCTCTCCCCACAAAGGCGTCGCCTTTGCGGGGGCCCCAATAAATGTCATAGCCCAGCACATCGGCCAGCTCCACAACCTCCTTGTAGCGGATGGATTCCCGCTGGAGCTTGGCGGACAGGTTGGAAACGCTGTCCGACCAGCCGTATTCCTCATGGAGCCGGTCAACCAGCTCCTGCATGGTGTATCCCGCTCGGACGATCTGTGCCTTAATCTCGTTGCGTACCGTCATAATCAAAAATCCTCCTAAATTTACTTAATAAAAAAGCGAAGCCGGTACGCCCTCAGGCATAGCCGCTTCGCCGTGTCGTGAAAACTTCTCTTGTTACCAAATCCGTTCAGAATTGCCGGTGCGATGTCCTGTCCATTACCTGCACCTTCCGACTTTCCCGTTCCGTGTGACTTGGCTCGAAGCCGTGCGTTTTCCCATGATTCCATGCACCCGGTTCACCGGGGCGAGAAGCACGGTTTCGTAAAATAATTTCTGCCAATCGTCAAATACTTTTCGATTCCCACTTGCCTTGATTTACCCCTCCAATTTTGCCGGTAATTTTGAGCCATACCGCCGAATTGCTATAAAAGGGAGAACAAGAGGCAATCAAAGTGTACGTACGTACAGCGTCCTCGCAAGCTCCACATCCTTCGCTTCCGGCTAAAGCCGAAAGCTCACTCGTTTCGCTGTTTGTCCTTTCCCCAACGGAACCGCTTTACAGGGTTCCGATGGGGACCCCAGTATTAACGCCGCCATTCCTCCGGCACATCTTCCGGTACGTACGCATCAAATCACCGGAAAACACTGATATATGATTTCTCACCAATACCTCAATCCCCAGAAATCCACGCACCCGCCGTCCGGCTGCGTTGGTCACATTGTTGCAGTATTCCAGATTGTAGCGGCTCTGGCAGGCAATCAGGGCTTCGCTGAAGCTGCGGGGCTTCAGGGCAG
>NZ_JACLZC010000146.1 GCF_016901735.1 Pseudoflavonifractor phocaeensis | reverse complement strand
AATGAAGTCAGCCAGCAACAGAGGCGTCCTCAAGGGCTGCCTCCAGGTGCTTCATGTTCATGTACTTCTTGTTGCCCCACTGGGTGCCGGCCACATGTCGCAGCCGGGCACAGACCAGCATGAGGGCAGAGTTGCCGTCCGGGAAGCTGCCTACCACACGAGTGCGGCGGCGGATCTCCCGGTTCAGCCTCTCAATGACATTATTGGTTCGGATGCGAGTCCAGTGCTCGCTGGGAAAATCACAGTAGGTCAAGGTTTCCTCAATACCGTCCTCCACCTTCTTGGCCGCCTCCTTCAGCTTCATAGAGCGCAACTCCTCCACTACAGCTTTGGCCTTTTCACGGGCGGCTTTCTTGCTCTCCTGAGCATGGATCGCCTTGAGCATCTTGGCCACCAGCTTTACCTTGGAGCGTGGCGTGACTGAGAAAATATTGCGGTAGAAGTGGACGGTACACCGTTGGTATTTTGCCTCAGGAAACACTTCACCCACGGCCTCCAGCATACCAAGACACTTGTCGCCAACCACCAGTTTCACCCCATCCAAGCCACGGCCACGCAGCCACTGGAAGAAACTGACCCAGCTGGCCTTGTCCTCCTTCATACCCTCAGCAGCGCCCAAAACCTCGCGGTATCCGTCCTCGTTGACTGCAATAGCAACCAAAATAGCTACATTCTCAAATTCTCCGCCCCAGTTGCGGCGCAGGTAGATCCCATCCACATAGACATACGGATACCGCCCACCCTGCAGAGGACGGTTCCGCCAATCTTCAATGTGGACATACGTTTTCTTGTTCAGCTCGCTGATAGTGGAGGGAGAGACCTTGCTGCCCCACAGGGCCTCGGTGATGTCCTCCACACGCCGGACGGATACGCCCGCCAGGTACATCTCAATGAGCGCCTCTTCCACACTGCTCTCCCGGCGGCGATACCGCTCAATGATGGCTGTCTCAAAGGAGATCCCCTTGAGCTTAGGTACCTTGAGAGTGACATCCCCAGAAGTGGTGGTAAGGTTGCGGCTGTAGTGGCCGCTGCGGTAGCCCTGGCGCTGTTCATTGCGCTCATACCGGGCAGCCTGGGTCAACTTTTCTGCCTCGGCTTCCAGCAGCTCGTTGAGGGTTTCCTCTACGCTGCCTCGCACCAACTCCTTGATCTGACCCTTGATTACTTCCTCGTTTAGCTGTACAATCTTCTCGGACATGGTTTGCTGTCTCCTTTCGAATGGTGGTGTCGCAACTTCATTCTACCAGAGATCTGCAAACCATGTCT
>NZ_JACLZC010000145.1 GCF_016901735.1 Pseudoflavonifractor phocaeensis | reverse complement strand
GAGGGCGACAACCTGGAGGTTTTGAAGCTGCTGCAAACGGCCTACTACCGCAAGGTGAAGATGATTTACATCGACCCGCCCTACAATACCGGCAACGATTTTGTCTATGCCGATGATTTTGCCGATCCTATGGCACGGTACAAGGAAGTGACCCAGCAGACTACCAAGAGCAACCCGGAAACCATGGGCCGCTATCACACCAACTGGCTCAATATGATGTATCCCCGTCTGCGTCTGGCGGCAAATCTTCTGCGGGATGATGGTGTGATTTTTATTTCGATTGATGATAACGAGGTCACAAACCTGCGAAAAGTTTGTGATGAAGTGTTTGGCGAAGAAAATTTTGTTGGTTGCGGTGTATGGAAAAGAAGAACATCCTCTGCCATGGATCAATCAAAAGTATCAACAGACCACGAGTATCTTTTGATGTATCATAAAGGACAGTTCCTTCCTTTTGCTGGATACAAAAAAGATTATAAAGGATACTCAAATCCTGATAATGACCCACGAGGCCCGTGGGTTGCAGGTGATTTAACGGTTGGTATGAACGCTGATATGCGCCCTAATCAGTATTATGACCTTGTAGACCCTAAAACAGGGAAAGTATATCATCCCAGTTATAATCGTGTATGGTCTTATGCTCCCGATAGTATGCAGAAGCTTATTGAGGAGGACAGAATTGTTTTTCCAGAAGATACCTCTCAGCGTCCCATGAAAAAGAGGTTTGCCAATGAATTAAAAAGTGACGCAAATCCATTTTCAACGTGGATGAGTGAAGTTGGACTTAATACTGAAGGTACCAGAGCTGTATATACTCTGTTTGATGACAAAAGCCTATTTAATTATGCTAAGCCAATTAGTTTGATAAAAACCATTGTTTCTCAAGTAACAGGACAAGATGATATTGTTCTGGACTTCTTCTCCGGCTCTGCTACCACCGCCCATGCAGTGATGCAGCTCAACGCCGAGGACGGCGGCAACCGGCGCTTTATCTTGGTGCAGCTCCCCGAACTGTGCGACGAAAAGAGCGAGGCGTACAAGGCGGGATATAAGAATATCTGCGAAATCGGCAAGGAGCGAATCCGGCGGGCTGGGAAGAAAATTCTGGAGGAACACGCCCAAGTCACCATGGCGGAGGACAAGCAGCCCCTGGACGTGGGCTTCCGTGTTTTCAAATTGGACACCTCCAATCTGGAAACCTGGGACGCCACCCCCATTGAGAACGAGCAGCTTGACCTGTTGTACCAGCGGATGAACAGCATGATCCA
>NZ_JACLZC010000144.1 GCF_016901735.1 Pseudoflavonifractor phocaeensis | reverse complement strand
CGCCGCCCTTGCTCTGGCTGTGGCGATACCACTTGTTGCCCCGGACGGTCAAGCTGTCGTGCCGTTTCCATCGGTATTCATTCCCGGCGCGGGTAAGCTGCTCGCCCTGCGATTGCAGGAACAAAACAAGGTCGGCTTGGTTCGCCCGGTCTATCTGTTCTTGGGTGTAGTACAAAAAGCTCACTCCTTTCATCGGTCTATGTCGTGACGCTTAGTGCGGGTCTGCGTCTGTTCCGGCTGGTCAGCGCGGAGCGCAATATCCACGCACCTGCGGATATTTTGAAGTTCGGAAAGGTCGCTGCGGGTGCCTTTCAGCTTGGCGTATTCCGCTTCCCTCTGTGCTTTAAGGGCGGCATATTCTTTCTCCCATGCGGAGATCGGCAGGGTTTTCACGCCCTCCGGCAAATGGGCATGGAGATAGCGGTTTGCCGCGTTCCATAGGGTCAACTCGGCGCGGCGGGCTTCCGCAAACTTCTCCTGTTTTCCTTTCCAGCGGATTTGCCGGTACTCGTCCTGTACGGGCTTGTAGGTCTGATAATTCCTGCCGTACTCAATGAGCTTTTGCAGCTCTTTCATGCGCTGCTCGGCGGTTTTCATTCCCGCCCGGATAGCGTCGGCCTGTTCGCTGACAGAGGAAAGGGCTGCGTCCAGCTCGTCAAGGGTAGAGATACCATGCTCGGAAAGATAGTTGACCGCCGCCGCTACGGTTTTCAGTTCGTCGGCTGTGTGCTGCCTTTGCCAACTCTGCGAATACTTCCGGCTCTTTTCTCTCTGAACGCTCAAATACTTCATCAGCAGATTGGCAAGGCCGGGGGATTGGGGCGGCTGTTCCGGGGCGGTTTCCCGCGCTTTGAACAGGTCGGCAATCCATTCTTTGAGCTTCCCAACCTGCGCCCGGATTTCCCAGATAAGGCGGTTTGCCTTTTGGATATTTCGGTTTAGTTCGCCTTTCTCGGTGGCAATACCTTTCTTCTCCATCTGGCAAGCTGCCACGCCCATGTGGACGGTGGGGATTTCGTCAATGCCGCGCTCGGCGTTGCTGCGGTGGTCGATACGCTGCGGGCTTCCGTTCCTCTCCAAAAAGTCGTTGGTAAGGTCAGCCCATGCCTTTCGCCACAAGAGGGCGTTGCCCTTGTCGTTCCAGCCGGTCAGGTCAACTTTGTGGGTCTTGTATCTGCCACTTGGCAAACGAATACGCTCGCCGTTTTCGTCAAGGTCATATTCCTTTTTGGACTTCGCCGCCCATGCGCCGCGCTCGTCAAGGGGGCGCATGGTAAGCATGATGTGACAATGGGGATTGCCCTTGCCGGTGTCGTGAA
>NZ_JACLZC010000143.1 GCF_016901735.1 Pseudoflavonifractor phocaeensis | reverse complement strand
CGCCGCCCTTGCTCTGGCTGTGGCGATACCACTTGTTGCCCCGGACGGTCAAGCTGTCGTGCCGTTTCCATCGGTATTCATTCCCGGCGCGGGTAAGCTGCTCGCCCTGTGATTGCAGGAAAGAAACAAGGTCGGCTTGGTTCGCCCGGTCTATCTGTTCTTGGGTGTAATACAAAAAGCTCAACTCCTTTCATCGTTCTAAGTCGTGCCGCTTGGCGCGGGTCTGCTCCGGCTGGTCGGCTTTCAGCGCAATGTCAACACACTTGCGGATATTGTGCAGCTCGGCAACCTCGGCGCGGGTTTCTTTCAGCTTGGTATATTCCGCTGTTCTCTGCCCGCTGAGAGTGGCGTACTCTTTTTCCCATTCAGAGATAGGCAAGGTCTTTGTCCCTTTCGGCAGATTTGCATGGAGATAGCGGCTCGCTGCGTTCCATAGCGTAAGCTCGGCGCGGTGGGCTTCCTCGTACTTGTCGCGCTTGCTCGTCCAGCCATTTTTCAGCTTTTTCAGCTCGTCGTGAATGGGCTTGTACTCGGTGTAGTTCTTCCCGTATTCAATCAGCTTTTGCAATTCTTTCATGCGCTTCTCGGCGGTTTTCATGCCCTCCCGGATAGCGTCGGCTTGGTCGCTGACAGAGGAAAGGGCAGCGTCCAGCTCGTCAAGGGTGGAAATGCCATGCTCGGAAAGATAGTTGACCGCCTTTGCAACGGTTTTCAGTTCGTCGGCGGTGTGCTGCCTTTGCCAACTCTGCGAATACTTCCGGCTCTTTTCTCTCTGAACGCTTAAATACTTCATCAGCAGATTTGCAAGGCCGGGGGATTGCGGGGGCTGCTCCGGGGCGGTTTCCCGCGCCTTGAACAGTTCGCCAATCCATTCTTTGAGCTTTCCAATCTGCGCCCGGATTTCCCGGATAAGGCGGTTTGCTTTTTGGATATTCCGGTTCAGCTCGCCTTTCTCGGTGGCTATGCCTTTCTTCTCCATTTGACAGGCCGCCACGCCCATGTGGACGGTGGGCAGCTCGTCAATGCCGCGCTCGGCGTTGCTGCGGTGGTCGATGCGCTCCGGGCTTCCGGCGCGTTCAAGGTAGGCGTTTGAAATATCCGCCCATGCCTTGCGCCATAAAAGCGCGTTGCCCTTGTCGTTCCAGCCGGTCAGGTCAACTTTGCGGGCCTTGTATTTGCCGCTTGGCAAGCGAATACGCTCGCCGTTTTCATCAAGGTCATATTCCTTTTTGGACTTCGCCGCCCATGCGCCGCGCTCGTCAAGGGGGCGCATGGTAAGCATGATGTGACAATGGGGATTGCCCTTGCCGGTGTCGTGAA
>NZ_JACLZC010000142.1 GCF_016901735.1 Pseudoflavonifractor phocaeensis | reverse complement strand
AGCGGGGGGAGGTCGCGGCCCTTTGGGAGGGGCGTCCCCAGCTGGCAGTGGGCCGCCATACCGACGTGCTGGAGAGCTGCCCCAAGGCGGAGGGGCTGATGAGTCTTTTACGGGGCATGAATCCCCAGGTACTGGCGGCTGACGAGATTACCTCGCCCCGGGACATCGACGCCCTGACCCAGGCGTCCCACTGCGGGGTGGGGCTGCTGGCCACGGCCCACGCCGCCGGCGCGGAGGACCTGGGGCGAAGGCCCCTCTACCGCGCCCTGCTGGAGGCCGGTATTTTCCGTCAGGTGATCGAGATTACCCGAAAGGACGGTATCCGGCGCTGCCGGGTGAGGGCGCTGGAGGGCTGCCCATGGTAAGGGCGCTGGGCGCTGCGCTGCTCATTGCGGGCGGTCTGGGCGCGGGCTGGTGCGGGGCGTCGGCGCTGGACCGGCGGGTGCGGAGCTTGCGGACCTTCTGCGCCGCGCTGGAGACGGCCCAGCGGGAATTATCTCTCCGGCTTCTCCCCATGCCGGAGCTGCTGTCTTTGCTGTCCCGCCAGTCGGAGGGACAGGCCGGGGCCTTTTTTGCCCGGTGTTTGGCAGACCTTCCTTCTCTGGGCAGCCGAAGCTTTGCGCGGATCTGGGGGGACGCGCTGGAGGGCGTGCCGTTGGATCTGAACCGGGAGGACCGGGAGATTCTGGCCCAGGCGGGGCGGGTTCTGGGGCGGTATGACGGCGCGGGTCAGGAGGCGGCCCTGGAGCTCATTCGGCTGCGGCTGGTGCGGGCGCTGGAGGAGGCGGAGGAGCGGCGGAAGAGCGGGAAAAAGGTGTGGTATGCCCTGGGGATCACAGCGGGCTGCTTTTTGGCCATTGTACTGATGTAGCGGGGCGGAGGAACGGTATGGATGTGGATCTCATTTTCAAAATCGCGGCCATCGGCATTTTGGTGTCGGTGCTCAACCAGGTGCTGTCCCGCTCGGGGCGGGACGAGCAGGCCACTATGGTGACCCTGGCGGGGCTGGTGGTGGTGCTGATGCTGGTGGTGCAGGAGATCAGCGACTTGTTTACTCTGGTCAAGAACCTATTTGGACTGTGACGCGGGATGCGGGATATGAAATATGGAGGACATCTTAAAGGTAGCGGCTCTGGCGGTGACGGCCTCTCTGTGCGCGGTGGTGGTGGGGCGTCAGGTCAAGGAGCTGGGCCTGGTGCTGGCGCTGGCGGCGGGCGTGCTGATTTTGGGCGGGGTATTCCAGGCCGCCGGCGCGGTGCGGGACTTTTTGAAGGAGCTGGCCCAGCTGGCGGGATTGGCGCCGGCGGTGCTGTCTCCGGTGCTCAAGATGGTGGGCATCGCGGTGGTGGCCCGGCTGTCGGC
>NZ_JACLZC010000141.1 GCF_016901735.1 Pseudoflavonifractor phocaeensis | reverse complement strand
TTGCGCTGGAGCAGCACCAGGCCGCTGAGGAAAATCGCGTTGATGATCTCCTCCTTGCTCTGGAAATAGACATAGAGGGTCGCCTTGCTGTATTCCGACTCCCGGGCGAATATCCTCCTCTTTGGGCATACGCACCAGGCGATGTGCACCTATAAAAAGGGCCTGTGGATCATGAACCCGGGGAGCGTGCGGGGCTGGGACGCCAGCTACGGCGTTATAATTTTGGATGGGGAAAATACGGTATGTTATACCAATCCTGTGTGATAGGGAGGAAAAACCATGCTTTTGACCATTGATGTGGGCAACACCAATATGGTATTTACCATTTTTGAGGGAGAGACGCGGCGGGGCGGCTTCCGCCTGAAAACCGACGGCAACCGCACCGCGGACGAGATCGGCCTGCTGGTGTGGAGCTATTTTCAGCGCTTCGGTCTGGCGGCGGAGGATGTGGAGGACGTGGTGATCGCGTCGGTGGTGCCGCCGGTGATGTACGCCCTGAAAACTGCCATGGAGCGCTATTTCGGCCGCACGCCCCTGGTGGTGGACGAGGATCTGGACCCGGGCCTGCCCTATGGGGTGCCGGGGGACGAGCGGCTGGGTCCGGACCGGTCGGTGGCCTGCGTGGGCGCGCTGGAAAAGTACGGCGGACCGCTGATCGTGCTGGACTTCGGCACCGCCACCACCCTGGACGCAGTGGACGGACAGGGCAGATACCGGGGGGGCTGCATCGCCGCGGGGGTGCGCATCTCCATGGACGCCCTCTTCCAAAAGACCGCCATGCTGCCCAATGTGGCCCTGTGTCCGCCGGAGCGGGTGCTGGGCGCCACGGCGGTGGAGCACATCCAGGCCGGCTGTGTGCTGGGCTATATCGGCGCCATGGAATACCTGGTGCGTCTGGCCCGGGAGGAGCTGGGAGAGGGGGGCGTCCGTGTGGTGGCCACCGGCGGACTGTCCGCCATGGTGGCCCGGCACAGCGACATCATCGACGTGGTGGACGACGACCTGGTGAGCGAGGGCTTGCGGGTGATCTACCGGCGCAGACAGGAGGCCCGGTGAGGGGGTTCTCTCTTGCCAGCGGGTGAAAGAAATGGTATGATAGAATAAAAAAGAGCAGGGGATGTTCCGGCACAGCCTCAGCGGGAAAGCCGGAGAGAAGAGGTGTGGCTATGAGTAAAAAGCAGGCGCTGACTGAATTTCACCGCGGTTCCATCCTGGCGGCCGCCGAGCGGCTGTTTGCCGAAAAGGGGATCGACAAGACCACCATGGACGATATCGCCCGGGAGTCGGAATACAGCAAGGCGACCCTCTATGTCTATTTCCAGAGCAAGGAGGAGATCATCAACGCGATTTTCCTCAGCGGCCTGGTGCTGCTCCAGCGCAA
>NZ_JACLZC010000015.1 GCF_016901735.1 Pseudoflavonifractor phocaeensis | reverse complement strand
TCGCCCGGGAGTCGGAATACAGCAAGGCGACCCTCTATGTCTATTTCCAGAGCAAGGAGGAGATCATCAACGCGATTTTCCTCAGCGGCCTGGTGCTGCTCCAGCGCAAATTGCAGGAGGCCATCGACACCGCCGCCAATTGGTACGAGGCGTACGAGGGCATGTGCGCGGCGGTGGTGCGCTACTATGGAGAGCGGCCGGAGGCCTGCGGCGTGCTGGTGAACGGCGGCGCGGGTTTGCAGGAGGACGCCCATCTGGACCAGGAGGTGCGGGACATTCTGCGGGTACGGCGGTCCATCGGCCAGCTGCTGGCGGATTTTCTCCGTCAGGGCGCGCAGGAGGGCCTGATCCGGCTGGATCTGCGGGCGGAAGAGCTGGTGCTGCTGTTTTGGTCGGCGCTGGAGGGCATAGTGCGCATGGCCAGTCAGCGGGACGCCTACCTGGGCCAGACGCTGGAGGTGGACCGGGACGTATTTCTGCGCCACGGCTGCCAGATGCTGCTCCACGCCATTACCAATCCCGCGCCGGCGGAAGAGGCGGCCCAACCGGAATAAAAAGCAACGCCCCATTTGTTAGCCGGGATACCCGCTAAGAAATGGGGCGTTTTTGTGTGTTTTACAAGGAGGACAGCGGTGAGAGGGGAAAAAAGCGGGAGGGTCCGGCCGGGAGAGGGCCGTCCGTCCGAAGGTGAGAACAAGATGGGGACCATGCCGGTGCCGCGGCTGCTCCTCACCATGGCGGTGCCCATGATGCTCTCCATGATCGTCCAGGCCCTTTATAACGTGGTGGACAGTCTGTTTGTCTCCTACATTCCCGATACGGCCCAGGTGCTTCAGGCCGGAGACCGGGCGGTCAACGCCCTGACCCTGGCCTTTCCCATCCAGATGCTGATGATCGCCCTGGGGGTGGGGACCGGCGTGGGGGTCAACGCCTCGCTCTCCAAGAGTCTGGGGAGAGGGGACCCGGAGCAGGCGGGACGCATCGCCGGAAACGCCATGGCGGTGAGCCTGTGCTACTACGGCGCGGCGCTGCTCTTTGGCCTGCTGGGCGCCCGGGCCTATCTGGAGAGCCAGACCGCCGACCCGGTGGTGCTGGAGTTTGCTTTTTCCTATCTGAGCATCGTCACCGTCTGTTCGGCGGGCACCATCGGCTATATGTGTTTTGAAAAACTGCTGCAAGCCACGGGCAAGACCACCGCCGCCATGGCGGGCCAGCTGGTGGGCTCGGTGACCAACCTCATTTTGGACCCCATTTTGATTTTCGGATTGTTGGGGGCCCCTGCCATGGGGGTGACCGGCGCGGCGGTGGCCACCGTCATCGGGCAGTGGGCCGCCTTTGGGGTGGTGGTATTCCTCCACTTCCGGTACAACCGGGAGATCCCCTTCCGGCCGTCCCTGCTGCGGCCCCGGCGGGCGGTGATTGCCGAGATTTACCGGGTGGGGGGACCGGCGATCCTGATGCAGTCGCTGACCTCGGTGATGACCTATGGGATGAATCTGATCCTGAGCGGCGTTTCGGATACGGCGGTCATTGCCTACGGGGTGTATTTCAAGCTGCAAAATTTTATTTTTATGCCGGTATACGGCCTGAACAACGCCTCCATCCCCATCATCTCCTTCAATTACGGGGCAAAGCAGGAGAAGCGCATCCGGCAGGCCATCCGCTGGGGGCTGGTGGTGGCGTCGGTCATCATGGGGACGGGGCTCCTGCTGCTCCAATGCTGGGCCGGGCCCATTGTCCGGTGCTTTTCCCTCTCGGACCAGGCGGTGGCGCTGTGCGTCACGGCGCTGCGCATCATCACCGTGGGCTTTTTCTTTGCAGGGGCCAACATCACCCTGCAAGGGGCCTGTCAGGCGCTGGGCAGCGGTCTTTCTTCCCTGCTCATCTCGCTGTTGCGGATGATTCTGGTGGTGCTGCCTCTGGCCTGGTGTTTCTCCCGGCTGGCGGGGGCGGACACTCTGGTGTGGCTGGCCTTTCCCATTTCGGAGGGGGTGGGCTGCTGCGCGGCGGCGGCGCTGACGCTGCGCCTCTGCCGCCGGCGGCTGGCCGAGCTACGCATCCCCTGACGGACGCCGTGCCGGTCCTTGGGACCGGCACGGTTTTTTTGATTTGGACTTGACTTTATCAAGTAAACTGTATATACTTGACAAAGTCAAGAAAAGAGGTGAAGCCCATGTTTGATACCTTCGCCTACCGGGCGACGGTGTTTTACCGCAGCTTTGCGGACCTGACCCGCAGCCGGCTGCAAGAATTGGGGCTGCATTTCGGGTCCCTTTTCCTCATCCTCTATGTGGGAAAACATCCAGGCTGTACCCAGGCCCAGCTGACGGCCGATCTCCGGCTGGACTGGGGCTACTCCCAGCGCAGCATCCTCAAGCTGGTGGAGGACGGCTTTCTGACCCGGGAAAAATCCGGCCGGGCCTACCGCATGGCGCTGAGCGAAAAAGGCGCGGCGGCCTTCGCGGTGAGTCATCAGGTCTTTTTTGACTGGGACAGGGAGCACCTGGCCCCACTGACGCCGGAGGAGCGGGCGCAGCTGATGTCCCTGCTGGATAAGGCGGCCCAAGGAGGCACACAAGAGAAATGTACCAATACCTGACGAGTCCCCTGGATTACGGCGGACTGACCTTGAAAAACCGGGTGATTTTCGCGCCCACCACCCTGGGCCTTCCCCCGGAGACCCAGCTGGAGCGTCTGCGCGCCATTGCCGCCGGCGGCTGCGCCATGATAATCGTGGGGGATGTGCCGGTGGGAAAGGGGGGCTTCGGTCCCTCGCTCTATCATCGAAAAGGCTTTGACTGGTTCCGCCGTCTGGCCGACGCGGTCCATGAGGAGGGCTGTATGCTCTGCGCCCAGCTCCACCAGTCCGACGCCGACTGGAAGGCCATGGTCCGCCATCTGCCCGGACTGATGACGGGACGCATCTCCAAGTCCCAGCTGCGTACCCTGCTCAACGAGGCTGTGGGGCCCTATATTACCGGCTTGCCGGCCCGTAAGGTGCGGGAGATCACCCGGTCCTTTGGCCCGGCGGCGGCGCTGGCCAGGCAGGCGGGCTTTGACATGGTGCAGGTCCACGGCGACCGGATGTGCGGCAGTTTCAGCTCTTCGCTGTTCAACCATCGGACCGACGGCTACGGCGGCGGACCGGAGGAGCGGGTCCGGTTTGCGGTGGAGGCCGTGGAGGCGGTGCGGGCGTGCGCGCCGGACCTGCCCATCGACTATAAGCTGGCCGTCCGTCTGGAAGCGCCCCATTACGGAAACGCCGGGGTGACCGAAGAGGAGCTGCCGGTCTTTGTGCCTTTGCTGGAGGCGGCCGGTGTCACCAGCTTCCATGTGACCCTGGCCGACCACGGCGACCTGAGCGACACCATTCCGCCCGCCGCTCACCCGGCGTTTGGCGGGGAGGGCTGCTTTCTGCCCCTGTGCGACCGGGTGCGGGCGCTGACCGACAAGCCCATCTGCGGCGTGGGCGGACTGACCGACCCGGACTTTATCGAGGCGCAGCTGCGGACGGGGCGCATCCAGTGCGCCGCCATGAGCCGCCAGCTCATCGCCGACCCCAACTGGCCCAACAAGGTGTTGGGTAAAAACACGGAAGCCATCCGGCGCTGTGTGCGCTGCAACCGGGCCTGCCTGGGCGGGATGCTGGCCCATCGGGGGGTTTCCTGTATTTATGAAAGGAACGAGTTATGAAATACGCCATTGTATACAGCAGTAAGACCGGCAATACCGGCCGTTTGGCCCAGACCCTGAAGGAGACTTTGCCCCCGGAGGACTGCCTCTACTGCGGCGGGCCGGACGCCCGGGCGCTGGAGGCGGAGGTGCTCTATGTGGGCTTCTGGACCGATAAGGGCACCTGTGACGGGGAGACCGCCGCGTTTTTGCGCACTGTGACCAATCAGCAGGTCTTTTTGTTCGGCACCGCCGGTTTTGGCGGCGCGCCGGAGTATTTTGCGCAGATTCTGCGCCGGGTAGAGGAGACGCTGCCCGCCGGAGCCCGCGTGATCGGCCGCTATATGTGCCAGGGCAGGATGCCCGCCGGCGTGCGCCGCCGCTACGAGGCCATGGAGGAGAGCGGCAAGCGGCAGATGCTGCTGGACAACTTCGACCGGGCGCTGAGCCACCCGGACCAGGCGGATCTGGAGGGCCTGCGGCGGGCCGTTGGTCCAAAGGAGTAAAGGCAAAGCCCCCCGGCAAAGACGAACACTTTGCCGGGGGGCGGAGTGTTTTATGCTGCGTGTTGAGGCCGCTCCTTCGCCGGGCGGAGGGAGGCGGCCAGGGCGGCGCCTAAAATGACCAGCCCGCCGGCGATTTCCCGGAGGCTGGGCACTTCCCCCAAAAAGAGCAGGGCGTACAGGATGCCGTATACCGTCTCCAGACCGGAAATGATGCCGGCGGTCTGCGCGCTCACCTTGCGCTGGGCGGAGACATAGAGGGAGTGGGCGAAGGCGGTGCACAAAAAGCCGATGGCGGCAATGCCGGCGACGGTCCGCGGGGTCCACTGGACCGGCGTAAAGAGGAGGAACGGAAGGAGCGCCGCCGCCGCCGTGCCCTGTTCATAGAGGCAGATGGTCCTGGCCGGATAGCGCCGGGAGAGGCGGCGGTTCGCCAGGGACAAAACGGCATAGGCCAGACTGCACACCAGTCCCCATAAAATTCCCACAGTGGTCCGGTTTTCCACCGAAAATTCCGGAACGGTGATGAATATGCCGGCCAGGAGCAGAGCGGCGGTGCCCAGATTGCGGAGCCGGAGAGGTTCACGAAAGATGAGAGGCTCCAGGAAGGTGAGGAAAAGGGGAAAGGTGGAAAAGGTAATGGTGCCGATGGCCACCGAGGCGGTCTGGATGGACTGGAAGAAGGTGGTCCAGTGAATGGCCAGCACCAGGCCGGCAAATATGGCCAGCTTCCGATCTCCGGATGTGCGCAGCCGCAACGGCTCTTTTCTCACCAGAGCCAGAAGCAGCAAGGCCAGGGAGGAGCAGACCACCCGCCCGCCGGCCACCGCCGCCGCCGGCGCGTCCACAAACCGCCCCAGCACCGAGGAAAGACCAAAGAGCATCACGGCAGCGTGGAGAGACAGGAGGCTTTTTCCTGTCTCTTTGTCTTTTTGTTCCGCCAAATCCCTTCCTCCTTCCGCAAATCGCTGAGGCTATTATAGGGCCCGGCGGCAAAGGCGTCAAGGCGTCTACGAAGCGTAGGTTGCGCGGCGGGCCGTTTGCTGGTATGATGCAAAAAAACAAGAGTCGGAGGAAAAACATGAACGCATATGTAACGGGCAGCACCATCAAGCGGCTGCGGGAGGAGCGGGGCCTGACCCAGGCGGAGCTGGCCCGGCGCCTGGACGTGAGCAGCAAAACCGTATCCAAATGGGAGACCGCCAAGGGCTTTCCGGACATCTCGCTTTTGGAGCCGCTGGCGGCGGCGCTGGGGGTGTCGGTGATGGAGCTGCTTTCGGGGGACACGGTGGTCAACCGGAACAAGTCGGCCAACCTGCTCCGGGCGAAATTTTACGTCTGTCCCATCTGCGGCAACGTGATCCACGCCACCGGAGAGGCGCTGGTGAGCTGCTGCGGGGTGTCGCTCCCCGCCCTGGAGGCCGAGGAGGCGGACGAGGACCACGCAATCACCATGGAGCAGGTGGAGGACGAGACCTTCGTCACCGTCCGGCACCCCATGACCAAAACCCACTTTATTTCCTTCCTGGCCTATGTGACCTCGGATAAGCTCCAGCTGGTGAAGCTCTATCCGGAGGGAAACGCGGAATGCCGGTTCCGCTTCCAGGGGGGCGGGATGCTCTATCTCTGCTGCAACCGGCACGGGCTGATGAAGCGGCGTGTGGTCCGCCAGGGGCGCCTGCCCCGTTAACAGACAAAAAAGGTCTCCCAAAGGGCGTGAAGCCCTTGGGAGACCGTTTTTCATTCGTCTACAAAGTCAAACTGATCCTTGTACTTTTCCTTGAACCGCTGGAAAACCTCGTGCAGGATCTCCTCGTCCTCCACGCCGGCATAGGTCTCTTCGTCGCCGGTCTCGATGAGCTTCAGGATCACCACCTCGCCGCTGTCGTCGCCCTCGGGCAGCAGTACGACGTATTCTCCCCCGTCATACTCCACCAGATCCAGAAATTCAAAGCGGACTTCGTTGCCGTTCTCGTCGGTCAGGGAGACGATGTTGTCCATCTCCATTTCATTGTCCATCGATACTCCTCCTTTTCTCTCTGGGATAGTCCTAGGATACCATTTGGCGCATTCCCTTGCAAGGAGAAAACCAGATGGCGGACGCCAAAAGAGAAGCGATAATTTTTTGCACAAAAAGCGTTGTCATAGAATGGCTCCTCCTTGTAAGGGGAAGCATGATACCGTACAATAAAAAGGAGTGCTTGTTCCGGTCCGCGGGTTTGGGAACAAACGGGTTTGGATTTGATTGGGAGTGATGAACAATGCCGATGCTCGGCGCAATTTTGGTGCCCCATCCTCCGGCGCTCCTGCCCGAAGTGGGCAGAGGGCGGGAGCGGGCGCTGTCTGACACCGAGAGCGCCATCCGCGCCGTGGCCGCCCAGGCGGCGCGGTGGGAGCCGGACGTACTCATGGTGGTCTCGTCTCATACGGGCCTATATGAGGATTATTTTCACCTGTCGTCAGGGGGCGGCGCGGCGGGGGATCTGTCGGACTTCGGCGCGCCCCAGGTCCGGCTCCAGACCGGATACGACACCCAGCTGCGGGAAGTGATCGCCAGCCGGGCCCAGCGGGCGGGACTCAAAACCGGCGTCTTTGGTTCCCAGGCGGGATGGCTGGACCACGGGGTGACGGTCCCGCTGTACTTTCTCCACAAAGCGGGGGTCACCTGTCCCATCGTGCGTATCGGGGTGTCCGGCTGCGGGCCGGCGGCCCATTACCGGCTGGGAAAATGCGCGGCCGAGGCGGCGGAGGCTCTGGGACGCCGCGCGCTGTTGGTGGCCAGCGGCAATCTGGCCCGCCGGCGGGAGGAGGACGGGAGTACGCCGGAGCGCGAGGAACGGATAACGGCGGCGCTGGCGTCGGGGGAATTTGTGGAACTGCTCATGGAAACGCCTCCGGAGGACCGGCAGGCGGCGGGGTGCGGGCTCCGCGCGTTTCAGATCATGGCGGGGGCGCTGGACGGGCGGTCCGTCGCCCCCCGTCTGCTCAGCCATGAGGCCCCCTGCGGGGCGGGATACGCCGTGGCGCTCTTCCGCGTCACCGGGCGGGAGGAAAGCCGCCGCTTTGTCCGGGCGTAGCGGTCAGAAGGGGCCGTATCCGATGGCGTTGGCCACCATGATGAGGGCAAAGGCGCTTACGATGAAGGAGAGATAGATCTTCCAGCAGAACTTCAGCCAGGAGCCGTAGTCCAGTCCGCACATGGAGAGCTGCACCAGGGAGCTGCCCGGCCAGAAGCTGTTGGTGATGCCGTCGCCGTACTGATAGGTGAGCACCAGGATCTGCTGGTTGATGTTGAGCAGCTCGCCCAGAGGCTGGAGGATGGGCATGATGATGACCGCCTTTCCGCTGCCCGATACCACCAGGAAGTTAAAGAGGGTCACAAACAGGAAGATGATGAGAAGGGCCAGGATCGCCCCCTTGTTTTCCAGCAGGACGGACATGGCGTGTACGATGGTATCCATGATGCGGGCCTGATTCATGAGCACCACCACCGACTGGGCCAGACCCACGGCGAAGGCCGCGGCAAAGACCCGCAGCGCGCCCTGGCAGAAGAGATTGCAGGCCTCGCTGGGATTGATGCGGAAGATCACGGTCAGCAAGACGCCCAGGATGACATAGATGGCGCCGATCTGGGGGAAAGACCAGTTGAGCTTGATGCAGCCCACGCCCTGCACCACGATGACGGCCAGAAAGGCCAGCAGGCCCAGCCCGCGGGCGGGCGTCATCTCCTCCATGTCCGCTTCTCCGTCCGACTGCTGTCCGTTCTGGGCCTCATACTCCTCCCTGACGATGCTGAGGGAGGGGTCCCGCTTGATTTTTTTGCAGTAGCGATAGAGGCCCACCAGGCCGATCACATAAAACACCGCCAGGCCCACCGTCCGGAAGCCGATGCCGGAAAAGAGGGGGAGGCCCACGATCTGCTGGGACACGCCGGTGGTAAAGACGTTGATGAGGCCGGAGGTAAAGCCCACGGTACTGCCCACAATGGCCATACCGGCGCCGGCCACCCGGTCATAGCCCAGGGAAAATCCGATGGACACCGCCAAGGGGTAGAAGGGATAGGCGGCCTCGCCGAAGCCCAGGACGCCGAAGAGGACAAAAATGCTGTAAAAGAGGAAAATTACCGAAAATTCCCGGCCCTTTGTCCTGCGCAGGATGATATTGATCCCCGCGCTGAAAGCGCCGTTCACCTCCAGGAGGTAGATGACGCCGGAGCTGATGAACAAGGTGGCCATGATGGAGGCGCCGTTGACAAAGCCCTGGTAGACCGCCTCAAAGTAGTTCATAAAGGTGATGGGCGTCTCATTTTCCACATATTGGAAAGTGCCCGGCACCACCACGGTGATGTTGGTGGCCTCGTCCACCACCCGGGTATAGGACCCGCTGGGGATGAGGTAGGACAGAATCACCACAGCCAGCATCATGACCAGCAGGATGATAAACACATGGGGCATCCGGAAGCCCCCGTTTGCTTTGCGGCTTGCTTTCATGGGTTATGTTCCTTCTTCCTCTCCTGAATTTTGCCTGCGGGCCAGCCAGGCAGCGGCTGCATTGGCATAGAGCGCGGCGCCCAGGGAAAGGACCCGCTCGTCCAGCACCATATTGGGGCTGTGCAGCGGCGGACTGCCCGGGGCCCCCGCCCCCAGGAAGCAGAACATCCCCGGCACCTCCCGGGTGATGTATCCGAAATCCTCGGTACCCGTCATGGGCGGGATGACCGCCATTCGCTCCGGACCCACGATCTGGCCCAGCGCCTCCGCCAGCTCCCGGCACAGGGGTTCCCGGCTGTAGGTACAGGGGGTGTGGAATTCGGTGATCCGTACATCGCCCCGCCAGGCCCGGACGTAATGCTCCGTCAGCTCCGGGATACGCCTGGCCAGATGCTCCGCCGCCCCCATGTCCAGGGTGCGCACGCCGATGTGCAGCTCGGCCTGGTCGGGGATGATGTTCACCGCGCTGCCGCCCCGCATGACGCCGCAGGTCAGCGCCACCATGGCGGCGGGATTGGTCTCCCGGCCCACCAGGAGGTTGACCGCCTGATAGACCTGATTTGCAATCATCAGCGGGTCGATACAGCACTGAGGTATGGAGCTGTGGCCCCCTTTGCCCTTGATTTTTATGATGTAGGTGTCCAGAGAGGCGGAGGTGACCCCCATGCTGTATCTGAGCCGCCCCGCTTCCTCCAGGGGCTGGACGTGGAGGGCGAAGGCGGCGTCTACCTTGGGATTTTCCAGCGCGCCGCAGTCCACCATCATCCGTGCGCCCGCGCCGGTCTCCTCGCCGGGCTGGAAGAGCAGCTTGACGGTGCCGGGGAGGCGGTCCTCCCGCTCCTTCAGGATCTGCGCTGCGCCCAGCAGCATGGCCGCGTGGCTGTCGTGCCCGCACATATGTCCATATCCGTTTTGGGCGCGGAAGAGTAAGTCGTTTTCCTCCCGGATGGGCAGGGCGTCCATATCCGCCCGGAGGAGGATGCAGGGCGCGCCGCTGCCGATCAGGGCGGTGATCCCCTCCGCCCGCTTCATTTCCGGAAAGCCGGCCGCCATGTAATCCGCCGTCATCTGCGGGGGCAGGGGTCCCCCGCAGACCTGCCAGGGAATGCCCATCTCATCCAGGCGCTTCTTGAGGTAGGCGCATGTCTGGGGCAAATCCATACCGATTTCCGGTATTTGGTGCAGGTATCTGCGGTCTTGTACGATGGTTGGCCACAGCTCCTCCGCCCGCCTGCGTATTTCTTCTGCCATGCTCATGTTGCTGCTCCTTCCCGACGCGCCTGAGGGCGGCCTTTGATAGAAAAAAGCCGAGAGCGTTTGCTCCCAGCCTCTCCGTGATTTCCGGGTTGTATAATTATACGCACATATTCGTTATAAAACCACTTCTTTTTTCTTGTCAATACATTTTGTGGAAAATCATTGAAAAAAGACGCCGATTGACAAATCTTTTTTGGAGAACTATACTTAATTACAGACGGTGTGGACTCTCAGGGGCGAAAGTCCTTGGGGGTCTTTTCTGTACGCGCCATGAGAAGGGGAGGAGACTGGCATGAACGATGCGCATTTCCGTATTTTCTACCACTGCGATATTTTTACCGCCGACGACGCCCGGCCATATGCCGACTGCATGATTTTGAAGGACGGGGTCATCCAGTGGGTGGGGCCGCGGCGGGAGATGCCGCCCGTGGAGGGGGAAGCGGTGGACCTGAAGGGCCGGCGGGTGATCCCCGGCTTTGTGGACGCCCATATGCACCCGGTCATGCTGGCGGACTTTCGCAAGCAGATTACCGCCATGCCCCCTGAGATATGCTCCATCGAGGACCTGGTACAGGCCATCCGCAACCGGCGGGCCGTCCAGCAGCCGGGGCAGTGGATCGAGGGCTGGGGCTATGACGAGCACTCCTTTGCGGAGCAGCGGCCCCTGACCCGTTACGACCTGGACCGGGGATGCAGCGACGCGCCGGTATCCATCCTGCGCACCTGCGCCCATATCCGCTGCGTCAACAGCATGGCCCTCCGGCTGGCCGGCATCGACCGCAATACGCCAGACCCCCAGGGGGGTGAGATCGAGCGGGACGAGACCGGCGAGCCCACCGGCGTTTTGAAGGAAAACGCCCGGAATCTGATCGCGCCTTTGCTGCCGGTGCTGGATGAGGAAGCGCAGGTGGACAACCTGGTGGAGCTGGGGAAGGTGCTCTCCGCCCAGGGCGTCACCGCCGTATGCGATATGGGGACGCTGGACGGAAAGGACTGCTTTCCCATCTATGAAAAGGCGGCGGCCAAAGGGTTTCGGCAGCAGGCGGGCCTCTACTATATGTGGGACTTTTTTTCCCAAGCGCCCGGATTTGTCTGGGATGGGGCCAGAGCCCAACGGGACAGGCAGATTTTCACCGCCGGCTTAAAGCTCATCAGCGACGGCAGCGTTTCGGGGCGTACCGCCTGGATGGACGCGCCCTACGAGGGTTCGGAGGAGGCGTACGGCATTTCCGTCTGTGACGACCGGCTGCTGGACTCCGCCGTGTCCTTCTGTAAGGCCCACGGCTGTCAGCTCTCCCTCCACGCCATGGGCGCCCGGGCCATTGCCCGGATGGTAGACCGGGTCTGTGGGGAGACGCCCTGGACCCCGGCCGGTATTCCCTATGTGCGGATCGAGCACGCCACCAAGCCCAGCCGGGACAGTGTGGAAAAGGCGGCGGCGAAGGGGATTCCCTTTGTCACCCAGCCGGTGTTCCTCTACGCCGAGTCCAAGAGCTATGTGGACAACCTGGGGCCGGAGCGCACCCGGCAGTGTTATCCCATCCGCCAGTGGCGGAAGGCCGGCGTTCCGGTGGCCTTTTCTACCGACGCGCCCGCCACCTTCTGGGCGACGCCCTCCGATCCCATTCCGGGCCTGAAGCTGGCGGTTACCCGGCGGGCCTATGACGGCACCGACTGCGGCCTGGACGAGGCCGTGGACATGGAAACCGCCATCCGGCTTTACACCAGGGAGGCCGCGGCGGCGGCGGGCTTCCCCCGGCGGGGAGTGCTGGCGCCCGGATATTTCGGGGACTTTTTGGTGCTCAGCGGAGACATCCTGACGGCAGACCCGGAAACGCTGGAGCAGATCCGGGTGGAGGAGACCTACATCAACGGCGACCGCGTCTATCAGCGGGCCGAAGCGGCACAAAAATAACAGTAAAGGAGATCATATATGTTTACACTTCCTGCCTATCACGCGCCGGATTTCACCAGCCCGGAGCTCGCCCACGCGCCGGAGGTCAAGTGGGAACGGGTGACCCTTCCTGGCGTGGCGCCGGAGGGCTACCACAGTACCTCCATGTATCCGGAATACTTCAAGATCGACGGACAGTGGGTCCTGCCCCGCGAGAGCCGTATGGACGCCAGCGTGGTCATCGGAGAGGACGGGGTGCTGCGGGTGGTGGAAAACCGGAACCTGAAGGGAGGGGACAAGGTCATCCTGGGCCGGACGGAGAACGGACAGGAGGGCATTTACCTCCACACCAGGGGCTTTGAAGCGCCCGACGCCCGGCCGGACGACCAATTCGTGTTCCGGCAGGGCCGCAGCCGGGAGACCTCCTACGCCCGGGACTACGACCGGCTCTTTGAGCTTCTGCGCTACGAGAAGGAGCACGGAAACATTTTGTGGGTGATGGGACCCGCCTTTTCCTTTGACGCCGACGCCCGCCGGGCCATGCAGTGCATGGTGGAAAACGGCTATGTGGACGGTCTGATGGCGGGCAATGCCCTGGCCACCCACGATCTGGAGGGGTCCATGTTCCATACCGCCCTGGGGCAGGACATCTATACCCAGCATTCCTGTCCCAACGGACATTATCACCACCTGGACGTCATCAACCGGGTGCGGCGCAGCGGCTCCATCCCCCGGTTCATCCAGGATTATCACATCCAGGACGGCATCATTTACAGCTGCGTCAAGCACGGCGTCCCCCTGGTCCTCACCGGCTCCATCCGGGACGACGGCCCCCTGCCGGAGGTGATCGGAGACGCCTACCAGGGCCAGACCGCCATGCGGGGCCTGGTGAAAAAGGCCACCACGGTGATCTGTCTGGCCACCATGCTCCACACCATCGCCACGGGCAATATGACCCCCTCCTATCGGGTCATGGAGGATGGGACCGTCCGGCCGGTGTTCCTCTACACGGTGGACGCGGATGAGTTTGTGGTCAATAAGCTTCTGGACCGGGGCAGCCTGTCGGCCACCACCATTGTGACCAACGTGCAGGACTTTATCATGCTGGTGGTCAAGGGACTGGGTCTGATGTGAGGGCGGAGGATCCGCGCCGGGCCAGGCGGGACAGCGTCTTTTCCATGGCGGCATACAGGGCCGGCTGCACGCAGGAAAAGGTGACGGTCATGGGGGATTCCGGATGTGCCTCCAGCCAGCGCCGGACTGCGGCAACGGCGATCTCCGCGGCCTTTTGGGGGGGATAGCCGAATTTTCCCGCCGAGAGGATGGGGAAGGCGATGGTGGGGATGTGATGCGCCGCCGCCAGCTCCAGGGCGTTTTGGTAGCAGGCGGACAGGGCCTCGTCGCCGTCCGGACCGCCGTAGACCGGTCCCACCGTATGGATGACGTGGGCGGCTTTGAGCCGGTAGCCCTTTGTAAGCTTGGCCTCGCCGGTGCGGCACCCGCCCAGCAGTCGGCATTCCGCCCGCAGCTCCGGCCCTGCCGCCCGGTGGATGGCGCCGTCCACGCCGCTTCCGCCCAACAAGGTCTCGTTGGCGGCGTTGACGATGCAGGCACAGTCTGAACAGGTGATGTCCCTGTCCTCCAGGCAGATCCGCAGACCGGGAAAGGCGGCGCGGTGGTAGAGATTGGCGGCCGCCGGAACGAGACGTCCCGCCCGCAGGTCCGCCCGCAGGGCCATTAAGAGCAGGCCCAGATGGTTTTCGCCCGCTCCGGTTTTCAGGTCCACGCCCCAATAGAGATCATGCCAACCGTTCCCCTCTTGCAGCATACGGTCGCCGGTATCCAAAAGAGCCGCCGCCAATTCCGGGTTCTGGAGAAACTTTGCCCGCAATACCCGCTCCATGGCCCTCCGTCTGACGCGGTCCCAGTCCGGCGGGGGAGAGAGGGCACGGCCCCGTCGCTTGGCGGCCATGGGGTCCAGCTGGGAAAAGACCCGTTTTTCTTCCGTATCGGTACATTTCTGGGCCTGATAAGCCGCCTCGGCGTTGGGATAGACGATGTTGTCCAGCTCCATCCGGCAGGGATAAAAGTTGTTCAGGAACTCATATTCCTCCACAAACCGGTCAATGGAAATGCGGGGCGTCTCATAGTATCTCATCATCATCGCTCCTCTCGCGTTTTTCTTATGATAGCCGGGACGCCGCGCCGGGACCGGATTCTTTTTCCGCCGGATCAGGGCGGGAGCACAAAAACCAGACGGGAAAGGAGGTATGGAGCCTCTCCCGCCTGGTTTTTCATCTTATCATACCGGTGGTCAGAGGACTGGTGAGAGAAGGAACGCCATCCGCGCCGTTCGGGTGGAGGATGCCGCCCGGCGCTGCGATTCATGCTTTGAAACCGGTCCGTGCGCAAGGGTATTTTGGAAAAAACTGAATCTGAGTATCACAAAGAAGCGTTGAAGGATGGGGCAATGGGCCGTCTCTTTCAACGCTTTTTTGGGCTTGCGGGGAGGTTTACCGGCCATGGAATACCGGTCTGCGCTTTTCCAAAAAGGCGTCCACCGCCTCGGCGTGGTCCGCCGTCCGGGTGAGCCGGGCAGCGCCCTCCACCTCCTGAGCCATCCCGGCGGAAAGGCCGGAAAATACCGTCTCATTCATCCGGCGCTTGATCTCCCCGTAGGTCTGGGCCGGTCCGGCGGCCAGGCGCCGGGCCAGTACGGCCACGGCGCCTGGCAATTCTTCGGCGCTGTAAGCCGCTGTAATCAGTCCCCACTGGGCGGCCTCCCGGCCGCTGAACCGGCGGCCGGTCATGAAGAGCTCGGTGGCACGGGGGAAGCCGATCCGGGGCGGGGCCATCACCGAAGCCCCCATGTCGGGCGCCAGGGCGATGCCGGCAAAGGCAAAGACCATTTTGGCCTCCTCCTCGGCCAGGGAGAAATCGCAGGCCAAGGCCAGACTCATTCCGCCGCCAGCGGCCGCCCCCTCGATCCAGGCGATGACCGGCTTTGGAAGGTCCCGGATGGTGAGGATGACCTGGTTGAGACACCACATATTGGCGCGGGTGTCGGATTCCGGCTCCCGTCCCTCCCGATAGGCGTCCACACGCCGTTTCATGGAGGTGAGGTCGCCGCCGGCGCAGAATTTGCCCCCCGCGCCCCGCAGCACCACCACCCGCACCTCCGGGTCCCGCCAGACCTGCCGGAGCGCGGCGGTCAGCGCCTGGGCCATGGGGATGGACAGGGCGTTCATCTTTGGGGGATCGTTCAGCGTCAAGGTGGCGATATGGTGTTCTGTTGTGACCGTGACCAGCTGTGCGTCATATTTCATGGTTGTCTCTTCCTTTCTGTCAGCGAATGGTTTTAGCAGCATTACTATACCCCAAGGGCGGCTGATCTGCACCGTCAGAAGCTACAAAAATACGGGCCGGCGTCTGGTTTTCCGTGATGCAAACCCACACGGAACGAACATGGTTGATATGCACAGGTTTAGGCAAATGAAACCGGGCTCTTTTTGTATACAATCACGTTGTGGGAAGCGCCACCCAAATTTACAATACACTCGTAAGATTCGCTCGCCGCGATTTATTTGGAGGAGGTACCCTACGTATGATCCAAACAAAAATGACGGAGCTGCTGGGCATTCAACACCCCATTATGCAGGGTGGTATGCAGCATCTTGGAACGCCGGAACTGGCGTCTGCCGTCTCCAACGCCGGCGGACTGGGCACCATTAACGTTACCATTTATCCTGAGCTGGAGGACTTCCGCCAGGCGGTCCGTCAGATGAAGGCGCTGACCCAAAAGCCCTTTGCCGTCAATGTATCCATCCCGCCGGACGTAAACCCCGGCGACAAGACCGCCGATTATCTGCGCATCTGCGCCGAGGAGGGGGTGGGCATCATTGAGCTGGCCGGAGGAAACCCCACCCCCTTCGCCCCCATCATCAAGGGGTATGGGATGAAGCTGATTATCAAGATGGCGGCTTTGAAGCACGCCAAAAAGGCCCAGTCGGTGGGAGCCGATCTGGTGACCATCGTGGGCTATGAGGTGGCCGGCCACCCCGGTATGGGGGAGCTGAGCAGCATGGTGCTGGCCGACCGGGTCTCTCACGAGCTGAATATTCCCGTTATGCTGGGCGGCGGCGTGGCCGACGGCTACGGGCTGGCCGGCGCGCTGGGTCTGGGCTGTGCCGGCGTGGTCATGGGTACCCGCTTTGTGGCCAGCACGGAGGCGGTCATCAGCGCCGCCCACAAGCAGTGGATCGTGGACCACAGCGAGGGAGACACCATTACCTGCCAGCGGAGCATCCGCAACATGGTGCGGGTGGCCAACACCGCCAGCGCCCAGGCGTGCCTGGAGATGGAGCGCAAAGGCGCCACTCTCCAGGAGCTGATGGCGGTCATCTCCGGCAAAAACAGCAAGGCCGCCTACCAGAGCGGCGAAGTGGAGAAGGGCCTCTTCCCCGTTGGGCAGACCGTGGGCCTGATCCACAACGTCAAGTCCTGTCAGGAGATCATCGACGAGATCATGGCTCAGGCCGAGGCGCAGATCGCCAGCGTCAGCGCCATGGTGAAATAAACCGCAGCTTTGTGCAGAAAGGGAGAAACGCCATGCGCGGATTGATTCATATGGACAGCCAGCAGCAGGAGCTGGTCACCATGGTGCGCAGCTTTATGAACAAGGAGATCAAGCCTCACGTCCACGAGTTTGAGGAGGCCGGCGGATACCCCGACCGGCTGGTGCAGATGGGCAAGGATATGGGGCTTACGGTCATGCAGGTACCGGAGCGGTACGGCGGTCTGGGACTGAGCACCACCACCACGGCCATGCTGCTGGAAGAGGGCGCCAAGGTGGAGAGCACCTATATCTCCATGTTCAACATCACCAACATGGGCGCCAAGATCGTCATGTTTGCCGGTACGGAGGCCCAGAAGGAGTATTATGCCGGTATTCTGGCGGAAGGCGGCATGTCCTCCTTCTGCCTGACCGAGCCGGGCGCCGGCTCCGACGCGGCCTCGGTCCGTACCACTGCCATCCGAAAGGGTGACAAATATATCATCAACGGCAACAAAATGTTCATCACCAACGCGTCCATTGCCGACGTGTTCCTGGTGGTGGCCTCCACCGACCTGAGCAAGGGCTATAAGGGGCTGGCCACCTTCATCGTGGAACGGGACCGCCCCGGCGTGACGGTGGGGAAAAAGGAGGACAAGCTGGGCATGCGCCTGTCCATCACCGCGGAGGTGGCGTTCCAGGACGTGGAGATCCCGGTGGAAAACCTGGTGGGCACCGAGGAGACCGGCTTTGCCAACGCCATGAAGGTGCTGGAGCTCTCCCGCCCGCTGGTGGCGGCCTCCTCGGTGGGCGCTTCCCAGCAGGCCATCGACCTGGCGGTCAAGTACGCCCAGGAACGGGTCCAGTTCGGACAGCCCATCTGGAAGTTTGAAGCCATCCAGATGATGCTGGCCGATATGCAGATGCGCACCAGCGCGGCGCGGGCTCTGGTGTACAATGCCTGCGCCCTCATCGACGCCGGACAGCCCTGCTCCAAGGAGGCGGCCATGGCCAAGTGCTACGCCGCCGACGCTTACCAGAAAAACGCCACCGACGCCGTACAGATCATGGGCGGCTATGGCGTCATGAAGGAATATATGGCGGAAAAGCTCTATCGGGACTCCAAGATCACCCAGATCGTGGAGGGGACCAATCAGATCCAGCGGCTGGTCATCGCAAAGCAGATGATCCGTGAAAACCGGATCTAAGGGGAAAGGACGGTAGCTTATGAGAGCTCTGGAAGGGATTCGCGTGGTGGAGCTTGCCACCTATGTGGCCGCGCCCAGCGGCGGCCGTGTCCTGGCCGATTGGGGCGCCGAGGTCATCAAGGTGGAAAGCCCCAAAATGGATATTTGGAGAAAGTATGGAAAGACCTTCAACGGTCCGGCCAGCGACGAGGAAAACCCGGTTTTTGACGTGCCCAACGCCAACAAGAAAAACCTCTGCCTGGACCTGAAGGACCCGGACGCCATGGCCGCCTTTCATAAGCTGCTGGCCACTGCCGACGTCTTTCTTACCAACAACCGCCCAAAACCCCTCAAGCGGATGGGGCTGGATTATGAGAGCTTGAAGGCCAGATATCCCCGGCTCATCTGCGGCTATGTCACCGGCTACGGCGAGGAGGGGCCGGACGCCGACAGCCCCGGCTTTGATACGGTGGCCTACTGGGCCAAGAGCGGCTTTATGGCCGACATGCGGATCGACAATCCCGGCTCCTATCCCATCTACGCCCCCGGCGGCGTGGGGGACAACAGCTGCGGCACCATGCTGGCCGGCGGCATCTGCGCGGCCCTGTTCGCCCGGGAGCGCACGGGGAGAGGCGACAAAGTCTCCGTTTCTCTCTTCGGCGTGGCCACTTGGGTCATGAGCCTGATGAATACCTCGGTACAGGCGCCGTACAGCTATAAGTACCCCAAAACCCGCTTTGAAGGACGCCCCATCACCCTGCCCTATGAGTGCGGAGACGGGGAGTGGATCATGATCAACATCATGGAGTGGGAGCGCTACCGGGACGCCTTCTGTGAGGCCATGGAGATCCCCCAGGTAGCGTCTGACCCCCGGTTCCACACCGCGGCCGATGTGGGAAAGCTGGAAAACCGGGGTCCCTTCATTCAGATCCTGGAGCAGCAATTCCGCAGCAATACCTCCGACTATTGGGATGAACGGCTGAGCAAGGCCGATATTGTCCACAGCCGTCTGGCGCATTTCAAAGACGCCGTTGCCAGCGAGCAGGCGCGGGTGAACCACTATGTGGAGCATGTCACCTGTCCCAGCGGTCGGCAGTACTGGCTGGCCCGGCCCTGCGTGGCGCTGGAGGAGGGCGGTCTCCCGCCGTATGAGCTGGCGCACGCCCTGGGACAGGACTCCCGGGAGATTTTGACCCAGCTGGGCTATTCGGAGGCGGAAATCAGCGCCATGGCGGAGAAGGGGGCGATTGTTGCGAAATAACCATCCCGTGACAAAAGACGCAACCTGACAGAGAGAATTGAGGAGGGAAAATTTTGAGTCCTGAAGTATTAAGTCTGATCGGAATTTTGCTGGCTACGGCATTTTTCATCCTGGCCATTTTCAAAGGCTACCATGTGACCGTCGTCAGTATCATTGCCGTTGCGATCGTGGCGCTCTTCTCCGGGGTCAACGTCATGACCTCCCTGACGGAAGCGTATATGCCCCGTTTTGCCGGCGCGTACTCCAGCTATTTTCTGATGTTCTTCTTCAGCGCCCTGTTTGCCAAATCCCTGGGCGATGTGGGCGCGGCCCAATCCATCGCCTTTGCCCTGGCCCGTCTGGCCAAGAAGTTCAAAGGCCACGAGAAGCTGGCCGGCGTCCTCTGCCTGGCGGCCATTCAGGCGGTGTTCAGCTACGGCGGCATCAGCGTGTTTGTGGTCACCTTCACCGTGCTGTATATCGCCAAGGACCTTTTCCAGCAGCTGAACATCCCCTGGCATCTCTACACCTGCGGCGCCATCGGCTCCTCCACCTTTACGGTGGCCATGCTGCCCGGCTCTCCCCAGCTGACCAACCTGGTCCCCATGGAGTTCTTCGGGACCGACGCCTTTGCGGCTCCCGTGCTGGGCTGCATCTGCGCGGTGTTCTGCCTGACCCTGTGCGTGGCCTGGGTGGTATTCCAGCTCCGCCGGGCTGAGAAGAGCGGCGAGGGCTTCGAGCCCACCGGTACCGCCCTCCTCCAGTCCTGGGACAAGAGCAAGGATGTGCAGGAGTATAACCTCCCCCTGCTCAAGTGCCTGTTTCCCTCTATCGTGCTCTTTGTGGTGCTCAACGTGGTCAAGGCGCCCGCCGAGGTCTCCCTGGCCTGCGCCACCGCGGTGTCCTACCTGATCTTTGAGCCCAAGAATATCCTGAAGAACCTGAAGAACGGCGCCCTCACCGCCGTGCAGAATACCAACACCGCTCTGGTGGCCCTGGCTTCCGCCACCGGCTTTGGCGGCGTGGTGGCCTCCGTGGCCGGCTTCGACTACATCCTCAGCGCGCTGGACCGCATCCCCGGTCCTCCGGTGGTGCAGGTCATCATCGCCATCAATGTGGCCGCCGGCTTCTCCGCCTCCTCTTCCACCGGCCAGCGTCTGGCGCTGGAAATGCTGGGCACCCGTTTTATGGGTCTGGGAATTCCCATCGGCGCCCTCCATCGTCTGTGCGCCATGTCCTCCGTGGGTCTGGATACGCTGCCCCACAGCTCCGCTCTGGCCAACACCTTCTATATGTGCAAGCTGAGCTATAAGGACGCCTATATCAACAACTTCATGATCTCCGTGGTATGCACCCTGCTCACCGCTATTTTTGGAGGTATCCTCATCACACTGGGTCTTACCTTCTGACAATTTACCTTCGTCCGCCAGGTCCCGGGGCCCATCACCCGGGGCCTGGCGCTTTTGCCGTTTCTGCCGGGGACAAAAAACACCGGCAGGGACGGGACCCTGCCGGTGTGCTGGCCGGCGGAAAGAAGGAGATCAGCGGTAGGTAATGCAGCCGTAATCCAGGATGGCCTTGCCGTCCTTGTCGCCCACCATCCGGAAATAGGCCTTGCCCGTCTCCTCCAACCAAACCTGGAGGGCGAAGGAATCGCCGGGCATGGCGACGCTGCGGAATTGGTTTTCCAGAGAGATGACCCGCTCCGGCTCACCGGGGAAGAGAAGGGCGGTGAGCATCCGGCAGGCATAGCCAAGGCTGCAAAGACCGTGGACGATGGGGCGGTCAAAGCCGCTCTTTTTGGCAAAGGCCGGGTCCGCGTGGAGGGGGAAGGTGTCGCCCGTCAGGCGATAGAGCAGGGGCGCGTTGGCCGGGTACTGGCCGTAGGCGGTGAGATCGGGAGAACGGTCGGGGATGTGGACGGTGCTGGCGGGGGGCTTTTCCCCGCCGAATCCGCCGGCCCAGCGGTTGAGGTAGCCCATGGTATTGGTAAACAGGGTTTCGCCCGTCTCATCGGCGGCGCTGATTTCCACCTGAATTTTGGCCCCCTTGCCCTCGCCACGGTCATAGACGCCGGTGATGACCTTGTTGATGGTCAGGGTCCCCTCGGTGGGGATGGGGCGGTAGAGGACCAGCTTATGGTCCATATGGAGGGTGCCCTCCTTGCGCAGCCCCTCGATCTTGCTGGTGGGCATGACGGGCTGGGCGGTATAGGGCTCGGTGCCGAAGGTGGCGGCGCAGGGGATAACGCCAAAGGTGGGGATGGCTTTGAGACCCTGCTCGTAGACATACTCCAAGGTGTCCTGACCGGCGCCTACGCTCAGATTGTAGAGTATGATGTCGCGCCAGGTATAGGAAAACTTCTGCTGGACAGACAGACCGACCGCCGATTGATCCAACATGGGTGAGACCTCCTTATTTTGAAATTAGGCCCCGCCCCTTGCGGGACGGGGCCAGTGTGGGACCGGGGTTATTTCACTTTGTACTTGCGGATTACGTCGCCGCTGATGACCATGCGCTGGATCTCGTTGGTACCCTCAAAGATCTGGAAGATCTTAGCGTCTCTCATATACTTCTCCATGGGATAGTCCCGCATGTAGCCGTAGCCGCCCAGGATCTGCACGCCCTCGGTGGCCACGCGGTTGAGGGCGTCGGAGCAGTAGCACTTGGCGATGGGGCCCAGCGCGGCGGCGGCGGGATCGCCGGCGTCCAGCAGGGCGGCGACTTTCATGCCGATGGCGCGGCTGGTCTCAATGGCGATCTGCATATCGGCCAGCTTGGAGGAGATGGCCTGCTGCTTGCAGATGGGCTTGCCCATGGTGACACGGACCTGGGAGTACTTGGCGGCCTCCTCCAGGATGGCGCGCATGATGCCCACGCAGCCGCTGCCTACGCCGGCGCGGCCCTGCTCCAGGGTTTTCATGGCGATCTTGAAGCCCTCGCCCTCTTTGCCGATGATGGCGGAGGCGGGGATGTGGACGTCCTCGAAAATAACGTCGCAGGTGGCGGACTGACGGATGCCCATTTTATCCTCGTGCTTGCCGATGGACACGCCGGGCAGGTGGGCGTCCACCAGGAACATGGTCAGACCCTTGTAGCCCAGGCTGCGGTCCACAGAGGCCACCACGCACATAAAGTCGGCATAGCAGGCGTTGGTGATGAAGCATTTGCGGCCGTTGAGGATGTACTCGCTGCCGTCGGGCGTCTTGTCGGCGGTGGTGCGGCAGGCGCCGGCGTCGGAGCCGGCGTCAGGCTCGGTGAGGGCAAAGGCGGCAAAACCGCTGCGCTTCTGGGGCCAGCGGGGGTCGCGGCCGGGCTTGTCGCTCATCAGGGTCTCCACGCACCATCTCTTCTGCTCCTCGGTGCCGGCGATCAGTACGGGCTTAATGCCCAGGTTGTTGGTGCCGCAGGTCAGACCGAAGCCGGCGTCGCCGTACATCAGCTCTTCCCGAATCCAGGCGCCGGTGACGGCGCTCATGCCCTGTCCGCCGTATTCCGCCGGCAGGTCGGCGCAGATCAGACCCATTTCAAAGGCCTTGTTATAGGCGTCCCAATCCAGCTCGCCGGTCCGGTCGTGCTCGGCGGCTTTGGGCCGCACTTCCTTCAGGACAAATTCGTGCACCATAGCCACAATGTCTTTCTCTTCCTCGGTCATAATGAGACCAGTACCATTCAGATCAAGCACAGCATGTTCCTCCTTCTATTTTGATTCAAACCAGTCCGTATGAGCAGACAAACCGGGGATTTGCGGCGGAAAAAGCAGTTTTTCCGCCGTACCGGTGGGTTTTGTCCGCTCCATCCATGTATGTATCATATCAGTATCCCCATCAATCGCCCACGGTCGTAAATACGAAAAAGACGGTTAAATTCATGCGCCATATTGGTCAAAGTGTCCAATGACGCCAATGCGTGCCGGCAAGATGAGAATATAATATTTGTCATTAAAAAGAGGCTATAATTTCTGAGAAAAGGGCAATTACGGAATAATTTGGCAACAAAAGAGGTTTGCAAATTTGAAAGAAGTAAGATATAGTATTGATGGATATTATTTCGGGAGGTGCTTTTTGGAATGAAGTTGACCATAAACATTGTGTTGGAATGCCTGAGAGATTATGGTCTGCCCATCCATCCGGGCAGCGAGCAGAGCATACCGCTTGCCCAGGTGCGCTTCCTTGACCGGGACGCCTCCGTCCTGTGTCCGGAGGTCCTCTATGTCTGTACCGCCAGTCAGCTGCGTCTGGCCCGCCTGGAGCCGGGCGGAGGCGGAGCGCTCCTCTGTCTGGAGGAGGACGGCGCACCCCTGGAGCCGGACGCGCTCCCCCGGGATATCCACTGCTTTCCCATCCGTTGGGACGGCATTACCCTCTGTGAGCTGATGAACCACTTGTTGGAGATCTTTGACCGCTTCCGCGTCTGGGAGCAGCAGCTGGAAGAGGCCATTTTAGTGGGAAAGGATTTTCAGGCCCTGGTGGATCTGAGCGACGGGGTATTCAAGGAGAACTTTTTCCTGATATGGGACGCGTCCTACAACGTGGTGGCCCATAGCCAGCGGGCGGATATTCCGAACAAAAAGCTCAGGGATATCATAGAGCGGGGCTTTTTCCCCAAAGAGGTCACCGACGATCTGGCCCAGATGGGGTATATGAAGCACGCCCTGACCTATTCCCGCCCCACCTTCATCGACGCGCCGAACTATATGAATTTTCCTTTTATCGTCAAGACCTTTGTGGTGGCCCAGCGCATCCAGTATACCTGCGCCTTTTATTTCATGGGCAGCAGCCCCAGCCAGGGCATGATGGATCTTGTGCAGATCTTTTCCAACAGTCTGGAAAAGTACATCCTCCGCATGGTCAATTCCAGCCACCGGAAGGTCAACCGGATCGACCAGTGTGTGGTGGATCTCATTGAGAATTGGCGGAAGGGGCCGGAATACATGGAGGACCGGGCGGCGGTGCTGGGTCTGGAGGAAGGACGCTGTTATTGCCTTTGCACCGTGCGTTTCCAGGAATACACCGAGGAGCAGGCGCTTTATATGCGGATGCGGATGCGCAGCATCTGCAGCAAGGTGGTGGCCACCATCTACAAGGAGGGGCTGGTGCTGATCTTTTCCAGTGGGGAACAGACCTTCCTGGAAAAGGAGGCGCGGGCGGAACGATTTCAGAAGATTATGGCCCTGCTGCCCATCTGCGGCGGCAAGGCGGCGTTCAGCTCAACCTTTTCCTCCTGCGCGGACGTACATACCGCCTATTGGCAGGCCTGCGTGGCCATGCAGTACGGCGAGAAGTACCGCCCCAATGAGGATCTCCATTTTTACCGGGACCACAGCATTTACCACATGATCGAATGTTACTCCAACTATCTTCACTTTCCCCTGGAAAAGATGTATTTTCAGCGTTTGTCCCTTTTGATGGACACAAAAAACTATAAAAGCAGCAATCTCTACCTGCTGCGGACCTACCTCATCAATGAGCGGAACATCTCTCAGACGGCCAAGCTGCTCTATATGCACCGCAACAGCGTGATCTACCGTATCGCCCGCATCCGGGATCTGCTGGATGTGGACCTGAACAACCCGGAGGTCCGGCTGCGGCTGCTGATCTCTTTCAAGATTCTGGAGCTGCTCAACCCCGATATGTTCTCCGCCCACATCAGCAAGGACGAGGAGCTCCAGCCGGGGGAGCTGGAGGAATAACGGCATATTCCACGAAAAATGGAGGATCGCCACACGGCGGCCCTCCATTTTTGTGTGTCAATGGATGCTGGCTCAGACCTGGTCCAGGTGCTGATATTGCGAGGTGTCCAGCTGGACGGCGGCGGACTTGGCCTCCATGGCCTGGATCTCCTCCTGGGAGTAGCCATATTCCCGCAGGACCTCTTCGGTATGCTCTCCCAGCATGGGCCCCCGCTTCCAGGGTGGGATTCCCATTTTATAGCTGCGCATGGCGGGACGGGCCAGGATGGATTTTTTGCCGTTGGGGCAGGTGACCTCGTGGATATACCCGTTGGCCCAGGCCTGTTCGCTGTGCTCCATGTCTTTGTAGTGGGCCAGCTTGTCGTTGACGATATCGGCCTCGGTCAGGATCTTGCACCACTCGTCGGCGGTTTTGGTGGCGTAGATCTCCGCAAACCGCTGCATCAGGTATTTGCGGACCTCCGGGTCCCGCTGGGCGACGGCGGTGCAGTAGCGGGGATCGTCGCCCAGCTCGGGGACGCCCAGGGCCTTGCAGAGGATGGGCCACTGCTTTTCGATTTGCAGGATGGTGGTCATGACCCACTCCCCGTCCTTGGTACGGAAGGGGGAGGCGGTGGGCGCGCTGTTTTCCCTGGTCTTGGGGTACTGGTAGCCGTACTGCTCTTCGGTGGCCACGGCCATGATGTGGAAGCACCAGAGGGCGGTGCCGTAGAGGGAGGTGGTGACATAATCTCCCTCGCCGGTCCGGTCCCGCTTGTAGAGGGCGGACACGATGGCGTAGCAGAGCCCCATGGCGGTGATGATGTCGCCGGGACCGGCCGCGCCGTATACCGGGTAGCTCTCGGGAGACTCCACCATCATGTCGGCATTGAAGCCGCTGCTGACCCAGAAGGCCACGGTGTCGAAGCCTGGATCGTTGGCCTTGGGTCCCTTTTCGCCGAAGCCGTTGATGCTGGCCATCACCAGCTTGGGATAGCGTGCTTTCAGGGTCCCATAATCCAGCCCCAGCCGCTGGAGGGCCTTGGGGCGGGTGTTGGTAAGAAACACGTCGGCATCGGCCAGCATCCGGTGCATGGCCTCCATGCCCTCCGGGGTTTTCAGATCCAGGACCACGCCCCGCTTTCCCGCGTTCAGACTGTCAAAGAGGGGGTTTTCGTCCATGGTGCAAGGCACAAAGAAGGTTTTGGGAAAGCTGCGGAACATATCGCCGCCGGCGGTCTCCACCTTGACGATATCACAGCCCCAGTCGGCCAGCATCCGGCCGCAGGAGCCGGCCGCCACCATGGTGGAGAGCTCCACCACCTTGACGCCTTCGAGAGGACGGTAGTTTTGGGACATCATTCACTCCTCCTAGCTTACGGGCTGACGCTTACCCCTCCCGGTTGTAGACGGGAGGGCGGCGCTCCAGAAAGGCGTTGACGGCCTCGGCAAAATCGGGCTGTCTGGCGCACCAGGCGATTTCCAGGGCCTCCTTGGCGTAGTATTCCTCCAGCCGGTCGTAGAAGAATTGCCGCAGGATGCGTTTCTGGGCGGCGTGGGCGTCGGTGGATTTGGCGGCCAGCTTTGCGGCCAGGGCATAGGCGGCCTCGGCCAGATGGCCCTCCTCGGCCAGCTGGCTGGCCAGACCGATCCGCACGCACTCCTCGCCGGGGCAGGGTTCGCCGGTCATCATCAACAGCTCGGCCCGTTCCGGCCCAACCAGGCGCATCAGGTTATAAATGCTGCCGGTGTCGCCGCTGAGGCCCAGGTTAACGAAGGCCATGACCAGCTTGCTGCTGGGGGACACCACCCGGAAGTCACAGGCCAGGGCGCAGCTCAGGCCGGCGCCGGTGGCGGTGCCGTTGATCATGGCGATGACCGGTTTGGGACACTCACGGATGGCGGTGGCCATAGCATCGGCGCGGAGGATCTGGTTGGGGTCCAGATAGACGCCGGTGTCGATGAGCTCCTTAAAGCGCTTGATGTCGCCGCCGGCGGAGAAATGCTTGCCGGCCCCGGTGATGACGATGGCTCCCACATCCTTGCGGGCGCCCAGCTCCGCCATGGCGGAAGCGATCTCACCGTAAGTCTCCCGGGCCAGGGCGTTTCTGACCTCCGGGCGGTTGATGGTCACGGTGGCGACGCGGTTTTCCACCCGGACCAGGATGGTGGTGTAATCCATAAAGATCCTCCTCTCAAACGATATGGCTTTGGATGTCCGCCACCACCGCCTCGGCCTCGGCGATCATGTCGTCCATGAGCCGGGCCACCGGCTTGATATCCTGGATGAGGCCCATGGCCGGGCTGACGGCGAAGAGGCCGCCGTCCACGTTGCCGTTTTGATAGCACTGGCGGCTGATCCGCCCGGCGATGACGGTCATCAGCTCCTGGAGGGTGGTGCCCCGCTTTTCCATCTCGGCGGTCAGCTTGGCGGCCATGTTGTTGGATACCCGGATGGCGTTGCGGATGGATTTCTGCACGATAACGGTGTCCTTTTCCCCGTGACTGAGGATCCAGTCCTTGTGGTTTTGGCTGATGGGACACTCTTCGGTGGCCACAAAGCGGGTGCCCATCACCACGCCGGAGGCGCCCAGCGCCAGGGCGGCGGCCAGGCCTTTTCCGTCGGCCACGCCGCCGGCGGCCAGCACGGGGCAGCCGCACTCGGCGGCCACCTTGTTGGCGATCACGAAGGTGCCGATGCCGTCCAGACTGGGGTGGCCGGCCACCTCATAGCCCGCGATGGTGATGACATCCGCGCCCTTTTCCCACATCCGTTTGGCCACGTGGGCATTGGGACTTTTATGGATGATCTTGATGCCGGCCTGCTTGCAGGCGGGCATGAATTCGCTGGGGTCCGCCCCGGCAAATTCGATGGCGGCCACCTGGTACTTGGCGCACACCTCGATGTACTTCATGATTTCGGGACCCTTGGTCAGGTCGGGCACCAGGGAGATATTGACGATGAAGGGTTTATCCGTCAGATCCCTCATCTCTCTGACGCCGTCGTCGAATTCCGCCGGGGTACTCCAGCAGGTCACGTTGATGGTGCCCATGCCGCCGGCGTTGGACACCAGAGAGGCGAACTTGGGCCAGCCGATGTTCTGCATGCCGCCCTGGACGATGGGCTTTTCGATGCCGAAAAGCTCGGTAAATTTGGTTTTAATCATAACTGCGGTCACCCCTTTATCTGTCTGTGTGCCGGATATGCCGGCGGTCACTCGATGCCGAAGGCCTGGAACACCTTGTCATTGTCCGCGCCGATGGGCCGGGCGTGTTCGGCTTGGGAGGGCTCCAGGCAGCCCATCCGGACCGGCGGCTGGGCCAGGGTGATGGCGTCGCCGTTGGGATAGGTGATGGGGGCCATAAAGCCGTTCACCAGGGCCTGTTCGCTCCGGTGGTTGTCGCTGAAATGGCCCAGCTTGCTGGCGATGATGTCGGCCTCCTCCAGCTTTTTGAGCAGTTCGTCTCCGTCGAGCTGGGCGACCTTCTGCTCGAAGATACGGATGGCCTCCTCCCGGCGGACGGGGTCGAAGGTGGCCTGCTTGGTGTTGTACCGCTCGTCGTCGATCATCTCCTCGGCGTGGACGGCCTCGCACCAGGACTTCCAGTAGCGCTCGTACTCGTTGACCACGGGGAGGATCCAGTCGCCGTTTTTGGTCTTGTAGGGAACGCCCATGGGACCGCCCTGATAGCGGCCCCGGGGCCACTTATAGCCAAACTGGGTGCCGGTGGACATGATGCTGAAGAGCCACATGCCGGCGCCATAGAGGGAAATGGAGACATAGTCGCCCTTGCCGCTCTGAGCGCGGCCCAGCAGGGCGGTGCTGATGGCGCCGGAGAGGACCGTACCGCAGATGAGGTCGCCGAAGCCCATGGGCAGGTAAGTGGGGTAATTGCCCGGGGCCTCCACCATCATATCCTGGATAAAACCGCCGGTGGCGAACATGGCGATGGCGTCAAAGCCGGGGAAATCGGCCTTGGGTCCCTTTTCGCCGTAGCCCAGGATGATGCTGTAAATGAGCTGGGGATACTGTTCCTTGAGGCTTTCATAGTCCAGCCCCATTTTTTTGAGGGCTTTGGGGCGGTTGTTGGTGAGGAATACATCGGCCTTGGACAGCAGCTTGTGAAAGCGGGCCATATCGCCGGGCTGCTTCAAGTCCAGCATGACCATATCCTTGCCGCCGTTGATGGTGTCAAAAATGGGGTTTTCCTCCTCGGTGGCGGGACAAAAGAGAGTGGGACCGAATTTCCGCTCCACATCGCCGGCGGGCGCTTCGACTTTGATGACGTGGGCGCCCTGAGTGGCAAGGATGCGCCCGCAGGATGGCGCCGCGATATAGGTTGAGAGTTCGACTACGGTGATCCCTTCCAATGGCTTCATGATAGATCCTCCTTACGAAATGAAGGCCCTTCGGCCCGTGTATCAGTACGGATTTAGTTTATCAAAGGAGGCGCGAAGAGCACAGTGCATTTCATCCAAAAGGGGGCAGTTCTCTTTTGCTCTTTCATGTGCAAAATAGCTATCGTCCGTTTTTTTCGGTGATGAGAAGTGTCTATGGTCATTACCTACAAGTTTTACGCCGAGAAAGCGGCGGCTTTTTGGACGAAATAATGGTGAGTACCCCCGCGCTTTCCGCTAAACTTAGACCATGAAGGTGGGGAAATCCGCCTTGCCTGCCGAAGGATGTCCAGGGGAAACCGATGAGAAAGGATGCGTTCCGACATTGAAAAAAGACGTAAATGGTTATTTTCAAGGGTGTACGAGCCTTGGGCAGATCATCGACCGCTCGGTGGAGCTTTATCCCGAGCGTCTGGCCGTTGTATCAGGAGACCGGCGCCTCACTTACCGGGAGTTCTACGAGCAGGTATGCCGCTTTGCCCAGGTGCTCCGGCGGGACGGCGTCAAGCCGGGGGACCCGGTGGCCGTAATTTCCAGGAACTGCGCGGAGTTCCTGGTGGCAGAGTTCGCCATTTTGAAGCTGGGCGCGGTGGCGGTAAAAATCAACTGGCGGTTTGCGCCGGAGGAGCTGGTGGATCTTCTGGAGTTCAACCGGGTTCGCCACGCCATTGCCCGCTATGAGCGCTGGGACTGGGGGCAGAAGGTCTACGAGCGGACGAAGGATCACATCACCTTTTATCTCATCAATCCGGATGAACGCGGGGTGTCCCCCTTTCAGGCCGCCATTGACAGCGCGCCGCCGGCGGAGCGGTTTGTACCCGGACCGGCAGACCCGGAGGCGCCGGCGCTGCGGGTCCATACCAGCGGGACCACCGGGCGGGCCAAATGCGTGGTCCATACCAACGGGGCGCTGCTGGAGCAGCTGCGCAACTGTTCTTCCGTTCTGGCCTTTTCCGCCGGCGGCATTTTCCAGATGACCAGCCAGCTTTTCCACATCGCCTGTGTGGGCGCCTATTTGACCCTTGCCGTAGGCGGGACCCTGGTTTTGATGTCCCGCTTTGAGGTGGGGGAGTATCTGGCCGCCTTCGACCGGGAAAAGGTCACCGGGATCAGCGTGATCCCGGTGGTGCTCAAGCGCCTGCTGGAATCGCCCCAGTTCAAGGAGTATGATTTTTCCCATCTGCGTTTTTTGAACTACTCCACCTGTCCCATGTCCAAGGCCCTGCTGGAGGAGGCCATCGAAAAGCTGCACTGTGACTTTTACCAGTCCTACGGCATGACCGAGATGGCCTCCATCGTCACCGTTTTGAGCCCGGAGGACCATTTTTCCGACAACGGCAAGCACCTTTCGTCGGTGGGCAAGCCCATCCCGGGCGTAGAGGTGCGCATCCAGCGGCCGGACGGCACGGTGTGCCCGCCGGGGGAGGAGGGGGAAATCGTGGTGCGGGGCCCCGGACAGATGAAGGGCTATTTTACCGACGATCCCACCCTGAACCAGCAGGTCCTGGTGGACGGCTGGTATCACACCCGGGACATCGGGTGGCTGGATCAGGACGGCTTTCTCTACCTGCGGGGCCGCAAGGACGACCTGATCATCTCCGGCGGGGAAAATATCTATCCCATGGAGGTGACCAACGTCATCATGCAGCTCACCGATGACGTGGCCGAGGCGGTGGTGTACGGAATTCCGGACGAGGAGTGGGGCGAACGCATCAAGGCCAGCGTGGTCCTGCTGCCCGGCAGCCGGTTGACCGGAGAGGAGATCAAAACCTACTGCCTGGAGCATATGCCCCACTATAAGGCCCCGAAGGAAGTGGAAATTTTGCCGGAATTGCCCCGGAATTCCACCGGAAAGGTGATGCTCTGTGCGCTCAGGCCCCATCCGGAGGAGATATAAACGCCCGTCCCAACCTATGAGAAAAGGAGCTGTTCGTCTGTGGAACTGAAAAATTTCAAGCTGGAAATCGACCCGCAGGGGGTGGCCGTGCTGACCGCCAACCGCCCCGAAAAGCGCAACGCCATGAATGACCTTTCCTGGCGGGAGGTCAACGAGTTCTTTACCTGGGCGGACACCGCCCCCGAGGTAAAGGTGGTGATCCTGACCGGGGCGGGGGACAAGGCCTTTATCGCCGGCGCGGACATCGGCAGCCTGGCCGTCAAAAAATCCACCGACTGTCTGGGCGGCGCGGCGCAGAAGGCCCTGGATAAGATCGAATCCTGCGCCAAGCCGGTCATCGCCGCGGTCAACGGGTACGCCTTTGGCGGCGGATGTGAGGTCGCCATCGCCTGTGATTTCCGGGTGGTGTCGGAAAACGCCGTTTTTGCCCTGCCGGAGACGGGATTGGGCATCCTGCCCGGCGCGGGCGGCACCCAGCGCCTGGCCCGGCTGGTGGGGCTTGGACGGGCCAAGGATGTCATTTTGCTGGGCCGCAAAATCGGCGCGCAGGAGGCGGTGCAGATCGGCCTTGCCACCAAGTGCGTGCCCCAGGCGGAGCTGCTGGCCGAGGCCGGGAAAATGGCCTCCAAGCTCATCGCCAAGGGACCGGTGGCCCTGCGCATCGCCAAGCGGGTGGTGCAGGCGTCCCTGTCCGCCAGCCAGGACGTGGGGATGCTCACCGAGATGCTGGCCCTCAGCGTGCTGTGCAGCACCGAGGACAAGGCCGAGGGCGTCGGCGCCTTTTTGGAAAAGCGCACGCCGGCCTATCAGGGGAAATAAGGAAAAAAGAGACCTCGTGGAGCCGTCCGGAATGGTTCCACGAGGTTTTTTGCGGCTTTATTCGGCCAAAAGAAGGGTCAAACGGGCCAATCCAGCAGCTGGGCGGCGTTTTGGAAGGAAATCTGCTCCAAAGCGCGGGAGGAGAGCCCGGTCCGCTCCAGGGCGCGCAGTGCAAAGCCGGCGCTGTCCCAGGGGGTGTCGCTGCCGAAGAGGACGCGCGCAGGGTCCAGACGCCCCAAAAAGCGGGAGAGGGTGGAAGAATCGAAGTACCGGGCACAGTAGCCGAGGTCCACATAAATGGGGAGGCGGAGCAGGGTGGACAGCTGCTCAGGCGCGCCGCACAGCCCGCACAGGTGGGCGCCGATGACCTGGGCGCCCGCAAAGTGAGGCAGAATGGCCGCCATCTGGTCGGGCACAAGGGAAATGGGGTGCCCCGGATGCCTGCCGCAGTGGAAGAGGACCGGCAGTCCCATATGGCCCATCTCCCGGTACAGGGGGAAGTAGCGGGAATCGGTGGGATCGAAGCGCTGGAACATGGGGTGGAGCTTGACGCCGTGAAGGCCCAGCGCTTTGATGCGCCACAGCTCCTCCATGGCGTCGGGGGCGTCGGGGTGGACCGAGCCGAAGCAGCGCAGCCGTCCCCCCGAGCCCTCCTGTACTTCACGGGCAAACTGGTTGACGCCGTGGGCGCTGGACGGCCTGTGGGCCACGTGGAGGACCACCGCCCGGTCGATGCCGGCGTCGTCCAGATCGTGGAGCAGACCGGCCAGGGTGCCGTCGGGCAGTGTTGCGTCCCCCGGCCCCTTCCAGCCGCGCAGAGCGGCGGCGGCCAGGTTGTCCGGGTAGCAGTGGGTATGGATATCCAGGATCATAAAGGGGTCCCTCTTCTCTTTTTAGTGGACGATCCCCAGGGCAACGGCCGCGCAGGCTGCCGCCAGCGCGCAGATGCCGGGAATGTAGGTGAAGAACAGATAGAGCCGCAGGCATTTGGAATAGGGGAGCTTCAGCACGGCGGCGGCGTTGGAGATACCGGCGTTGTGGGGGGCGATGCTGGTAAAGGTGGTGATGGTCATCATGCGGTGAGCGGCCTCGGCGCTCAGGCCGGCGGCAGTGAAGCTGTCCAGCATCTGTCCGCCAAAGGCGGGGATGGGGGCGATGACCGAGGCCATGATGAAGGAGGACAGCAGGCCAAGACCGCAGCCCTGGGCCAGATCGGGGAGCATCCCCAGCAGCACCTCAAAATAGGAAAAACCCTCCATGGAGCGGATGACCACGCCGATGGCGTAGGTGGCGGCCACACCCAGCACGGGACCCGCCGAGGACATGACGCCCCGGGCCAGAGAGGTTTTCAAGATGGGGCGCAGATTGGACCAGCAGGTCACAATGGTCAAAAGGCAGCCCAGGCACAGAACCGGCACCACCGGCAGCCCCAATCCGGCGGCCAGAAAGACCACCGTCACCGCGGGCAGCAGGCTCAGAGGCAGGCTGGGCAGACGGTCCTCCGAGAGGCCGGTATCTACCTCAGCGGCCAAAATCCCCTCGCCGGAGGGCAGGAAGCCCTCGCCTTCCCGCTCCACCTTGCGGGCGGTCATGCGCAGCAGCAGGAGAAAGACGGCCTGAAAGACCGCCGTGGCGATGAGGGAGAGGAGGGGACTGGCGGTCAGGGTGGTGCCGCATACGTCGATGGCGTACACGTTGCCCGCCTGGAGAGAGCCCACCAGAAAGGTGGCGGCGATGCTCTGGGCGCCGCCGCAGCAGTAGAGCCGCCAGGGGGTATTGGTCCGCTGGAAGAGGTCGCGGGCGATGGGCAGCACGGTAAAGACCACCACAAAGCCGGTGATGCCCACATAGCACAGCACAAAATAGAGGGCCGCCACCAGAAGCATACTGAAAAACTGCTGATCCTTCCGGCTTTTGCAGATGATTCTGGAGATAGAAAGGGCGATGCGCTTGGCGCTGCCGCCGTCCCCCATCAGCCGGCCCAGCAGCGCGCTGAAGAGAAAGAGCAGCAGATAGTCGCGGATGAAACCGGCCAGGCCGGGCAGATAGTATTCCGTCAGGCCGGTCAACGGGTCCTGACCGGAGAGGAGAAACATGACGCAGCTGCACCCGATGGCGGAGAGCATGAGGTCGTAGCCGCGAAAGGCCAGCACGATGAAGAGCGTCAGACTCAGCAGAATGGCGATAAAACCGTACATGGAGGGCCTCCTGTCTCTTTTTATGATGGTTCTCATTATAAAAAAATCGCTCCATGCTGAATAGTGCAATCACTACAAAAAGGAGGGGAGCAATTCCCGCTGCTTTTGGTCAGGATGATTGGCGGTGGACAGGAGGGGTGCATAGTAACCACAAATACCCGGGATGGTATGGGAGATATTTTGTTTAGTATTACCATGAAAGCAGAGGGGGACTGTGGTAAGATAAAAGGCGCAAACGGCCGGGTATGACGGCCATTTCCGACCTTGCGGACAGTGGGAAAGGAGCGGCGTAAAGATATGGAACAACATAAACCCCTGCGGGGTGTAAAGGTAGTGGAGCTTTCTCTCATGGTAGCGGCGGCCAGCTGCGGGCGTATGATGGCTGATTGGGGCGCCGACGTCATCAAGGTGGAGAATACCAAGGGGGGAGACAATTTCCGCAAATGGCCGCTGGGCATCGGCGCGCCGGCGGATGATGACTACGACCCGCTTTTTGACAATCTCAACGCCAACAAGCGGGCCATCAGCCTGGACACCCGTACCCCGGCGGGCCAGGAGGTCATGTACAAGCTGCTGGCCGGGGCGGATGTGTTTTTGACCAACCTGCGGACCGAAGCGCTGAAAAAATCTGGTCTGGACTACGACACCCTCCATCAAAAATTCCCCAAGCTGGTCATGGCCCAGCTGGACGGCTATGGCGAAAAGGGGGAGGAGGCCGGACGTCCCGGCTATGACAACACCGCGTTCTGGGCCAGAGGCGGCTTTTTGTACAGCCAGAGCGTCTATGGCGACAGTCCGGATACCTACCCGGTCTATATGCCCATGGGCTTTGGCGACGTAACCTGCGCCATGGGCATGATGGCCGCTACCGTGTCCGCCGTGCTCAGCGCCCGCCAGACGGGCAAAGGCGACCGGGTCTCCCTGAGCCTGTACGGCACCGCCATTTGGCTGGCCAACATTCTGGTTTCCGGCGCCCAGTACGGCTTCCATCTGCCCAAGCGCCGGGAAAATTCCAGCCCCTTCGGCGCGCCCTTCAAATGCAGCGACGGCCGCTGGTTTATGCCCCAGGTGGTCAACTTCAACCGGGACGCGGCGCTCTTTTATAAGCTCCTGGGTGCGGAGGATATGATCGGCGATCCGCGCTATGCCACCCGGGCCAATTTCAACAAGGTAGAGATCTGCAAGCCGGTGATGGAGCGCTTTGAAAAGGCCTTTGCCACCAAAACGGCGCGGGAGTGGCAGCAGATCTTCTCCGAAGCCGACCTGTCCTGCGAGATCCTCTACGGCTATGACGATATCCTCACCGATCCCCAGGCCATTGTGAACGATTTCGTATATAAGATGGAGTATCCCAACGGCAAATCCTCCATGCTGGTACGCAGTTGCCTGAGAAGCCAGGAGATGGGCCTGCCCGAGTTCCGCCCCGGTCCCATGCTGGGCGAGCACTCGGTGGAGATCCTGAAAGAGCTGGGGTACGGCGAGGAGCAGATTCGGACCATGCTGGACAGCGGCGCGGTGAAACAGCATCCCTGACCAAAACAGAACCAAAACATACAGGACCGCCGCGGGGCTATCTAGGCCCGCGGCGGTCCTGCGTCTGTGGAATAAGGCAACGGCTGATTTGACGAAAAATCCATACCCAGCTTTACCGGGCGGCGGTCTGTTCCTCGGGCATCATCTCATAGTACTTGTCCCGGAACTGGGTGAACAGCGCCTCGAAATCCCGGTCGTGGCCGTGGTGGAGGGCGTGGAGATAGGCGTGGGAGTCCACCCGGACCAGGGCGTCGCTGGGGGCGGTCTCCTGGAGGATGCACAGAGCCACGTTGGAACAGTGGTCGGAGATCCGCTCCAGATTGATGAGCAGTTCCAAAAACTGCGCGCCCATCTCGGCGGTGCAGGCCCCCTGCTTGAGCCGTTCGATGTGGCGGCGCTCCAGCTCCTTATGGATCAGGTCCACCACCTCCTCCAGCGGCTCCACTTGCAGCGCCTCCTCCCGGGAGTAGCGGTCATAGCAGTCCACGGCCCGCACGATGGCCTCGTCCACGGCGGCGGTAACCACGTTCAGCTCGGCCTGCGCCGTCTCTGAGAGGGACAGGTCGTGCTCGTGGAGATAGGCGGCCGATTCGGAGAGGTTGACGGCATAGTCGCCGATCCGCTCAAAGTCGGAGACGGCGTGGAGGAGCTCGGAGATCTTGTCGCTGTCCTCGGGGGAAAGAGACTGGCCGGAGAGGCGGATGAGGTAGTTGTCCAGCATATCCTGGAGCTTGTCCACGGCAGTCTCGGTCTCATTGAGGCGGTCCAGCTTGCGGGGGTCCCAGTGAGAGAGCAGGGAGACGGCCAGGCGGTAGTTGTCCAGCACGAAATGGCCCATCTGGACGGCGGACTCGTGGGCCTTGCCCAGAGCCACCGAGGGGGTGGAGAGGAAGCGCTCGTCCAGCACCGAGAGTTCCCGCTGCTCGGCGTCGCCGGGGATGATCTTCTCGGCCAGGGTGACCAGCGTCTGATGGAAGGGGAGGAGCAAAAGGGTGCAGCAGACGTTGAAGGCCAGATGGAGGTTGGCGATGTTGCCCCGGTCCATGACGGCGTCCCAGAAGGAGAAGTGGAACAGGGCGTTGCCCGTGTAGAGCAGGAGGAGGAAGAACAGGGAGCCGATGACGTTGAAGAGCAGGTGGATGCAGGCGGTGCGCTTAGCGTTGCGGCTGGCGCCCACGCTGGAGATGAGGGCGGTGACGCAGGTGCCGATGTTCTGGCCCATGATGAGGGGAAAGGCGATGTTGAAGGTGACCACGCCGGTGGAGGACATGGCTTGCAGAATGCCCACCGAGGCCGAGGAGCTCTGGATCAGGGCGGTGACCAGGGCGCCCATCAGCACGCCCAGCAGGGGATTGGAGAAGGCCACGAAGAGCTCCTGAAAGGCGGGGAGGGTCTGGAGGGGGGCCAGAGAGCGCTCCAGGGTGTTCATACCGATGAAGAGGAGGGCCAGGCCCAGGGCGATCTGGCCCACGATCTGCCGTCGGCCGCCCTTGAGGAAGAGGTAGAGGACGATGCCCACCACAGCCAGGATGGGGCCCAGAGAGCTGGGCTTGAGGAAGAGCATGAGCAGGTTATCGGAGGAAATATCGCCCAGTGCCAAAAGCTGCGCGGTGACGGTGGTGCCGATGTTGGCACCCATGATGATGCCCACAGTCTGGCGAAGCTTCATCACGCCGGCGTTGACGAAGCCCACGCACATGACAGTGGTAGCGGCAGAGCTCTGGATCAGTCCGGTGACCAGGGCGCCCAGCAGCACGCCTTTGAATACATTGCTGGTCAGACGCTCCAGGATCCGTTCCAGGCGGCCGCTGGAGAGCTTTTCCAGGCCATCTGTCATGATGGACATACCGAAGAGGAAGGTGGCAATGGAGCCCAGCATGGAGATGACATCGGTTAAATTCATTGGATCTCCTCCAGTCGTTTGATTCCGATTGTTTTCCCATACATAAAAAATTATATACTATTTTTTGACGCATCGTAAATCCTTCCAAGTGAAATCATAAAAAATTTCTATTTCTAATAAAAAAGGAGGGGAATTTTCATGAATTTTAGGGATAGACAAAGACGGGAGGACGGAGGGATAAGGCGCGGAAGAGACTTCCAAAGAAGATTTTTGATTGTGCTTATCATGAAATTTGCCACTCTTTATGGCAAATCATTGCAGAAAGGGTTCTTTGAGGACATAAATTTATATCAAAATGCTATTGCAGGCCGGGCCGGGATATGATATGATGCGACTGCATCCAGGGGAGGGCGGCAAGGAAAAGAAGCCGCGCCCCGGTGCAAAAGAAAACGCGGCCTGTGCGTGTCCGTCCCCACGATGGGCGGACGTCCAATGGACAAACGCCAATTATGAAGGAGAGATTCAAATGAAGCAGTTCCAGTACACCATTACCGATCCCGTGGGCATTCACGCCCGTCCCGCTGGCGCCCTGGTCAAGGCCGCCAAGGAGTTTGATAGTGTCGTCCTGGTGGAGTTCAACGGCAAGACCGCTGACATCACCAAGCTGATGTCCCTGATGGCGCTCGGTATTCGCTGCAATGATACCATCACCGTCACCGTGGCCGGCCTCGACGAGGATGAGGCTGTGGTGGCCGTGGAGAAGTTCTTCAAGGAGTACCTGTAATCCGGCCGGGAGGCCGGGGCGAAGCGGGCGGCGCCGGAGCTGTGCCGGTACCGCCCATAAGGAGAGTGTCATATGGTAAGCAGGAAGATATTCCTGAACACTGTGGAGGAAGTCAAGGCTTTTGTTGACATCATCACCCCCTGCCCCTATGAGATCGACCTGATTTCCGGCCGGTTTCTGGTGGACGCCAAGTCCATGCTGGGGATTTTCAGCCTGGACATCTCCAAGCCCGTCCGTATGGACATCCACACGGATTCGTGCGACGCGCTGCTGGAGCAGCTCAAGCCCTATCTGGTGGAGGAATAAAGGAAAATCAAGGAAGAAGGTCCGCCGCGCATCCGACGATGTGCAGGCGGGCTTTTTGTGTCTTTGGGGCGAACATAGGGACTGGCCGGTGTGGAATAGGATGGGAGGACGGGAATCGACCGTCAAGCTGGATACGGGAGGGATGATTGTATGATACCGGCGTGGATCGTATTGGCGCTGAACAGCCTCTTTGTCACGCTGCGCCTGAGCGGTGGGGAGAGCGGCTCCTTTCCTCGGCCGCTCAAGGCGGAGGAGGAGCGGGACTGCCTGAGCCGGATGGCGGAGGGCGATACCCAGGCCAGAGACCGGCTCATCGAGCACAACCTGCGCCTGGTGGCGCACATTGTCAAAAAGTACTACACCCCCAACGGGGATCAGGACGACCTGATCTCCATCGGCACCATCGGGCTCATTAAGGGAGTCACCACCTTCAAGTCGGACAAAAACGTCCGCCTTGCCACCTATGCCTCCCGGTGCATTGAAAATGAGATCCTGATGTATTTTCGCGCCCAGAAAAAGCTGCAAGGGGAGGTATCCCTCTCCGACAGCCTGGACGCCGACGGAGAGGGGGGGAGCCTCTCCATTCTGGACACCCTGGCGGTGGAGGACGATTTGCTGGAGGAGCTGGACACCCGGGACGCCTGCCGGAAGGTGCGCCTTTGCGTGGAGCGCTGTCTGGACCAGCGGGAAAAAACGGTGGTGGTTCTGCGCTACGGACTCAACGGCGCCAAACCCCTGACCCAGCGGGAGGTGGCTGCCCGCTGCGGCATTTCACGGTCCTACTCAGCTGCGATAATAGAGACAAAATGCGCAAAGGATACTTTACCTGAGAGGGTTTATTTGTTATAATAGATAACAAATTACACCGTGCTCTCCTGTTGGGGCACGGCTGGAACAGAAAAACAGTGCCGCGCTCCGGCGCAGCCGAAGGAGGAAACGCCATGCTCCAGATCGCTGTGGTTGAGGACGAGGAACTTTATCTCGGACAGATGCAGGACTTCATCCGACGGTACGGCGAGGAGAACGGCGAAGAGATCGAAGTCGCCATATTTCGGGACGGTACGGAGATCCTGCATCATTATCGGCCCATCTATGACATCATCCTTCTGGATATCGAGATGCCCGGCACCGACGGTATGTCCACCGCCCAGGAGATCCGGAAGTTTGACAGCGACGTGGTCCTTCTGTTTGTCACCAATATGGCGCAATACGCTATTCAGGGCTACTCGGTGGGAGCGCTGGATTTTGTCCTCAAGCCGGTCAACTATACCACCTTTTCCTTAAAATTCAAACGGGCCATCAGCAAGGCCAGGCAGCGGGAGCGGGGGCAGATCCTGCTGGCCCTCCACGAGGGGGTCAAACGGCTGGATACCCGGCAGATCTATTATGTGGAGGTCCAGAACCGGGTGCTCCACTACCATACCGACGAGGGGATTTTTTCCCTGCGCGGCACCATGCAGAGTGCGGAAAAGGAGCTGGAACCCCACCATTTTGTCCGCTGCAATCACTGGTACCTGGTCAACCTCCGCCACGTCTCCGAGATCCGCAGGGACACGGTCCTGGTGGCCGGCGAAGAGCTGGAGATCAGCCGGCGGAGCAAGACCGCCTTTCTGACGGCGCTGACCAACTACATGGGAGGTGCGGGCGCGCAATGAAGCTGGAAGGCTTTACCATGGGAAGAGCATGGACCTCCGTCACGCTGATGGTCTGCTGCATGCTCTTCTGCCTGCCGCTGGAGCGGCGGGAACGGCCAAGACTCCGGGCGGCGGTCTTTGTGACGGCGGTAATCGCGGTATCCGTGACCCTGGGGCGGCTCATCCCCCAGGCCAGCCTGCTGGACCTTGCCATTTACTATCTCTTTGCCAGCCTTTTTTTCCTCGCCTGCGGCGAACTCCGGGCCCAGGAGGCCATGTACTGCGGCATTTGGTCGCTGATTATTCAGCAGGTCGGCACCGAGCTGATGCTGCTGGTCAAGGACGGCGCGGAGTATATCCGTCTGCCCTCGCCGGCGGGGCCGTTGACCGGCCTTTTGGCGGGTCTTGTTTTCTATGGAGCCATCGGTTTTACCATCGCCCGTTGGATGCCCCATAAGGGACACTACGACGTGGGCCCCAGGCAGTTTATCTCGGCGCTGTTCCTACTGGTGATTTTTGAGCTGTTGTTCAACATGATGTTTACCGTCAAATACCAGCCGGTGGACAGCGGACGGACGGTCACCGTGCTGCTGGTCCAGTGCTACTGCGTGACGGTGCTCTATCTGCAAAACGAGCTTTTCAAAAAAAGCGCCATGCGCCACGAGCTGGAGACGCTGGACCGGCTGTGGCACCAGCAAAAGGAGCAGTACAGCCTGGCCAAGGAGAACATCGCCCTCATCAACCGCAAATGTCATGACCTCAAGCATCAGGTGGCCGCCATGCGCACCATTGCCGGACCGGAGGAGCGGGAAAAATACCTGCGGGAGGTGGAGGATTCGGTGCGCATTTATGAGGCCATCGTCCAGACCGGCAATGAGGTGCTGGATACCGTCCTCACGGAGAAAAGCCTGCTGTGCGAGGCAAAGCATATCAAGGTCAACTGTGTGGCGGACGGCAGCCGTCTGCGCTTTATGGACCCGGTGGATCTGTACGCCATCTTCGGCAACGCCCTGGACAACGCCATCGAAAGCATCAAGGATTTTCAGGACCCGGGTCTGCGCTTCATCGACGTCCAGGTCTATACCGAGCGGCAGTTTCTCATCATCCATGTGTCCAATCCCCTCCGCCACTCCCTCACCTTCCAGGACGGACTGCCGGTGAGCACCAAGCCCAACAACGGCTACCACGGCTTCGGCCTCAAGAGCATCCGGCACACCGCCAGGAAGTACGGCGGCTGCCTGACGGTGGAGGCGGAGGACGGGTGTTTTCACCTGCGGATTCTCATTCCGCTCAACGGGACGGATGGAGGGGGAACACCGTCATAATGACGAAAAAACAACTTTTCTTTTGTATAAAAGACCGATAAAAGAGGGAGAGATGGGCAAAAAGATAGGATAAAGTGCGGGTAGAATGGGAAAAATCAAAACCGGACCATATGGAGACCGTATGGTCCGGTTTCTGTTTTGGCATAGAATTTGCTGTTGACCACTTAGGCACGAATGATGACCACTTAAGTCAAATCACTTGCGTTTTTCGGAAAAAAACCCTACAATAAAACTGCATTATGGCCCCGCAAACTTGTGAAAAGCCACAGAGGACGCGGCGGCGAAACGAGATGGAGTGTGTGAAAAGGTGGGAGAGCGTACCATGAGGACAATTGTCAATTTGAATCAGGACTGGCATTTTACCGGTCGGGACGGGAAGGAGATTCCTGTCAACATCCCCCATACCTGGAACAATTTTGACGGACAGGACGGCGGAAATGACTACTACCGCGGTACCTGCCACTACCGCAAGACCTTTGCCAAGCCGGCGTTCCAGGCCGGTGAGGAGCGGGTCTACCTGGAGTTCCGGGGCGTCAACGCCAGCGCCGACGTGGAGCTCAACGGACAGCGGGTCTGCCACCACGACGGCGGCTACTCCACCTTCCGGGCGGACGTGACCGATCTGCTGGCTGAGCAGAACGAGCTGCGCCTGGCGGTGGACAACAGCAAGAACGACACCGTCTATCCTCAGGTGGCCGATTTCACTTTCTACGGCGGCATTTATCGTGACGTGCTGCTGGTGACGGTCAACAAGGACCACTTTGATATGGACTACTGGGGCAGCGAGGGTCTGAAGATCACCCCCACCGTGGACGGCAAGGACGGTAAGGTCCAGGTGGAGACCTTCCACAGCGCGGATGGCGCCAAGGTGACCGTGGAGCTGCTGGACGCCGCCGGAAAGCGGGTGGCCGCCGGAGCGGGGACCAACGTGACCCTGACCATTCCGAAGGTCCATCTGTGGGACGGTCTGGATGACCCCTATCTTTACACCGCCGTGGCCCGTCTGGAGCGGGACGGCGCGGTAAAGGACGAGGTCCGCGCCCGGTTTGGCGTGCGCACCTTCCGGATGGACCCGGACAAGGGCTTTTTCCTCAACGGCCGGTCCTATCCCCTGCGGGGTGTCTGCCGCCATCAGGACCGCCGGGACATGGGCAACGCCATCTCCAAGGCCGAGCACCAGGAGGATATGGACCTGATCCGCGAGATCGGCGCCAATACCATCCGTCTGGCCCACTATCAGCACGATCAGTTCTTCTATGACCTGTGCGACGAGTACGGCCTGGTGGTGTGGGCCGAGATCCCCTATATCTCCTCCCACATGAACAACGGCCGGCAGAACACTTTTGACCAGATGCGGGAGCTCATCGTCCAGAACTACAACCACCCCTGTATCGTGACCTGGGGCCTGTCCAATGAGATCACCATCTCCACCAAGGACAAGGCCGACATGCTGGACAACCACCGCAAGCTCAACGATTTCTGCCACAAGATGGACCCCACCCGGCCCACCACCCTGGCCTGCTACGCCATGTGCGGTCCCTTCAATAAGGTGGCTCATATTTCCGATATCGTCTCCTGGAACCTGTACCTGGGCTGGTATGTACCCGGCCTGAAGCTCAACGATCTGTGGATGGAGTTCTTCCACTGGAAGTACCCCAACCGCTGTCTGGGCTACTCCGAGTACGGCGCCGAGGCCATGACCAACCTCCACTCCTCCCACCCCAAGCGGGGCGATCATACCGAGGAGTATCAGGCCATCTATCACGAGTATATGCTGGAGTGCTTCGAGCGGCATCCCTATCTGTGGGCCACCCATGTGTGGAACATGTACGACTTTGCCGCCGACGCCCGGGATCAGGGCGGCGAACCCGGCATGAACCACAAGGGCCTGGTCACCTTTGACCGGAAGATCAAGAAGGACAGCTTCTATATCTACAAGGCCTGGTGGAGCGACGAGCCTTTCGTCCACCTGTGCGGCAGCCGCTATGTGGACCGTCCCGAGGCGGTGACCGAGGTGAAGGTCTATTCCAACCAGCCCAAGGTGGCCCTCTACCAGAACGGAAAGCTGGTGGGCGAGCAGACCGGACAGCGGATCTTCAAATTCCAGGTGAAGCTGGAAGGGGAGAACAATCTGGAGGCTGTGGCAGGCGACTGCCGCGACACCTCCTTCATCCGCAAGGTGGATACCCCCAACCCCGCCTATACCCTCCAGAAGGGGAAGAGCAAGAGCCAGAACTGGGTGTGATCCAAAGGACACGCCAAACGGGACATGAGAGAGGAGCTGATGCCTGCCCGACGAAGCGGAAGAAGAAAAAATCAGAGTTAAAGAGGAGGAATTTCGTAATTATGGAAAAGAAGAAAAGAAAAGCGTTGTGGCGGGGCCTGAGCAGCCTGATGTGCTTCATCCTGGCTTTCTCCATCCTTCTGGGCAACATCCTGGAGGCCAACGCAGGCACCATTGACACCTACCTGGGCACCCTCAGCGAGGTGACCGTCTCCGAGAACACCGAGGAGAACCCTCTGTACGACAAGTTTGCTCCGCCGGCCGAGCTCCTCAATGAGGACGGCACCGGCAACTCCACCGCTCTCATCCAGGCCGCCATGGACCTCAACCGCCGTGAGGTGGCCGAGGGCGCGGTGCTGCTGAAGAACGACAACAACGTCCTGCCCCTGTCCAGTGGCTCCAATGTCACCCTGCTGGGCATCCGCTCCCACGTAAACCTGCTGGGTTCCAGCTTTGGTGTAAAGGCCCAGGGCCCCTACATCAGCCTGGAGCAGGCGCTGAGCCAGAACCGGACGGATTTTGCCAACACCATCACCACCACCCAGAACACCAACGCCACCTCCCGTGAGGTCGCCACCAGCGTCAACAAGACCATGGAGTCCTGGACCGGTGAGGAGTTCGATTTTGAGGGCGCGGGCTTCAATGTTAACCCCACCATGGTTGAGATCTATGACAAGCTGAACGAGACCTACAACCACGCCAACAACGAGAACGCCGAAGAGGTCTACAACCCCGGCGAGCCCTCCGTGGAGGAGATCGCCGCCGTGAACGGCAGCTATCAGGACAGCTTTGCCCAGTATGGCGACGCCGCCATCGTGGTGCTCGGCCGTCCCAGCGCCGAGTCCAAGGACTTCCTGCCCGGCGGCATCGCCGAGGGCCTGGACTTCGAGCATGACGAGCCCCTCTCCCTGACTCAGAACGAGCTGGACGCCGTGGAGCTGGCCAAGCAGTGCTCCGACAAGGTCATCGTCCTGATCTCCAGCTCTTCCTCCGTAGAGATCGGCACGCTGAAGAACGACCCCGAGGTTGACGCCATCATGTGGATCGGCGCCCCCGGCTGCTACGGCATGCTGGGCGTGGCCGACATCCTCTGCGGCCGTGTCAGCCCCTCCGGCGGCCTGTTCGACATCTTCACCACCTACAATATGTCTGCCCCCGCTATGCAGAACATGGGCAAGATGTACTACACCAACACTGCCGAAGAGATCACCCGTACCGGCGGCGTGCTGGGCTTCGTGCCCGGCGCCTACACCATCGAGGCCGAGGGCATCTACGTGGGCTACCGTTACTACGAGACCCGCTACTATGACGCCGTGGCCGGCACCGGCAACGCCACCGATCCCACCGGCGCTTATGCCTCCACCACCGAGTGGAACTACGACAACGAGGTCACCTACGGCTTCGGCTACGGCATGAGCTACACCGACTTCTCCTTCGCCTTTGAGGGCGAGCCCCAGTTTGACATCAGCACCGATCCCGAGACCGGCGCGCCCAACGCCTATGCCACCTTCAACGTCCGCGTGACCAACACCGGCGACGTGGCCGGCAAGACCCCCGTTCAGATCTACGGCCAGGCGCCCTACACCCCCGGCGGTGTAGAGAAGTCTGCCATCCAGCTGCTCAACTTTGAGAAGAGCAGCGAGCTGCAGCCCGGCGAGTCCGAGGTCATCCCCGTGAAGGTGGACCTCCAGTACATCGCCAGCTATGACGAGACCTATGACAACGGCGACGGCACCACCGGCACCTACATCATGGATCCCGGCGACTACTACTTCTCCGTGGGCAACGGCGCCCACGACGCCCTGAACCACATCATGGCCGCCCAGGGCATGGACGCCACCCGCATGGTGGGCGTCGGCAATGCCCAGCAGGCCTACATGGTGAACATCACCGAGGACTTCATCTCCAAGACCATGTTCTCCGTGTCCAAGACCGGCTATCCCATCCACAACCAGCTGCCCTATGCCGACTGGAACTACTATCAGCCCGGCGAGGTTACCTACCTGTCCCGTACCGACTGGGCCGGTACTTACCCCAAGTCCTATGACGCCATGACCCTCACCAATGAGGAGCTCATCAACAACCTCAACGGCAAGACCTATACCCTCCAGACCAGCGACGACACCTCCGACATTGTCTGGGGCGCGGACAACGGCATCCAGTTCTACGAGATGTACGGCGTGCCCTATGACGATCCCAAGTGGGATCAGCTGCTGGATCAGCTGACGCTGGAAGAGGCCATGTACATCTTCAGCTTCGGCGGCCCGTCCATCCCCGGCGCGGATTCCATCGGCACCGTGGAGACCTACATGACGGAAAACGCCGGTAACGGCATCGCCGTGGCCCTCAACGCCTCCAAGGACCCCAACGCCCCCTGGGCCATCCCCGCCAGCGACGTCAACGGCAGCTGGCATCCCGAGGTGTTTGCCAACGCCCCCATCGGCGCCTCTACCTTTAACCCCGAGCTCATGTACGAGCTGGGCGTCTTCACCGGCATCGAGTCCCTCTTCACCGGCATCAACATCCTGTGGGGCCCCGGCCTGAACACCCACCGTCACGCTTACAACGGCCGTAACGGCGAGTATTACTCCGAGGATCCCGTCCTGTCCGGCGTGGCCGCCATGGAGTTTGCCATCGGCGCGCTGGAGTATGGCCTGGTCGCCGCCCCCAAGCACTTTGCCTTCAACGACCAGGAGTCCGAGCGCGGCGGCGTGTCCCCCTACATGACCGAGCAGCGTGCCCGCGAGGTGGAGCTGCGCGCCTATCAGATCGCCTTTGAGGCCACCAAGTACGATACCGAGGAGTATGACGCCGGCATGCGCGGCCTGATGACCTCCTTCTCTAAGATCGGCTCCATCGAGTGCACCACCAGCGAGGGCCTGATGACCGAGATCCTGGCCAACGAGTGGGGCTTCATCGGCTACGCTGTTACCGACATCTATGACGACGTGGACCTGTGGACTGCCGTGCTGAACTCCGGCACCACCTGCTTCGACACCCGCGGCCAGTCCGGCTTCTACGGCGCCACCACCCTGGAGAGCTCCAACCTGTTCCAGAACCTGATCGAGGGCGTGGGCCTGAACGCCCACCTGATCGACGGCGACGCCAACCTGCAGCTCAAGCTGAAGGATGCGGTCCACAAGAACATCTATGCCTGGACCGAGAGCCATCTGATGAACCGCTACAATGCCACCACCCACACTGAGAGCCAGATGACCTGGTGGCGTGCCACTTATTACGCCGTGGGCGGCATCTCCGCCGTGCTGATGGTGGCCAGTGCCGCTATGTACGTCCTGTCCTCCAAGGGCAAGAAGAAGTAAGGAGGGGAATGATATGAATATCAAGAATCAAGGACCTGCCTTCTATTGCAATGTGCTTGCCGCGATCCTGGGCATCGCCGGTGTGATTCTCACCATCGTCAGCAGCACCATGACCGTGGACAACGCCCTGCCCAACATCACCGTTCTGGCGGTGGCCGGCATCATCGGCGTCATCCTGGTGGCCGTGGCCGCCTATCTCCCCAACCGCCGCGGCAACTCCGACCTGATCTCCGCCGCCGCCGTGCTGGGCGCCATCGCCCTCTATATGTACACCCTGGGCGGCGCCGCCATTCAGCGCGTCATGCTGATTGCCGGTCTGTTCTCCTACAACGCCAACAACACCGCTGGCTGGAACATCTTCTATGTCAGCGTGGCCGCGTGGGTCTGCCTGCTGGTGGGCATTGTGTTCCTCATCATCGGTAGCTTCACCAAGTCCGTGAAGGAAACCGCCTGAGGCAGCAGTTCCACTGCGCTTCCGGCCAAAGCAAAAACCTGAGCGCTCCCCCGCCCCAGGACGGGGTGGGGGAGCTTGCCGTATTCATAACCCGCCAGAGAGGAAAAGGAGAGTTATCGATGAAAAAAGAGTCCGCTCCTTCCGGAAGTCCGGGAGGAACCCTGAACCGGGCAAAGCCCTATCAGCTGGTGCTGTTCCCGCTGAATAACGGCGCCACCAACGTCTATTACGTTCTGATTCTGACCTATATTGCCACCTTCGGCAACGTGGTCCTGGGTCTGGGCATGGTCTTTGCGTCCTTCATGGTGACCGGCATGCGCATCTTTGACGCCATCACCGACCCCATCATCGGCGCGCTGATGGACCGTACCAACGGTAAATTCGGTAAATTCCGCCCGTTTATGGCCATCGGCTGTATCACCATGGCGGTGTCCGTGATTGCGCTCTATATCCTGACCCCCTTTATCCCGGAGAGCATGATGTGGCTGCGCTATGTGGCCTTCGTGCTTTTGTACGCGGTGTGGGTCATCGGCTATACCTTCCAGACCTCCGTTACCCGCGCCGCCCAAGCCGTTTTGACCGACGACCCCAAGCAGCGCCCCCTGTTCACCATCTTCAACACCGTGGGTTCTCTGGCCGGCATGGGCGTGATGCAGTTTATCGGTCCCATCCTGGCCGGTGACACCATGTTCGGCGACTACAACCAGAGCTGGTTCGCCGCCATGACCCCCATCGGCATCGTGGTTTCCGTGATTCTGACCGTCCTGGCCATCATCGGCATTTGGGAGAAGGACCAGCCCAAGTACTTCGGTCTGGGCGCCTCCAAGAGCGAGAAGGTCAAGGTCTCCGAGTATCTGGCCATCATCCGCTCCAACAAGCCCCTTCAGCGCCTGATGGTTGCCGGCGGCGGCTGCAAGCTGGCGCTGTCTATCGCCACCAACCTCACCGTGCTGGCCATGCTCTACTCCTGCATGATGGGCAACTACGACGTGCTCTACCTGCCCATGATGGTGCTGGGCTATGTGTGCGCTGTGCCCTTCTTCGGCCTGACGGTCCGCACCTCTCAGAAGCACGGCCAGCGGGCCTCCCTGATGCGCTATGTGGCGGTGGCTCTGGTGTGTTATATCGGTGTGTTTGTGCTGCTGATGATGTGGCAGCGCACGCCTCAGATTACCTGTCCCAACACGGAGTGCGCCGGCAGCGGTGTGGTCCAGTGTGTGGACTGCGGCGGAACCGGCGCCGTGGACGGCGCGGAGTGTAAGGAGTGTAAGGGTGAGGGCACCGTGGCCTGTCCCGAGTGTAAGGGCGTGGGCCTTGTGAACGATCCCGAGGCCGAAAACCCCTTCGCCCTGTCTCTCTACTCCACTGAGGGCGGGTTCCACCTGACCATCAACCTCTATACCATCTTGTTTATCCTCTTCTTTGGTGTGGGCTACGGCGCTTACTACGCCACCGCCGATATGCCCATTCCCATGGTGGCCGACTGCGCCGACTACGAGACCTACCGCACCGGCAACTTCGTGCCCGGCATCATGGGCACCCTCTTCTCACTGGTGGACAAGCTGGTGTCCTCCCTGTCGGCCACGGTGGTGGGCGTTGCGGTGTCCTTCATCGGCCTTGAGACCTTGCCCACCAAGGCCACGCCCTATACCGAGGGCATGAACGTGGTGGTCATCGTCCTCTTCTGTGTCATCCCCATGATTGCCTGGGCCGCCACCCTCATTGCGATGAAGGGTTACTCCCTCACCGGCGAGCGCATGAAGGAGATCCGTATCATCAACGCCATGCGTAAGGAAGCCATCGCCAAAGGCATGAGCGTGGAAGAAGCCATGAAGATCGACAAGGTGCCTGAGTCGCTCCAACAGGCGGACTGAGTCGCTCCCTGACCCTCTGACACAGTAAAAAATTGCGTCTCCACGGACAGATCGTCTGTGGAGACGCTTTTTTGTTATCGGCGGCAGCGCAGGCGGAGCACCCATCCGCCTCCTTCCGCCGGCTCGGCCCGGTCCAGGAGCAGGGCCAGCCCCGCCCGGGAGAGCTGCCCGCCGCCGGGCAGAGGGAGGACAGGAAGCTCCGCCGTCCAGGGAGGCGGGGAGGGTGCGGCCAGGCGGTCCAGGGCCTCCGCGGCCTCCCGCGCCAGGCGGCGGTTGAGGGTCAGGATGGGCTCCGCCCCGCCGGCGGTCAGACGCCCCGCGGCCAGGTCCTCCGCCAGACGGCGGTCCAGCTGCCGGTACTGGCCGATGCGCCGCCGGTTGGCGGCCCGCTGGGCCTCCCACCAGTGCCCGGCGGGCATGGTCATGGGCGCGGGGGGAGAGACGCTCCACAGCCGGAAGAGCAGGGCAAACACCCGGCCCAGCAGATCCAGCAGGGCGGATTCCCGCCGCCGCACGCCGGCGCAGACAGGACACACCCAGTAGACGTAGCGCCGTCCGCCCGATTGGACCGGCCGGCGGACCATCCACCGCCCGCAGGGACAGCGCAGCAGGCCGGAGAGGAGATAGAGGGCGGACCGTCCCGGGGCGGCTCGGGTATCCCGGCCCAAAAGCTGGCTGACCCGGGCAAAAAGAGCGGGGGATACCAGGGGCGGGTGGGCGTGTTCCGTGCGGCTCCACGCCTCCGGCGGGCGGGAGAGACGGCGGGTGAGTTTATAATTGGGGGTATAGGACCGGCCCTGGGACAAAACGCCGGCGTAGGTCTCCTCCCGCAGGATACGCCCCACCGTCTGGGGACACCAGGCCGCCCGGGGACGGCGCTGGAAGGGAGTGTACAGGCTGCGGCCCATGAGGCGGTGATACTCCAGGGGGGAGGGGGCGCCCAGATGTTCCAGCCAGCGGGCCATGGCGCCCTCGCTGGCGCCGCACAGCTTCCAGAAAAAGAGGAGGGCCACGGTGGCGGCGGCCTCCGGGTCGGGGGCGAGGCGCTGGGGGCAGGCCGGGTCCCGGATATAGCCGTAGAGGGGGCAGGGGCCCAGATAGACCCCCTGTTGACGGCGGACGCTCCGCTGTGCCCTGGCCTTGACCGACAGGTCCCGGCTGTACGCGTCGTTGATGAGGCTGCGGAAGGCCAGCAGCAGACCGTCTCCCGACCGGCGGCAGGCGAGGCTGTCATATTCCTCCGTCACCGAGAGAAAGCGCACCCCCAGAGCGGGGAAAATACGCTCCAGATAGCGGCCCGTCTCGATGTAGTTGCGCCCGAAGCGGGAGAGGTCCTTGACCACGACGCAGTCCACCGCGCCGGCGCGGACCTGGTCCAGCAGGGCCTGCAAGCCGGGGCGGTCGAAGCGCACGCCGCTCCAGCCGTCGTCCACGAACTCCGCCGTAAGGCGCAGCTGAGGCCGTTGGGCCAGGAAACAGTCGATCAGCGCCCGCTGTCCGGCGATGCTCTCGCTCTCTCCCGGGGCGCCGTCCTCCCGGGAGAGACGCAGGTAGGAGGCGCACCGCCAGATTTTTTCAGGCCGGTCCACCGGCGTCCTCCAGAAGCTGTTCCAGGGTGGGGCCCTCCGGGTCAAAGACCAGGGTCACCGTCACGCCGTCCCAGCACAGCCGGCCGTCCACGCCAAGCCGCTCCGCCGCCAGCCGGCGCCCCTCTTCGCCGCCGTCCAGCCGGCGTTCCAGCTCCTCCAGGGTGATAGGTTCCACTTCACATCCCACCTTTCCCGGCAGTCTATGCGGGAAAGGCGGGGAATAGACTGTTGCATCGGATAAGGAGGGGTGACAATGGCGCGAAAAAGCAGGAGAAGGACGGCGGAGGCGGAACCTCCGGCGGAGCGGCGGAGGAGAGCGGTGCTCTATGCCAGGCTGTCGGCGGCGGATAACGGCCTTGCGGCGGGGGACAGCCTGGAGGTGCAGGTGGCGCTGCTGCGGGGCTATCTGGACGGGCATCGGGACCGGCTGGAGGAGGCGGCGGTGTTCCGGGACAACGGGGTGTCCGGCGTCCATTTCCGGCGGCCGGGGTTTCAGGGGATGATGGCCTACCTCCGGCAGGGGAAGGGCGACTGTGTGGTGGTGAAGGACCTGTCCCGGCTGGGACGGGACTGGGTGGAGACCTGCGCGCTGTTGGAGGAAGTGTTCCCGGCGCTGGGGGTGGAGGTCCGGCCGGTGAACGAGGGCGGGGAG
>NZ_JACLZC010000140.1 GCF_016901735.1 Pseudoflavonifractor phocaeensis | reverse complement strand
ACGCCGTGCTGTGCGGTTTGACGGATAGCGGCAAGGCCCTGGACGATGCAGCTTGTCGCAGCATCTTTGACTTACCGGTGGAGAGCTACACCGAGGATGAGCGGAGATCTCCCCACTGGTTAAAAGCGAGCAGCCGTCCCCACCCGCTGGATAATTTGGTGCCAAAAGAGGCGCTGCTGGAGGCACAGCTGGAGCGTCTGTCTCCCGCTCAGGCCGAGGAAATGGAGCGGATGAAGCAGCAAGTGTCCGCTGATAAGGCGGCATTGAGCCGGGAGCTGAACACTCTGGACAGCCAGGTGCAGCAGGCGCAAGCGGAGTTGGAGGCCGTCACCGGCGACCGGCTGAAACGGCTGGCTACGCAGAAGAAAATCAACCAGCTACGCCAAGAGTACATGAAGCGGCAGGAGAATCAGTTCTTTGACGCCATGCGGCTTGACATGGAGCTGGAAGAAAAAATAAAATCCTTTGCCGAAAAGGAAAAGTTGACGGCAAAGGTGCAGAGAGAATTTTTAGTGAAGATTGTCCAGGCCGGAGGTTAACGTATGAGTTTGGAGCATGATGCAGTAAAATCCACTCCAGAGTGGATTGCACTCAATAATATATGGAAAAGTTGTTCTCAGGAGCAACGCACGAAGATTAAAACTGATTTTGAAGTGTTGGCCAACTATATCAGAGCCAACCATACGCCAAAAGTAGCACCTGCAAAATCCGATTGGCATGAGAGAGAGAAAACAGGTCAGGATGAGTATGCTTATTTGAATCACGTTTCCCCAGAGGCGAAACAATTCGTTAAAGACATGATTCAGCAGGGAGAAAAGAATATCTACCACAGCATCATGGCGGTGTTGCAGACCAAGCCACAGTTGAATCTTGCGGACTTCACTGATTATTATTTTGACAAGAACAGGGCCAAAAGGCCGTATTTAATAGAAAACCAAGCTCTGGTAAGCGAGTTGATCGCATATTGCTGGAGAAAATTCCATAATAGCGCAAAAGTGGGAGGATAAGCACTATGCCTGACTTTCTTGATGGACTTTCCATGAACATAGAACAAACCAACCTGGACAAGCTGCGCTCCCTGTTCCCGGAGTGTGTCAGCGAGGGCAAGTTGGACATTGACAAGCTGCTTTCTCTGTGCGGCGAATACATTGATAACGATTTTGAAAAATATCGGTTTGAGTGGAAGGGTAAGGCAGACTGTCTGCGGCTGGCCCAGAAACGCTCCACCGGCACCCTGCGTCCCTGCCCGGAGGAGAGCGTCAACTGGGACACCACCGAGAACCTCTACATTGAGGGCGACAACCTGGAGGTTTTGAAGCTGCTGCAAACGGCCTACTACCGCAAGGTGAAGATGATTTACATCGACCCGCCCTACAATACCGGCAACGATTTTGTCTATG
>NZ_JACLZC010000139.1 GCF_016901735.1 Pseudoflavonifractor phocaeensis | reverse complement strand
CCATACCTCATCACTGATATCGTGGCGTTGTTGTTCGTTACTCATAGGAACACCTCTTTCTGGGCTGTTGTCCCTATTATACTACATTACTCGTGTAAACACTATTTAACTGACGTCTGATTGTTGTACCCAAAATTCAGAAAGGATATGAATATGAAGAAAAACTTATATGTGATGTATGCCATTGCATTGCTGCAAGGCATGGTTTTTTATGGACCGATTGCCACGCTGTATCGGCAGGCACAGGGCGTTACAGTCTTTGAAATCACGGTCATTGAAAGCATCTCTTTGGCTCTGGGCATTCTTTTGGAAATTCCATGGGGAATGATAGCCGACAAAATTGGCTATCGGAAAACCATGATTTTCTGTTCCTCTCTTTATTTCATTTCTAAAATCGTATTTTTGCAGGCAACCGGGTTTGGGGGGTTCCTAACAGAGCGTATCATGCTCAGTATGGTGCTAGCCGGTTACTCAGGCGTAGACTCCAGCATCATCTATTTATCCTGTGAAGGAACGGACAGTCAGAAAGCATTTGGTTTGTACAGCAGTATGAGCATGGCTGGGCTGCTCATTGCGGCAGGGGTGTTCTCAGTATTTGTGGGAGATGATTATTGGCTGGCCGGTTTGCTGACAGTGATCAGCTACGGACTTGCAATGGTGCTTTCTTTCGGATTGACCGAAGTGCGTCAGACCGGCGCTGCGGAAACAGAGGCGGAGCCGTTTCGTGAGAGTTTCCGCCAAATCTTTTCCAATCGCACGCTCCTTGTGTTTCTTGTGGGCGTGGCTTTGCTGTCCGAAGCCCATCAGACGATCACTGTGTTCTTAAATCAGCTTCAATATGAACGCTGTGGGTTAAGCAACTCTGTTATCGGTCTGGTGTATATCGTTGCCACACTATTGGGATTGTTAGGAGCATATTCTTCCGCCTTCACCAAGCGGGTAGGAATCCGCCGCTCCTTCGTCCTGTTTTGTGTTCCTGCGATTTTATCTTGCCTGGTACTCGGATCTACGACCTTCGCACTACCATCTGTCATCAGTGTGCTGCTCCTTCGTCTCTCCAACACATTATTTCAGCCCCTCTTGTCGGATCTCCAAAACCGGCAAATTACAAGCAGAAACCGAGCTACTGCACTCAGCGTCTGCGGTATGCTGGCGGACGGTATTGCCATTGGAACAAATCTGATTTTTGGCGCGCTATCGGATTGGAATCTATCCGCTGCGTTTTACTTCGGCAGTGCGATCTGCATCGTTGGACTGCTTCTTTTCTTGCTGTGGCTGTCTGCCATTGCTTTAAATACAGCAATATACCGCTTTGAACGATAAGGTAGAATAAGTTTCGCAAATTGAAAAGCAGATAAAAAGAGACATGGTTTGCAGATCTCTGGTAGAATGAAGTTGCGACACCACCATTCGAAAGGAGACAGCAAACCATGTCCGAGAAGATTGTACAGCTAAACGAGGAAGTAATCAA
>NZ_JACLZC010000138.1 GCF_016901735.1 Pseudoflavonifractor phocaeensis | reverse complement strand
GTCAGAGCCGCAATCTTTGCCGCCAGTTCCCGGTGTCGGAATACATGGACAGCGGAAAGAACCTTTTTCTCGGAAAGCAGGCTGCGGCGCTCTTTCGTCTTATCCCGAATGTCCTTTGCCAGCTGGTTGTACTGTGTGAGGGCAGGGCGCAGCGTATTCAGCGAAGTGTTCAGACGCTCCTTGCCTTTGCGGAGATACCCCAGCTGATAGCAGAATAGCAACAGATTTTTTCGCAGATTTTCCATGGTCTCGGCGAGCGCCGGAAGGGTGTTCTTGACCGCCTGCGCTAGCTTTTTGACCTGTTCCCTCAGCTCCCGGAGCAGGGTATTGTCGGCCTTGATCTGCCGGTTCAGTTCGCACCGGTCAGAGATAATGCCCTTTTTCTCCATGGCTCTGGCAACCACACCCTCATGGACCGTAGGCCGCTCCAGCAGACCACGCTCGGCATGGCTGCGGTGGTCGATGCGTTCTTCGTGCCCGGTGCGCTCCAGATGGCGGTTTGCCACATCCGCCCATGCAGCTCGCCACAGAACAAGTTGCTCATCGCTGTTCCAACGTTCCGTGATGGGATTTTGCCTACCATATTTGGTGCTTTTGGGGTATTTAGACACCCGTTCATAGCCCTGTGCCTGCGCTGCGGAAGGAGCCATATACACCTTCTTTTTGCCCACCTTGTACTGGTATTGCTTCTCCCATCCGTCGGCCTGCGCCTGTTTGAACTCGGCGGCGGTAAAGCCCCGTTCCTCGCCGTCTTTGACGCAGAGATATTCTTTTTCGGTCTTGTACTGCCATTTTCCCTTTTCATCCAGCGGGCGCACCGTCAGCAGGATGTGGGCATGGGGATTGTGTCCGGGAGGATATGGGTCATGGATGGCAGCATCGGCGCACATTCCGTCTGCCACAAACTGCTCCTTGATGAAATCTTGCAGGAGCTGGATTTGTTCCTCCCGGCTTAGTTCTATGGGCAGCGCCGCCACAAATTCACGGGCGAGGCGGCTGTCCTTTGCGGTTTCGGTTTCCTCCACAGCATTCCACAGGGTTTCTCGATCTTGCCACTCTGCGGGGGCCGTGGCTGGCAGAAAAACCTGCCGCCATCCAAGTCCCTGTTTGCGGGTGTAGTCGTGCTGCACTCCGTCGTACTCGTTGAGCATCCGGGAACAGCTCAGATAGGCCGCAGCAGCTATGGCGGAGCGTCCGGCTCCACGGCTGACTATCTTAGCCTCCAAATGATAAATCGCCATAAATCACCTTGTCCTTTCTGAAAGGGGTGCCCCGAAACAGGGCACCCTTGTTTTCGCTCAGTGCGTCGTGAAATACGACGCACCACCAGCAGGGGCGGGACGATTCGTTCCACCCCTGTATTTGTGTCAAGCTGCCGGTGGCAGGTTGACGCAGGCAGGCGGCGGGATGGGGTGGCAATATACCACCCCATGAACAGGGGCTTCCAAAACGGAAACCCCTGCGCCGACTGC
>NZ_JACLZC010000137.1 GCF_016901735.1 Pseudoflavonifractor phocaeensis | reverse complement strand
GGCACGGCAGAAAATTTTGTGTAAGCGGTTTTCGACAAACTCAAGAATATCGCATTTGCAATGTGCATGATAGGGGCTTATTCCCCTTGATAACAGCTTTTCCGGGAGAGGTGGGACGGTATGCGCGCCGCTTGCGGCGTGAATGCCGTACCGCCCTCCCGGAAATGCTAAGGGAAGGGGATCAGCCCACGCCGCGGTCGGCGAAGAGGATCTGCAGTTGGCTGAGCACCAGATCCCAATTCTGACATCTGGCGTGCCAGTGCTTCACGATCCGCTGAGACGCCAGGTAGAGCATCCTCCTCAGAGAATCGTCGTTGGTGAAACTGGGTTTGTTTTTCGTGATCTGCCGGAACTGCCGGTTCAGGCCCTCAATGATGTTGGTCGTGTATATGATTTTCCGAATCTCTGGCGGGTATTCAAAGAACGTGCTCAGAACTTCCCAGTTATCCTCCCAACTCTTGACACAGGAGGGGTACTGCCTGTGCCAGGCATCGGAGAACCGGCGCAGGTTCTCTTCCGCCTCGTCCAGGGTAACGGCGGTGTATATCTTCTTCAGGTCGGCGACGACCTTTTTGATGTCTTTATAGCTGACATACCGGGTGGAACTGCGGATCTGGTGGACGATACACCGCTGCAGACAGCTCTTGGGATAGACCGCCCGGATGGCATCCATTATGCCGCACAGACCGTCAGTGCAGAACAGATACACATCCAAAACACCCCGGCTTTTCAGGTCATTCAACACATTCAGCCAAAATTTGCTGCTCTCATGCGCCCCGATCCAGACGCCCAGGATATCCTTCCGGCCATCCATGGAGATGCCCAGCACCACATAGGCCGCCTTGGTTACATAGCGGTGATCCTCCTTCACCTTGTAGTGGATGGCGTCCATGAACACGAAGGGATAGACCGGCTCCAGCGGCCGGTTCTGCCAGGCGGTCACCTCCGGCATGATCTTTTCACTGATCTTGCTCACCAGTTCCGGGGAAATCTCCACATCGTACAGGCTCTTGATCTGCTCGGCAATGTCCCGCTGACTCATCCCACAGGCGTACAGGGCAAGTATCTTGTCCTCCATGCCCTCGGCATTGCGGTCATACTTTTCAATGATTTTCGGCTCGTAATTGCCTTTCCTGTCTCTGGGTACCCTGATGTCGATCTCCCCCAGCTGGGTCTTGACCGTCTTCTGAGAATAGCCGTTGCGGTAGTTGGGAGAGCTGTTTTCCGCGGCTGCCCGCTGGCAGCGCTCCCGCCCCAATTCCTCGTCCATTTCCACTTCCATCACTTGCTGGATGACATCTCGGAACATCTCTTTCATCGCCGCCATGATGTCTGCCGTGCTGGTGAAGTGCTGGCTCTGTACATATTGCTTCAACAATTCCTGCGGTGCTGGCTGCATAGCTTCCTGACTCCTTTATCGTAAATATCTTGATCATATTCTTGACTTTGTCAGGAAACCTTAACCTATCGATTCCTGTCGATTACACAGAATTTTCTGGGGTCTCCA
>NZ_JACLZC010000136.1 GCF_016901735.1 Pseudoflavonifractor phocaeensis | reverse complement strand
GGTATTTTTACTGCTTCGGCTGCGGGGCCACCGGCGATGTAATCGACCTTGTGGCGAGGTTATTTGACCTGAGCAGTTACGAAGCAGCGCAGAAGCTGGCACAGGATTTCGGGATTGACCCGGACAAGCCCCCTGCGGCAATCGCCTTACCAAAACCGGAGCGTCCTCTGCTGAAAGCATACCGGCAGGAGGAAGTGCGCTGCCTGCGGGTACTGTGCGATTATCTGCATCTTCTGGAAGGTTGGAAACAGAACTATGCCCCATCCCATCCAGATGAAACTGGGGTCCCCAACGGAACCCAGCAAAGCGGTTCCGTTGGGGAGAGGACGAGCAGCGGAATGAGCGAGCTCTCGCCGCAAGGCGGGAGCGAGGGATATGTAGCTTGTGAGGACGAGGATGACCGGTTTGTGGAAGCCTGCCAGATGCTGGACTATGTGGAGTATCTGGCGGATTTGCTCATTGCCGCCGAGCTGGAACAGCGGGTGAAAATCGTGGAAATGCTGAACAAGGATGGCCTGATCGCCGGTTTGGAGGAACGGCTGGACAGGCTGAAAAAGGAGGATAGCGCCCATGAAAAACAAAACGCAGCTTGACGGGATGCCCGTCTGGTTTGATGGCAAAAGCATAAACGAAGCCCTGTTTTGTGAGGAGTTCTTGCAGACGCACAAGATCATCTTCACAAACGGGGCTTTTTTCACGCCCGAAGGCCGTGTGACCGATGAACTGCCCCTGCGGGGAGAGATTTTTGAGGAGCTGAAATACTGTGCGGTCAGCAACATTCCCCGCAAAATCAGCAACATTGTGGAGCTGATAAAGCTGGCAGCACTGGTGGAGGATTTTCCCCCGGAGCCGGACCGGATTCATCTTTCTAACGGCACACTTTTTCTGGACGGAACCTTTGCGGAGGGAAAGCCGAAAATTGTCCGCAACCGCTTTCCCGTAGCCTACAACCCCTACGCTCCAAAGCCTGTCCTCTGGCTGCAATTTCTGGATGGCCTGCTCTACCCGGAGGACATCCCCACCTTGCAGGAATATATCGGCTACTGCCTGATTCCCAGCAACAAGGGACAGCGGATGATGGTCATTAAGGGCAACGGCGGCGAGGGTAAGAGCCAGATCGGCGCGGTGCTGGCCGCCCTATTCGGCAACAATATGAAGGACGGGAGCATCGGCAAAATCTCAGAGAACCGTTTCGCCCGCGCCGATCTGGAACACATCCTGCTGTGTGTGGACGATGATATGCGAATGGAGGCCCTACGTCAGACCAACTATGTCAAATCCATCGTCACCGCACAGGGCAAGATGGATTTGGAGCGCAAGGGGAAGCAGAGTTATCAGGGCTGGATGTGCGCCCGGCTGCTGGCCTTCTCCAACGGGGATTTGCAGGCCCTGTTTGACCGGAGCGACGGATTTTACCGCCGCCAGCTGGTGCTGACTACAAAAGAAAAACCGGCTGGCCGTGTGGATGATCCTGACCTTGCCGAGAAGATGAAAGCCGAGGTGGAGGGTATTCTGCTGTGGGCTTTTGAGGGATTGCAGCGGCTGGCCG
>NZ_JACLZC010000135.1 GCF_016901735.1 Pseudoflavonifractor phocaeensis | reverse complement strand
AAATGTGCCGGTGGCACATTTTTAGCGGAGGCCGAGCGGCTATGCCGCGAGGAGGGAAGCAAAGGCAACGGAAGGGGGGATACCCCCCTTCTGCACTTCCCCCAGGCGCTTTCACGGTACCTTCTGCCCTTTGTAGGGGGCGGACACTGTCCGCCCCGCCTTTCCTGTAGGCCCCGCCGCCCTCGGCGGGGTAATAGGATATCCTCCCACCTCGTAGGGGCGACCCTTGTGGTCGCCCGCTTCCATGCAGGCACTTTGACGTTTCCTGCACCGCGTTCCACTTCTTCGACAGCCTGAACCGGACAGCGTACATGCTGTCCCCCTTTTGCAATGAGCATAAAAAACGCCGGAGCAAAGGGAAAACCTTGCTCCGGCGTGGTACGGCTGAAGGGATTCGAACCCCCGACCTTTTGATTCGTAGTCAAACACTCTATCCAGCTGAGCTACAGCCGCATACCGCCTGGGAGAATCACTCTCACTGACAGCTCATTTATAATAGCACATCTTCTGGCGGAATGCAAGTGTTTTTTACAAAAAATTTAGATTCCCTCCTGGGCCTCCACGGCGGCGCAGAAGGAGACGGTGCCCCGCCCGGCCCGCTTGGAGGCGTAAAGGGCGCTGTCGGCCTTGCGGAGCAGCGCGTCAAAGTCCTGGGCGTCGTCGGGGTAGAAGGCCACGCCGATGCTGCTGCTGACGGGGAGCTGGTCGGAGGCCTCGCCGGACATACCGGCGGGGAGCTTGAGGGCGGGGAGGAAAAGGGTCTGATGGCACAGGGGCTCCAGCTTCCGGCGGGCGAAGGCCTCGTCTCCGGTGTCCTTCATAATGACCAGGAACTCGTCGCCGCCGAAGCGGGCCACGATATCGGTGGGACGGAACTGCCGCCGGACGTTTTGGCTGAAGGCAATGAGGATCTGGTCGCCGGCGGCGTGGCCCAGGGTATCGTTGAGGGACTTGAAGTGGTCGATGTCCATAAAGACCACCGTCATTTTCCGGTCCTGCTCGGCGCACTCCCGGAGCATCTGCTCAAAGAGCAGGTGGGCGCCGGCGCGGTTGTGGAGCTGAGTGAGGGGGTCGGTGTTGGCCCGCTGCTGCCATTTGGTGGCCTCCCGCTTGATGCGGTTGATGTTGGTCAGCTTGCCCACATAGCCCAGCTCCCGGCTCCGGTCCCGGCTGGACCACAGGGTCCGCAGGGCCAGATGGAACCAGGGCATGGTGCCGTCGGGCAGCTTCAGGTGCAGATCCATCTCCAGCTGCTGGTCGGCCCAGCTCAGCTTGTGGAAACGCTCCACCAGGCACTGGTACTCTTCCGGCAGGAAGAGGAAGCTGGGCTCCGGATGGGTGCTGTAATCCCGCAGGTAGGCGGGGACCTGAAAGACCCGGCAGAACTTTTCGCTCAGCTCCATAGAATCGGAGATGGCGTTATAGGAGAAAATCATATCCTCGGAGAACTCGGAGATCACCTGATATTTTTCCTTTTGCAGCTCCAGGAGGAAGCGGGCCTCGTCGGTTTCGGAGGGGTCCGGCGGCTCCGGCTCCGGGGGCTGGACGGGTACGGACGCGGGTTGGGG
>NZ_JACLZC010000134.1 GCF_016901735.1 Pseudoflavonifractor phocaeensis | reverse complement strand
ACGCCGTGCTGTGCGGTTTGACGGATAGCGGCAAGGCCCTGGACGATGCAGCTTGTCGCAGCATCTTTGACTTACCGGTGGAGAGCTACACCGAGGATGAGCGGAGATCCCCCCACTGGTTAAAAGGAACCAGCCGCCCCCACCCGCTGGATCGGCTGGTGCCGAGTGATAAGATGATGGCGGAGCAGCTGGAGCGCCTTTCGCCTGCCCAGGCCGAGGAAATGGAGCGGATGAAGCAGCAAGTGTCCGCTGATAAGGCGGCATTGAGCCGAGAACTGAACACCCTGGACAGCCAGGTACAGCAGGCGCAGGCGGAGCTGGAGGCCGTCACCGGCGACCGGCTGAAACGGCTGTCTGCGCAGAAAAGAGTAACCCAGCTTCGGCAGGAGTACATGAAGCGGCAGGAGAGCCAGTTTTTTGACGCCATGCGGCTTGACATGGAGCTGGAAGAAAAAATGAAATCCTTTGCCGACAGGGAAAAGCTGACGGCAAAGGTACAGCGGGAATTTGTGGTGACAATACGGAGAAATATTTAATGGAAACTGCTGATATTATAACTTTAATTGGAATTATTATTACTGCTGTGCTTGCCGGAGCAAACTTGGTGACAGCGTTTTTCAATCAACGGCAGTCGCAAGGGTATAATCTCCGCATGGCAGATTATGAGCGTCGGTATGTTCAGCTCACTGATAATGTTTCCCAATATATTTCTATGCTTGACGCTCATTGGCTAAGCTTTATGGCCTTAAACGAGGAAGAGTACGAAGGGAAAGATGCCGAAGTATATGAGCGGTATCACCAGATGGAGACGGCACACTACAAAATAAAGTTGCTTCTCAGTAATGAAAATCAATTTTTTCAAGAGTTTTGTACTATCTTGGATGATTCATTGGCGGTTGCAGATAAAGTCAGGTTTAGCAATTCAGTTGCGGAATTATGTTCCAATGGATTGCGGAACCCAGATGGATTTCTGGATGCCTATAAAAAAGTGTTGGAGCGCAAAGAAGATTTGACTGGTGTTGTGCCCGCCTCTGATGCCATAGATGCTGCGAAGGAATACAGAGATACACATATAAGACAATTCCTTTTGGCGGCAGAAAATCTTGTATCATTTCGGGAACGGTTGGTTTCAATTACTCAAAAATATCTGGAATGTGAGAAGGAACGAGTTTTGGAGGGACAAGGAAAATGATTGAGCATACAATGGACGGACTTTCCATGAACATAGAACAAACCAACCTGGACAAGCTGCGCTCCCTGTTCCCGGAGTGCGTCAGCGAGGGCAAGTTGGACATTGACAAGCTGCTTTCTCTGTGCGGCGAATACATTGATAACGATTTTGAAAAATATCGGTTTGAGTGGAAGGGTAAGGCAGATTGTCTGCGGCTGGCCCAGAAACGTTCCACCGGCACTCTGCGCCCCTGCCCGGAGGAAAGCGTAGACTGGGACACCACCCAGAATCTCTATATCGAGGGCGACAACCTGGAGGTTTTGAAGCTGCTGCAAACGGCCTACTACCGCAAGGTGAAGATGATTTACATCGACCCGCCCTACAATACCGGCAACGATTTTGTCTATG
>NZ_JACLZC010000133.1 GCF_016901735.1 Pseudoflavonifractor phocaeensis | reverse complement strand
GGTATTTTTACTGCTTCGGCTGCGGGGCCACCGGCGATGTAATCGACCTTGTGGCGAGGTTATTTGACCTGAGCAGTTACGAAGCAGCGCAGAAGCTGGCACAGGATTTTGGGATTGGTCCGGACAAGCCGCCTGCGGCAGCTGCCCTGCCCAAACCGGAGCGTCTCCTGCTGAAAGCATACCGGCAGGAAGAAGTGCGCTGTCTGCGGGTGCTGTGTGATTATCTGCATCTTCTGGAAAGCTGGAAGGTGCAGTACGCACCCAAGACACCGGAAGATGTTCTGGATGACCGGTTTGTGGAAGCCTGCCAGATGCTGGACTATGTGGAGTATCTGGCGGATTTGCTCATTGCCGCCGAACTGGAACAGCGGGTGAAAATCGTGGAAATGCTGAACAAGGATGGCCTGATTGCCGGTTTGGAGGAACGGCTGGACAGGCTGAAAAAGGAGGACGGTGCCTATGAAAAACAAAACGCAGCTTGACGGGATGCCCGTCTGGTTCGATGGCAAAAGCATCAACGAAGCCCTGTTTTGTGAGGAGTTCTTGCAGACGCACAAGATCATCTTCACAAACGGGGCTTTTTTCACGCCCGAAGGCCGTGTGACCGATGAGTTGCCCCTGCGTGGAGAGATTTTTGAGGAGTTGAAATGCTGTGCGGTCAGCAACATTCCCCGCAAAATCAGCAACATTGTGGAGCTGATGAAACTGGCGGCGCTGGTGGAGGATTTTCCCCCGGAGCCAGACCGGATTCATCTTTCCAACGGGACGCTTTTTCTGGATGGAACCTTTGCGGAGGGAAAGCCGAAAATCGTCCGCAACCGCTTCCCTGTGGCCTACAACCCCAATGCCCCGAAACCTGTTCTCTGGCTGCAATTTCTGGATGGCCTGCTCTACCCGGAGGACATCCCAACCTTGCAGGAATATATCGGCTACTGCCTGATTCCCAGCAACAAGGGACAGCGGATGATGGTCATAAAAGGTAACGGCGGCGAGGGAAAGTCGCAGATCGGCGCTGTGCTGGGGACTTTGTTCGGCTCCAACATGAAGGACGGCAGCATCGGGAAAATATCCGAAAACCGGTTTGCCCGTGCGGATTTGGAGCATATCCTCCTGTGCGTGGATGACGATATGCGAATGGAGGCCCTGCGCCAGACCAACTATGTGAAATCCATCGTCACTGCCCAGGGCAAGATGGATTTGGAGCGCAAGGGCAAGCAGAGCTATCAGGGATGGATGTGCGCCCGGCTGCTGGCCTTCTCCAACGGAGATTTGCAGGCGCTGTTTGACCGGAGCGACGGATTTTATCGCCGCCAGCTGGTGCTGACCACGAAAGAAAAACCGGCTGGTCGTGTGGATGATCCTGACCTTGCCGAGAAGATGAAAGCCGAGGTGGAGGGTATTCTGCTGTGGGCTTTTGAAGGATTGCAGCGGCTGGCCGCCAACAACTTCAAATTCACCGAAAGTGACCGCACCAGAGAAAACCGGGAGGCAGTCAAACGGGACAACAACAATGTCTATGATTTTCTGGATTCTGACGGATATGTTCGCCTGAAAGCCGATCTGTCCGCCAGTTCCAAAGAACTGTATGAGGCATACCAGATTTACTGCACCGAAAACAACCTGCCTGCCCTGAAGCCCCGCAGCTTCAGCGAAGCCCTGATTGCCTGCCAGAGCCGCTACAATCTGGAATACTGCAACAATGTGACCAACGCAGCCGG
>NZ_JACLZC010000132.1 GCF_016901735.1 Pseudoflavonifractor phocaeensis | reverse complement strand
GATCTCCGCTCATCCTCGGTGTAGCTCTCCACCGGTAAGTCAAAGATGCTGCGACAAGCTGCATCGTCCAGGGCCTTGCCGCTATCCGTCAAACCGCACAGCACGGCGTGTTCTGTGCGGCTGGAGCCTGAAACCAGGGTGACAGTATAAAGGGCTATCTGGCACGGCTCCTGCACCGTCGGGATGGTCAGCACTCCCTCGTTGGCACACTCCAGCTCGTGGAGAATCCCACGGCCTATGATACTGGACAGGGTAATCTGTCCGGCCTTGGGTTTGAAGTCCTTTGCCATGCCGTACATCTTCTGGCTGCGATAGGGCCGGTTCCTGCTTCCCGTCCAGTAGTAGAACAGCACCGGCAGTTCCCGATACTCCGTGGCCGTGATCGTACGGCTGGATTCGTCAATCACAAAACGGCAATCATCGTTCTTTTCATTATAACGAGTAAAAAACCATTTGGTAATCTCCCAGAGGTCGTTATTCAGCTCCTGTCCACGGCGGTTCACATACTTGGGGTTGATCTTCACTTTTTCGGCCAACTCCTTGGTGAAGGTGGTAAACAGAATATCCTCCGCTGCGGAAACGGTCTGCCGGTTATCGTCCTCGTGGGTACTCAGGGTCTGCCGGTATGCCTGCTCAATCTGCGCCCTGGGCCGCAACCGCTGGGCAATGACCGAAAAGGCTGCTTTTACATCATCCGTAAAACCGCCCAGCACGTCATCGGTAATGCCAAAGACACCGTCTGTCACCAGCATCCGCTTGTTGACCAGCTCCAGCTTGCGAACATCGGCAAAGTTGTTCTTGTCGATGAAGGCCACAGACAGCACATCGTTCTCCTGACCCAGCCGGTGGCAGCGGTCGATACGCTGCTCCAGCTTTAAGGTGTTATACGGCAGGTCGTAGTGGATGATGAAAGCAGCCTCCTCCAGATTGAAGCCCTTGGCACCGTTATCGGTGGAAATCAGCACCTCGCCATCCTCCTTGAACTGGCGGATCACGGAGTAATCGGCGCTGCCGTTGTAGGCCAGAGTGCGGTACCGGCCGGAAAGAAGATTCTGGAGCATCTTCTGGGTTTCCACGCTCTCGGTGAAGATAACCGCTTTCTGTTTGGCTCCCGTTTTCTTCATAAGGGAAAATCCCTGTTTGAGAACGGTCAGCAGCTCACCGGCCTTGGCATCCTGGGGAATGCTTTCGGCTGCGGTCTGAATCTCTTGCCATTGGCTTAGTTCCTCCGCTGCGTTTTCCAGCCCCCGGAGCCGCTTGACGATACCTTGGATGGTTTGCAAAATTGCCGCCGTAGAGGAACCCAACAGGCCAAGTAACCGTAGAGCCAGGTCATATTGGTTCATTTCGGGAAAGGCTTTCTTTTCCGGCTGGTTGATGTAGGCATACAGCAGCTCATAGAGCTGCCGCTCTGCCTTGCCGGGGGTGTACTCCACGGTCAGCAGCACACGCTCCGTCACCTTGGCGTAGTGCTTGGCCTGGGAACGGAGGGTACGGAAACAATAGCGGCTGACCTGTTCGCTGAGTTCCGGGTAGTTCTCCGGTCGGCGCAGATACCGGGCCAGAAACTCTTTTTCTCCCGGTAGCAGCGTTTCGTCGATGAACCAGATCAGACCGTACAAGTCCATGATGTTCTTTTCGATGGGGGTGCCGGTGAGCAGCAGCTTGAAGGAGTCTCCGGCGATCCGCTTGAGGGCCTTGGCCTGTTTGTTGTCCTCCTGGTAGACCGGAGAGAGGGCATTGGC
>NZ_JACLZC010000131.1 GCF_016901735.1 Pseudoflavonifractor phocaeensis | reverse complement strand
CCGCCCATGTTGCGCTTGGCGTTCTGTACCGTCCTCTCGGATATTCCGGCTTCGGCTGCGGCCTTTACAAGGTCCTCGCTGGCAAGCTCTTTCCCGTCTGCAAGCAGGTCAAGTATCAGCCGTTCCGCCTGTTCGGTCTTGGTGGCGGTGTTGCCGCCCGCGCCGGACAGCAGCTCGTCGGCGGTAATGTCATACTCGCCTATCCACGAAAAGCCCGTTTCCGGGTCAAGGCAAAAGGCTATGGGCTTACCCTCCGGCGCAAGAGAAGATTTGTCATGGACGATAACGCGCACATTCGGTTCCCGTTTCACGCGCCCGATCAGCAGGACGCTCCTTGCTGCGGCGCGGAAGTCGATGGAGCCTAAACCCCGGTAGGCGCTCTGTCCTCCGGCGGCTTTGTTGAGGTGTCCGATTAGGATAACGGCGCACCCGGTACGCTCGGCAATCTCGGCAAGGCGGCGGAACATGGGGCGTATCTCGTTGGCCTTGTTCATGTCGGTTTTCTCGCCCACATACGCCTGTATGGGGTCAAGGATAATCAGCCGCGCCCCGGTCTGTCGGATAGCTCTCTCTATGCGCTCATCGGACAGGGAAAGCCCCTGCTTGCTCTCGTCAATGACAAGAATGCGGTCAAGGTCTGCTTCGGCTTCCATAAGGCGGGGCTTGATGGTGTCGCCCAAACCGTCCTCGGCAGTCTGGTAAATCACATTGAACGGCTCATGCACTGCCATGTGGGGGAACGGCTTGCGGTTGGTACAAGCGGCGGCAAGGCGTAGGGCAAAGGTGGTCTTGCCCTCGCCGGGGTTGCCCTGCACAATGGTTACTTTCCCAAAGGGGATATACGGCTCCCATAACCATTCGACGGTCTGCGTGTCCACCTCGCTCATGCGGATAATCTCAACGGTTTCTTCCTGCGGCGGCTCTTTCAAGCCGTAGACCGCTTCTCGCAAATACTTCCCGTCTGTGATTTCTGCCCGGTGCTGCAATACCTCGTTCCAATCCTTGAAAAGAGGGATAAGCCGGTGGACGGTGTAGCCCTCCGGCATGAGCTTCACAAGGCGGCTGCAAGCGTCGTTTCCGGCTTCGTCGCTGTCAAGGCAGAGATAAACGGTCTTGATGTTCGGACGGTCAGAGAGAAAGCGGAGCAGGGCTTTTTCTCCCACGCCGCCCAATGACAGGTAGCTTTGCTTCTGCCAATCCTTTTTGAACAGGCAGAGGAAAGAAAGCAGGTCAACGGGGGCTTCAAAGACAAACACTCTTTCGCCCTCGCCCCGGTAGCAGAAGTTAAAGGCTTTGTCGCTGCCTTTCACATCAAGCCGGAAGTTTCCCGCCGTTCCCTTGCTGTGGGCGTAGCGCGGCATTCCGTCCTCGTCCCGCCCCACGAATACGGCGTTGTGGTGGGCTGCGTCCTCGTAAATATCGCCGCTGGCAAAGAAAAAGCCCGTCACATCTTCATCAATGCGGCGGGCGGCTGTGAGGTAGTTCCTCGCTGTTCGGTTGTCGGGGCTGCGGGGCGGTAGCCGGAAGTCGGAGAGGGGCGCGGAGCTTGGTCTATCCGGCGGCGGTGCGGCTCCCTTTTCTTCTGTGAGAAGTTCAACGGCTTCGGTAAAACTCTTGCCAAAAAACTCCATGACAAAATCAATGGGGCCGCCGCCCTTGCTCTGGCTGTGGCGATACCACTTGTTGCCCCGGACGGTCAAGCTGTCGTGCCGTTTCCATCGGTATTCATTCCCGGCGCGGGTAAGCTGCTCGCCCTG
>NZ_JACLZC010000014.1 GCF_016901735.1 Pseudoflavonifractor phocaeensis | reverse complement strand
CTTTTTAAATTCTGGTGTGTATCGTTTGTTTGGTATCCCTTTTGGCATAATAAAGCACCCCACTTGTTATTCAGTATACCATACTGTCTAACAAATGGGGTGCAGTTCAGAGGCTGACCTCGCTTTTTTGGTGCTCAGAGATGAGAGGGCCAGCGGGCGGCGAAGGCGCTGGCCTGGGCCTCCTGGCCGGGCAGGAGGCGGAAATAAAGGAATTCCTCCTCCGCCAGGGTGCGGAGATAAAGGCCGTGGTCCTTGCTGTGGGGGACGGGCTTGACCTGGAAGCTGCTGGGGTAGCCGGCGGGCAGGTAGAGGGCGCGGGTGCCGTAATAGTCATTGAGGATGAGTACCGGTCCGGCGTCAGTAAGGGCACAGAAGCATTCCGGATCGGGACGGCGCTGGAGCAGATAAAGGAGGCTGCGATTTTTGCCCCGCAGGAAGAGCTGGTGGGAGATGGCGTGTCCGAAGCGGTAGGCCAGCAGGGCGGTGTAGTGCATGGCGTAGCTTTCCTGCTGGAGCGCGTCCATGGCGGGGGAGTCTGGGTGCTGGACGGGCGGGACATAGTCGCCGGGCTGGCCCAGCAGGAGGCTGATGACGGGGTAGATCTGCTCTTCCTTGGTCTTGTTGTAGGAAAAGGTGATGATTTGGCCGTCGGAGAGGCAGAGGGTGACGGTGCATTTGAGGAGCTGGATCTGGTAGTAGAGCTGGGTGACCTGTCCGGGGAGAATGTTCCACACATTCAGCGTTCCTTCCTGGAGACGCTGAATACATACCTGCTGGCAGAACCAGGCGACGGCGTATTCGGGCGCGCCGCTGTACTGGTGGATGCGCGGGATGTAGGTTACGTTGCCCGGCGGCATCCCCAAGGCGCGCCACTGGGAGAGGGCGGGATGGAAGGGGGGCTGGAGCTCGTCCCACTCAAAGATCCGCTTGGGCCATGAGGCCAGGGTGGGGCGGCGGTCCTCCGGAATACGCATGGATGATGGCTCCTTTCACAGAGAGTATCGAACATATCCGTATCATACCACGCTTTGGGAGAGAATGGAATGGGTACGCGGGGAGAAACAGGGAATTTCAGACATAAAATTCCGCCAGGTCGTCCAGCCGGAGGCAGGCCAGACGGCAGAAGGGGGAGGCGTTGCCGCAGCCGCAGTCCAGGTCCATCCAGCCGTCGCCGTGGAAGATGGAGAGGGGCTGGCGGAACTGTCCGGTCAGGAAAGCGGTGGGGGTGTGCCCCACCAGGGTGATCTTGTCGGGGAAGGGGGCCGGCGTATCCGGTTCGGGGCGGGACCAGAGCTGCTGTGCCGGGTCGGCGTGGGGGAAGCCGTGGACCAGGAAAAAGCGCCGTTCGCCCACAGTGAGTTCCAGGTGGACGGGGAGGGAGAGGAGAAAGGAAATAAGGGCGTGCCGCTCCTTGGGCGGGGTGCGGTAGACCAGATCCCGATAGGTCCGGCTGCCGCCGTTTTGGGTCCACAGGGCCTTGCTGCCCCAACGGTGGTTGGGTCCCAGGGTATCCAGGCACATTTGCTCGTGATTGCCCAGGAGCAGGACCATATTGGGACAGTCCATGATGGCGCGCAGCAGGGCGACGCCGTCCTTGCCCCGGTCGATGACGTCGCCCAGGATATAGAGGGTATCTTGGGGGGAAAAGGAAATGCGGCGGAGCAGTTCCTGAAAACGGTCGTAGTCGCCGTGAATATCGGCGGTGCAGTAGAGCATGGGGGACACCTCCCGTTACAGATTGACCTTTTTATAGATATGATACCTGCTTTGGAGGGGGGACGCAAGGGCCTGATTCTGCTTGTTTCGCGTTGGAAGGGATGGTATAATAAAAAACAAAAAAGGAACGATCAGAAGGCAAAGGGGGCGGACCGGTGAAGCGGGAGAAGAAAAAAGGGGTATGGTACCGGCTGGACAATGCGGGCGTACTCTATACCGCGCTGCAAAAGGAGGAATACTCTTCCATTTACCGGTTCTCCGCGGTGATGGACCAAAAGGTGGACCCGGAGGCCCTCCAGCGGGCGGTGGACCGTACCATGCCCCGGTTTCCCGGCTTTGGGGTGCGGGTACGCCGCGGCATGTTCTGGTACTATCTGGAGCCCAACGACGCGCCCGGTCCCTTTGTCAAGCGGGACATCGCCAATCCCTGCCAGCCGGTGCGGTTCCGGGAGGATAACGGTTGGCTGGTGCGGTTTTATTACTATGAACGGCGCATTTCGCTGGAGGTATTCCACGCGCTGTCGGACGGCGCCGGGGCGCTGGTTTTTTTACGCACGCTGCTGGCGGTCTACCTGCGGGAGCTGGGCTATGAGATTCCCCAAGGAGAGGGGATTCTGAATGTGGATGAGCCGCCCCGGCGGGAGGAGCTGGAGGACGGCTACGCCCGCTGGGCGGGGAAGAAGGTGCTGCGGTCTGGACCCGCGCCCACCGCGTTTCCCAATACCGGCACCGCCGAGCCTTTTTATACCTTTAACATCACCATGGGCTTTGTGCCGCTGGACCAGCTGAAGGACAAGGCCAAACGCTACGGCGTATCCATTACGGAGTATCTGACGGGGGTGCTTTTGAAGGTAATCGCGGACAACCAGGCCCAAAAGCATCCGGCCCATCCCCGGCCGGTGGCGCTGGCGGTGCCCATCAATCTGCGGCCCTGGTTTCCGTCGGAAACGCTGCGCAATTTTATTTTAACAGTGCGTCCAAGCATTGACCCATCCCTGGGGGAGTATACCTTTGAGGAGATCTTGTCCCAGGTGCGCCACTACATGCGCCTTCACATCAACCGGCTGGAGATGCGGGCCATGCTGACCGGCAACGTGAAATTCCAGACCAATCCCCTTCTGCAAGTGATTCCGCTGGTGCTCAAGAATCCGGTGATGGCGCTGGGCTACCGGATGGCGGGTGTACGGCCCTATTCCGGGACGTACACCAATCCTGGCGCTTTTCAGGTGCCGCCGGAGATGGCGTCCCACATCGAGCATATGGAGGTCATTCTGGGGCAGGCCACGGTGCCCCGGGTCCATTGCGCGTCCATCAGCTTCGGAAACACCATGGAAATCACCTTTGCCGGCACGCTGAAGGAGACCGACACCGAGCGGGCATTTTTCCGCTTTTTGGTGAAGGATGGCCTGCATGTCAAAGTAACCAGCAACCGGCAGGGCAAGCCGGTGGAAGGAGGATAGTATGTCGTATTGCGTCAATTGCGGGGTAGAGCTGGACGACACGGCGGCGGTATGTCCGCTGTGTCAGACGCCGGTGTGCAATCCGTCCTGCCCGGTGGATCTGGAAAGTCCCAAGCCGTTTCCGGTGGAGCGCAGCGAGGTGCCGCCGGTGTCCCGGGTGGCGGTGGCGCTGCTGCTCAGCTCCATGTTTTTGTCGGTGGCGCTGGTGTGCGGACTGCTCAACCTCTTTCTGCGTACCGAGCACGCCTGGTCGCTCTATGTGATCGGAGCGGCGGCCATGCTTTGGGTGTGGGTGGTGCCGCCGCTGCTGGCCCGGCAGCTGTCGCTTCTGGTCCGGCTGCTGCTGGATGTGACGGCCATTGCCGTGTATATCTATCTGATTGCGCTGGATCTGAACGGCATGGATTGGTATTGGGGCCTTGCGCTGCCGGTGATTTTGCTGGGCGGCGCGTGCGTATTGGTCTTGTCGATTCTGCTGGATGAGGGACGCCGCTCGATTTTGAGCAGCGTGACGCTGATAATCGGTACAGGCGGCATCTTTTCGGTGGGGGTAGAGTATTTTATAGACCAGTTTTTGAATCATCAGTGGCAGCCGGCCTGGTCGTTGGTGGTTTTGGCCATCTGTGTGGCCCTCATTATCCCGCTGATCGTGGTACGCCGGGTACCCTACCTCCGGGAAGAAGTCCGCCGCCGCTTCCACATGTAGAGGCGGTCTTTATGGCCGCCCACATTCCTCTTTCGTGTTGACGGCGGGCGACCACAAGGGTCGCCCCTACGATGGATTTGAAACCGCATATTGTAAGGTAAAGATAGGAAGGAGAAAAAAGGATGGACCGTATCCGGGAATATCTGGCCTTCGTCCAACGGCATCCGGAGCAATTCGTACAGGACCCCATTATGCCCATCGTATTGGAGGAGGAGAAGCTGCGGGCCTATGAAGCCGAAACGGGGAAAGAGGTGGGTCTGCTGTTCCGCAGCCCATGGTTTTTGCTGGCGGCGGACCTGATCCGCCCGGAGAAGGGGGAGCTGTATCTCTATTATCGCATTTTGAAGGAAACGGATTATGACGGGGTGGTGATCCTGCCTATTCTGGAGGGCAAGGCGGTGCTGCTGAAGAACTACCGTCACGGTCCCCGGCGCTGGGAGCTGGAGCTGCCCCGGGGCGGGGCGGAGCTGGGCCTGTCGCCGGCGGAGGACGCGGTAAAAGAGCTGTGGGAGGAGATGGGGACTAAAACGACGGAGCTCATCCCCCTGGGGACCGTCATCAACGACACCTCCAAGGTATATGGAGCGCTGCATCTCTTTGCCTGCCATATTGCATCGGTGGGGCCGTTGCAGGAGGAGGAGTGCATCACCGGCGTGGAGCTGTTCACCGCGGAGGAGTGCCGCCGCGCCATTGTGGACGGGACCATCCAGGATTCGCTGACCATAGCAGCTCTCACAAAAGCGATGCTGGCCGGCATTTTATAAAAATGTAAAAACAGGCGTTTTGAATTGCGGAAACTGGTATCATTGCCGGTTTTCGCAATTGTTTTGAGAGGAAAAATAGAGATAAACAGAAAAATACAGTAAAAATGGTGCCTGTTAAATATTCATTAAAAACTGAATATTTAATGGTTTTTTGTGGATAATAACAGGAATATTTCAAAGCGCTGTGGTTTTTTATTCAAAATGATGCTTGCAATTGAGAAGAGGGGGTGCTATACTATCACCAACATCACAAGACGGCAGGGCCGTTTTCAGGAGGTCAAACAACATGTCCGAAGTCAAGAAAGTCGTACTCGCCTATTCCGGCGGTCTGGATACATCCATCATCATCCCCTGGCTGAAAGAGAACTATGGTAACCCCGAAGTCATCGCCGTATCGGGCGACGTGGGCCAGGGCACCGAGCTGGACGGCCTGGAGGAGAAGGCCATCAAGACGGGCGCTTCCAAGCTGTATGTGGAGGACCTGACCGACGAGATGGTGGACACCGTCATCATTCCCTCCATGCAGATGGGGGCCAAATATGAGGACTACCTGCTGGGCACCGCCTTTGCCCGCCCCATCATTGCCAAGCGTCTGGTAGAGATCGCCAAGGCCGAGGGCGCCGACGCCATCTGCCACGGCTGCACCGGCAAGGGCAACGACCAGGTCCGGTTCGAGCTGGCCATCAAGCGCTTTGCTCCCGAGATGAAGATCATCGCCCCCTGGCGCGAGTGGTCCATCAAGGGCAGAGACGAGGAGATTGACTACGCCGAGGCTCACAACGTACCCCTGAAGATCAGCCGTGAGACCAACTACTCCAAGGACAAGAACCTGTGGCACCTGTCCCACGAGGGCCTGGACCTGGAGGACCCGGCCAACGAGCCCCAGTACGACAAGCCCGGCTTTTTGGAGATGGGCGTCTCTCCGGTCATGGCGCCCGACGCGCCCACTTATGTGACCATCGACTTTGAGAAGGGCTGGCCCGTTGCGGTGGACGGCGTAAAGATGAAGGCGTCCGACATCGTGCGCAAGCTCAACGAGCTGGGCGGCGCCAACGGCATCGGTCTGCTGGACATCGTGGAAAACCGGCTGGTGGGCATGAAGGACCGGGGCGTGTATGAGACGCCGGGCGGCACCATCCTCTACCGGGCCCACGAGGTGCTGGAGATGATTACCATTGACAAGGACACCGCCCACATGAAGAGCAAGCTGGCGGTGGACTTCGCCGACCTGGTGTATAACGGCAAGTGGTTCACCCCCCTGCGGGAGGCGCTGAGCGCGTTCGCCACCGAGACCCAGAAGCACGTAACCGGCACCGTGAAGCTCAAGCTTTATAAGGGCAACATCATCACCGCCGGCGTCACCTCTCCCGAGACGCTGTATTCGGAGGACCTGGTGACCTTCGAGGAGAGCGACTACGACCAGACCGACTCCAAGGGCTTCATCAACCTGTGGGGCCTGCCCGACAAGGTCCAGGCGCTGCGGGAGCAGGGAAAACTGAAATAAAAGAGTGGAGATAGGAGAGTGGAGAGTGGAGATACCCCCATATCTTCACTCTCTACTCTTCACTCTTCACTCTATTCTTAAGCGAGGTAATTATTATGAAGCTCTGGGCCGGACGGTTCCAAAAAGAGACAGATACGCTGGTGAACGACTTTAACTCCTCCATCGGCTTTGACGCCCGGATGTATAAGGAGGATATTGCCGGCTCTATTGCCCACGCGGCCATGCTGGGCAAGACGGGGATCATTGAGGAGCACGAGGCGGAAAAGATCATCGAAGGGCTCCAGGCCATTCTGGCGGACATCAAGGCGGGACAGGTGGAGTTTTCCCTGGAAAACGAAGACATCCACATGAACATTGAGACCATGCTCACCCAGCGCATCGGCGACACGGGCAAGCGGCTCCACACCGCCCGTAGCCGGAACGACCAGGTGGCGGTGGACTTCCGTCTGTTCGTCAAGAAGGAGATCCCGGTCATCATCAAGCAGGTGATGGGGCTGGAAGAGGTGCTCATCAAGAAGGCGGAGGCCAATCTGGACACGGTCATGCCGGGCTATACCCATCTTCAGCGGGCCCAGCCCACCACATTTGCCCACTACATGATGGCCTATGCCAATATGTTCCGGCGGGATATCACCCGTCTGGAGGACTGCCTGGAGCGGATGGACGAATGTCCTCTGGGCGCCGGCGCGCTGGCCACCTCCACCTATCCGGTGGACCGCTTCCAGACCGCCCAGGCGCTGGGCTTCAAAAAACCCACTGACAACTCCATGGACTCGGTGTCCGACCGGGATTTTGCCATTGAATTTCTGTCGGCCTGTTCCATTCTCATGATGCACCTGTCCCGTTTTTCCGAGGAAATCATTCTCTGGTGCTCCTGGGAGTTCAAATATGTGGATCTGGACGACGCCTATTCCACCGGCTCTTCCATCATGCCCCAGAAGAAGAACCCCGACGTGGCCGAGCTGGTACGGGGCAAGACCGGCCGGGTCTACGGCTCCCTCATCACCCTGCTGACCCTGATGAAGGGCCTGCCCCTGGCCTACAACAAAGACATGCAGGAGGACAAGGAGCCGGTGTTCGACGCCATCGATACGGTGGAGCTGTGCGTTCCCGTGTTTTCCGCCATGCTGGACACCCTGACCATCAAGACGGGCAATATGCGGGCGGCGGCCTCCGGCGGCTTCATCAACGCCACCGACTGCGCCGACTATCTGGTCAAGAAGGGGATGCCCTTCCGCGAGGCCTATATGATCGTGGGCAAGCTGGTCAACTTCTGCATCAAGTCCGGCGAGACGCTGGACACTCTGCCGCTCAAAGACTTTAAGGCGGTGTCCGCCATCTTTGACGCCGACGTCTACCAGGCGCTGGAGCTGGGTACCTGTGTCAACGGCCGTAAGGTCTACGGCGGTCCGGCCAAGGAGAGCGTGCTCCAGCAGATCGCGAGCATCAAGGAGTTCCTGGAGGAGCGGAAATAACCCATTCTTTTCCCATACGCATCGTGCGGGCGGCAGATCTGCCGCCCCTACGGTGTTTTCCCCCATTTTTATCCGAATGGATGCGAGAAGCTCCCTTGTCAGCAGGCAGTTGACAGACAAGCGCCCTATGGAAGCTTTCTTTGCCTACTTTCTTTCTCGAAAGAAAGTAGGTTGCAATTTGGAGGAAAATGGGGCACAATGGAGACATCCACCAGAACAAAGAAAAATGGGGTGTTTCACTATGAGCAAACCGAAGATCTACATTGACGGTCAGGAGGGGACGACCGGTCTCCAGATCCGGCAGCGGCTGAGCAGCCGGTATGACATTGAGCTTCTGACCATCGACGAGGAGAAACGGAAGGATACGGAGGCCAGAAAGGCACTTTTGAACGAGGCGGACATTGTATTTCTGTGTCTGCCGGACAAGGCGGCGCGAGAGGCGGTGCGCCTCATTGAAAACGACCACACCCGGGTAATCGACGCCTCCACCGCCCACCGGACGGTGAACGGCTGGGCGTACGGTCTGCCGGAGCTGTGCCGCTATCCGGTCGAGGTCATCGGCAAGGCCATGCGGGTGGCCAATCCCGGCTGCCATGCCACCGGCTTTCTGGCTGCGGCGGCGCCGCTGGTGTCGCTGCACATTCTGCCCCCCGACTATCCGCTGACCTGCTATTCGCTGACGGGCTATTCCGGCGGCGGACGGAAGATGATCGCGGAGTATGAGGGGGAAGAGAAGGGGAAGGAGCTGTATGCCCCCCGGATCTACGGCACCGACCTGCACCACAAGCACTTGGCTGAGATGACCAAATACGCGGGACTGGATATGCCGCCCATTTTCTGCCCCATTGTGGACGACTACTACTGCGGTATGGCCACCACCATCATGTTTTACAACAAATATCTCCGGGGCCAGCCCACGGCGGAGGAGATTGCCCTCATTCTGTCGGCCTACTATGCCGGACAAAAGCTCATTTCGGTGACCTACGGCCGGGAAAACCCCATGCTGTCGGCCAACCGTCTGGCGGGGACCGACCGGCTGGAGCTGGTGGTCTGCGGCCATGAGGACCAGACCATCGTCACCGCTCTCTTTGACAACCTGGGCAAGGGCGCCTCGGGAGCGGCGGTACAAAATATGAATCTGATGCTGGGCCTGGACGAGATCACGGGCCTGAACCTGTAACCGGGACCAGCGCATCAAAACCAAGGAGTTGCATACCATGAAACAGATCAGCGGCGGCATCACCGCCCCCAAGGGCTTCAAGGCTGCGGGCGTTCACTGCGGGGTCAAGACCCATAACACCACGAAAAAGGACCTGGCGCTCATCCTGTCGGAGCAGGAGTGCAGCGTGGCGGCTACTTACACCATGAACCGGGTAAAGGCGGCCCCCATCTATGTGACCATGGACCATCTGGAGGACGGCACGGCCTGGGGCGTGGTGGCCAACAGCGGCAACGCCAACGCCTGCGCCCCCATGAGCCACGAATACGCCGAGCAGATGTGCCAGGCCGCCGCCAAAGTTACCGGCCGTCAGGCGTCGGATTTTGTGGTGGCGTCCACCGGCGTCATCGGCCAGACGCTGAACATCGGCGCCATTGAGGCCGGCCTTCCGGAAGCCGTGGCCGCGCTGACCGACGATGCCGCCGGTTCCGACGCCGCCGCTCACGCCATTATGACCACCGACACCGAGAAGAAGGAGATCGCGCTGACCTGTTCCATCGGCGGCAAGACGGTGACGCTGGGGGCCATTGCCAAGGGCTCCGGCATGATCCACCCCAACATGGGCACCATGCTCTGCTTCATCACCACCGACTGCGCCATCACCCATGAGATGCTGTCCGACGCCCTCCATGAGGTGGTGCCCCGCACCTTCAACCGGGTGACGGTGGACGGGGACACCTCCACCAACGACATGTGCGTGGTGCTGGCCAACGGCATGGCGGAGAACCCGCTGGTGGAGTGGAAGGATGACAACTACACCGTGTTTGTCAAGGCGCTGCGGCAGCTGTGCGAGCATCTGGCCCGGCGTATCGCCGGGGACGGCGAGGGCGCCAGCCGTCTGGTGACCTGCCGGGTGTGGCAGGCCCGCAGCGAGGAGAGCGCCGAGCGTTTGGCCAAGGCGGTGGTGGGCTCTCCGCTGGTGAAGGCGGCCATGTTCGGCGCCGACGCCAACTGGGGCCGGGTGCTGTGCGCCATGGGCTATTCCAAGGCCCCCTTCCGCCCGGAGTACGTGGACGTGAAGTTCGTCTCGGCGGTGGGCGAGGTGCTGGTCTGCAAGGACGGCATGGGCCTGGACTTTGACGAGGAGAGCGCCAAGAGCATCCTCACACAGGATGAGGTGACCATCGACGTGTGTCTCCACGAAGGCGAGTGGGAGGCCAGCTGCTGGGGCTGCGACCTGACCTACGACTATGTGAAGATCAACGGCGATTACCGCACCTGATCCGGAGGCGAGAGGATATGTCATATTCCCATGTGGAGCGGGCCACGGTACTGGCCGAGGCCCTGCCCTATATTCAGAAGTACAACGGAAAGACCATCGTGGTGAAGTACGGCGGCAACGCCATGATCTCCCAGGAGCTGCGGCAAGCGGTCATCAGCGACATCATTTTGCTCCATCTGGTGGGCATCCGGGTGGTGGTGGTCCACGGCGGCGGTCCGGAGATCACCGACATGCTCAAGAAGATCGGCAAGGAGTCCCGCTTTGTGGACGGTCTGCGCTATACCGACCAGGAGACCATGGAGATCGTGCAGCAGGTGCTGTGCGGCAAGGTGAACAAGGACCTGGTGGCCATTCTGAACCGGCAGGGCGGCCGGGCGGTGGGCCTGTGCGGCATGGACGCCGGCCTCTTCCAGGCCAGACAGCTGGACAAGAAGTACGGCCTGGTGGGGGAGATCACCCGGGTGGACCCGGAGGTGGTGGTGGACAGCCTGAGCAACGGCTATATTCCGGTGGTGTCCACCGTGGCCCAGGGGACCGACGGGGCCAACTCCTATAACATCAACGCCGATACGGCGGCGGCCAAGCTGGCGGTGGCGCTGGGAGCGGAAAAGCTGCTCCTCCTCACCGACGTGCGGGGCCTCCTGCGGGACCCCAAGGACGGCAGCACCCTCATCCCCACGGTGGGCCTGTCCGACGTGCCTGGCCTGGTGAAGGACGGGGTCATCCAGGGGGGCATGATCCCCAAGGTGGAATGCTGCGTGGAGGCGGTGCGCTCCGGCGTACACAACGCGGTCATTCTGGACGGCCGTATCCCCCACTCCATCCTCATCGAGCTTTTGAGCGACGAGGGCGTGGGCACCATGCTGTTTTGACGCAGGGAGGAGATCACAATGGACCATGAACAACTCAAAGCGCTGGACCAGGCCCATACCCTCCAGACCTACGGCCGGTTTGATGTAGATATCGACCACGGCCAGGGGGCGACGCTGTGGGACCTGTCCGGGCGCAAGTATATCGACTTTACCTCCGGCATCGGGGTCTGCTCGGTGGGGTACGGCAATCCCCGCTGGGCCCAGGCCATCTATGACCAAGCCATGAAGCTGGGGCACATCTCCAACCTTTTTTATTCCCAGCCCTACGCCGAGCTGGCCGACGCTCTGTGCGTCCGCTCCGGTATGGCGGCGGCCTTTTTCGGCAACTCGGGGGCGGAGGCCAACGAGGGCATCATCAAGCTGGCCCGGAAGTATTCTTTTGATAAATACGGCCAGGGGCGCAGCACCATCATTACCCTGAACAATTCCTTCCACGGCCGTACCATCACCACCCTGACCGCCACCGGCCAGGAGGTGTTCCACCAGTATTTCTTCCCCTTTATGGAGGGGTTCCGCTATGCCGACGCCAACGATCTGGAGAGCGTGAAGGCCCAGGATCAGGGCGACGTGTGCGCGGTGCTGCTGGAGCTGGTCCAGGGCGAGGGCGGCGTGCTGCCTATGGAGCAAGCGTTTGTGACGGCGCTGGCCGCGCTGTGCGCCGAAAAGGACTGGCTGCTGCTGGTGGACGAGGTGCAGACCGGCATCGGCCGGACGGGCAGCCTCTTTGCTTTCCAGCAATACGGCATTACCCCGGACGCGGCGTCCTTTGCCAAGGGCATCGCCGGCGGACTGCCCATGGGCGGTTTCCTGGTCAACGAGAAATGCCGCGATGTGCTGGGACCGGGCACCCACGCCTCCACCTTCGGCGGCAATCCCATCTGTTCGGCGGCGGCCCTCACCGTGCTGGACATTCTGGATGAGCCCACCCTGGAAGCGGTGAAGGAGAAGGGGGCCTATCTCCGGGCGCGGATTGACGCCATGGACAAAAAGAGCATCGGTAAGAGCCGCGGCATGGGTCTCATGATCGGCGTGGCGGTACAGGACGGCTACACCAACAAGGCGCTGGCGGCGTCGCTGATGGACGCGGGCCTGCTGGTGCTGACCGCCGGACCGGCGCTGCGGCTGCTGCCGCCGCTGACCATCACCAAGGAGGAGATGGACGCGGGCCTGGCCATCATGGAAAAGACCCTGGTATAACGGGAAGAGAGGTATGAAGAAATGAAAAAGGACCTGCTGAAGCTGCTGGACCTGTCCAAGGAGGACATCCTGCACATTCTCAACACCGCCGACCAGATGAAGTACAACCAGAAGCACGGCCTTACCCACAATCATCTGCAAGGCAAGACCCTGGCCATGATTTTCGAGAAGAACTCCACCCGTACCAGAGTTTCCTTTGAGACCGGTATGTATCAGCTGGGCGGTCATGCCCTGTTCCTCTCCGGAAAGGAGAGCCAGATTGGCCGCGGCGAGCCCACCGAGGATACCGCCCGGGTGCTGTCCCGCTACTGCGACGGCATCATGATCCGGACCTACTCTCAGGAAGAGGTGGAGAAGCTGGCCAAGTACGCCACCATTCCTGTCATCAACGGTCTGACCGACTTTGCCCATCCCTGCCAGGTGCTGGCCGACCTGATGACGGTGCGGGAGCGCCAGAGCCGCCTGGAGGGCCTGAAGATGTGCTTCATCGGCGACGGCAACAACATGGTCAACTCCCTGATTGTGGGCGGCCTGAAGGTGGGCATGGACGTATCGGTGGCCTGTCCGGAGGGCTACGACCCCGACCCCAAGGTGCTGGCCTTTGCCAAAACGGTGACCGGCTCCAAATTCTCTCTGGTCCGCGACCCCAAGGAGGCGGCGGCGGGGGCCGACGTGGTCTTTACCGACGTGTGGGCCTCCATGGGCCAGGAGGGCGAGGCTCAGAAGCGCCGGGCGGCCTTTGAGGGCGTGTATCAGGTGAACGACGCGCTGATGGCGCTGACCAACAAGGGCTGCATGGTGCAGCACTGTCTGCCGGCCCACCGGGGCGAGGAGATCACCGCGGAGGTGTTCGAGGCCCATGCCGACGAGATCTTTGACGAGGCGGAGAACCGTCTCCACGCCCAGAAGGCGGTGCTCTACCTGCTGATGGGTGAGGACAGACCCTGCTGAACGGAGAAAATCCATATCTGACGCCCCGCTGCCATAGAGACAGCGGGGCGTTTTTCTGTCAGCGCAGGGCACGTCCCACGTCGTCCGCCGCTTGCCGGGCATCCTGTACCGCCTGCTCGCCGGCATCCTTGAGCCCGTCGCCCACATCCTCCACGCCGTTTTTCAGGTCGTCGCCCATCTGGTCCAGATCCTCCCGGACCGTGTTGTCCTCCCCGTCCACGCCGGCGCCCGCGCCGCCGTTCAGATCAGGGGTGGCTGTGGGCGCGGCAGAGTAAACGGGGGAAGGGGTAGGGGTGGCCTGTGGCTGCGTATGGGTACTGCATCCGGTCAGCGCCAGCGCCAGGGCCAGCGCCGCGGCCCAGAGAGAGCAAACTGTTTTCATATTTCATCCTCCTCCATGGTAAACGCGCCGCGGTGAGGTGGGATTTCTCGCCGCGGTACTGGCTCAGTATGCCCGGCGGGGCGCGTGTTAGCGCAGGAAAAAATTTTTTGAAAAAGGGCTTGCAAAAGGGAGAGGGATCTGTTATAGTATTGATAGCGAGAATGATTACTAGTTAGAAAGAGAAACAGCGAGGTATGTCATGAACGGAAAACGCTATTCCCGGCAGCGCGAACTCATTTATGAGGCGCTCATGCACACCAAAGAACACCCCACCGCCGAGATGGTCTACCAGCAGCTCAAGCCGGAAAATCCCAGTCTGAGCCTGGGGACGGTCTATCGCAACCTGAACGTATTGGCCGATGAGGGCAGAATCCGCCGTATGGCATTTCCGGTGGAGCGGTACGACGCGGATCTTCATCCGCACCACCATTTCCGCTGCGACAAGTGCGGCTCGGTCTATGACATGGCTCTGCCCTACAACGAGACACTGGATCAGCAGGCGCTGGAAGTTTCGCCTCATCTGGTGGAGAACCACGAGGTTATTTTCCATGGTCTGTGCAGCCAGTGCAGAACCTGTATGAAAAAGACATCATAAAAACGCCGGCAGCCGGAACCTGCCGAAAGAAAAAATTGGGAGGAAATCAAAATGGAATTCAAGCTTTATAAGTGTGCCCACTGCGGCAATATCGTCTACAAGGTCGTGGATAAGGGCGTGCCCGTCATGTGCTGCGGCCAGAAGATGGAAGAGATGGTCCCCAACACCACCGACGGCGCTCTGGAGAAGCACGTGCCCGTGGTGGAGAAGGCCGCCCATGGCGACGGCAGCTCCGTCACCGTGAAGGTGGGCTCCGTGACCCATCCCATGCTGGAGGAGCACTATATCCCCCTCATCGCGGCGGTGGCCGGCGATACCGTTACCTTCCGGTTCCCCAAGCCGGGCGACGCACCCGAGATGAAGTTCTTCACCCGGTCCGACAAGGTGGAGGCCTATGAAATCTGCAATCTGCACGGCTTCTGGAAGGGCGAGGGCTGAGCATTAACGCCCGCCGGCCGGAAGAAAAAGCAAGTCGATCGATCATATTATAAGTATTATAAGGAGGAACTGACACATGGAACTTAAGGGAAGCAAGACCGAAGCCAATCTGTGGAAGGCCTTTGCGGGCGAGAGCATGGCCCGCAATAAGTACACCTACTTTGCCAGCCGCGCCCGCAAGGACGGCTATGAGCAGATCGCCGCTATTTTCGAGGAGACTGCCGGCAACGAGAAGGAGCACGCCAAGCTGTGGTTCAAGGCCCTCAGCGGCATCGGCGACACCGCCGCCAACCTGCTGGCCGCGGCCGAGGGTGAGCACGAGGAGTGGACCGAGATGTACCGCGAAATGGCGGAGACGGCCCGCGAGGAGGGTTTTTACGCGCTGGCCGACGCCTTTGACGCGGTGGGCAAGATCGAGAAGAGCCACGAGGAGCGCTATGTGAAGCTGGCCGAAAACCTGTCCAACAGCGAGGTTTTCCAGCGCGCTCAGGTGAAGGTGTGGTACTGCCGGAACTGCGGTCATCTGGAGTACGGCACGGAGGCTCCCAAGGTGTGCCCGGTGTGCGCCCATCCCCAGGCCTATTTCGAGCTCAAGGCCGAAAACTACTAAGCGTCCGAGCCGGCCGAGCCGGTTCCTGGTCCGCCGTACCCATCGGGTGCGGCGGACCTTTTGCGTGGACGAGAGGGCGGAAGGTCCGGTCCGGTCCCGGGCAGCGCTTGAAAAGCGGGAAGGGCTATGCTATAATTGAGCAAAATGCACAGTGAAACGGGGAGGCGAACTGGAAAAAGTGGCCACTTTTCCGTTTGTACGGCGCGAAAGAGAGAAAGGGGAGCGAGGCAACGATGGAACTGGGCATGGTGCAAAAGCAGGTGCAGACCCTTTCTCCGCTGATGATGCAGTCCATGGAGATCCTGCAAATGGGAACTCAGGAGCTGCGGGAATACGTGGAAAAAGCGGTACAGGAGAACCCGGTGCTGGAGGCGGAGGAACGGACCGGCGGCGGGGAGGAGTTTCGGGAGCTGAGCCGTAAGCTGGAGTGGCTGGAGAGCACCGACCGGCAGAACGGCTTTTATTACCGGCAGGACGGCGAGGACGGCCCGCTGGCGGAATATGGGGTGTCGGAAAACTGGGAAGAGACCTTGTACGGCTATCTGTCCGCCCAGCTGGAGGGGATGGAGCTGCCGGAGGAGCAGAAGCGACTGGTGGTGTTTCTGGCGGAGAGCCTGAATGGCAGCGGGTGGCTGGACGAGCCGCTGGCCGGTCTGGCCCAGGCGGCGGGCTGCGATGAGGAAGCGCTGCTGTCGGCCCTGACGGTGCTGCAAGGGCTGGAACCCCCGGGCGTGGGGGCCAGGAGCCTTTCGGAGTGTCTGTGTCTCCAGCTGCTGCGCCGCGACCCGGAGGACCGGCTGGCGGTACAGATTGCCCAGTCGCACCTGGAAGCGCTGGCCCGCAGTCAATACGGACTCATTGCCAAGAAGCTGGGGGCGGACCTGGGGGAGGTGCGCCGTGCCTGCGGACGCATCCGGGCGCTGAACCCCAGGCCGGGCGCGGGCTTTGCCGGTCGGGAAGCGCCGGCGTACATTCGGCCGGACGTGGTGGTGGTCTGGGAGCACGACCACTTTGAGGTACATACCGACGATCAGAGCCTGCCGTCCCTGAGTCTGAGCGGCTATTACAGCCGTATGCTCCGGGAGTGCCGGGAGGCGGAGGTGCAGGACTATCTGAGTGACAAGATCCGGCAGGCCAAGTGGGTAATCCGGAGCATCGAGCAGCGGAGGAGCACTTTGCTGGAGTGCGCCCGGTGCATCGTGGAGCTGCAAGAGGCGTTTTTCCGGAAAGGGCCGGGGCATCTGGTCCCCATGTCGCTGGCGGACGTGGCCCAGCGGGTGGGTGTCCACGAGTCCACGGTGAGCCGGGCGATACGGGAGAAGTATCTCCAATGCCGGCAGGGGGTGTATCCCATGGGCGCATTCTTTTCCCGCCGCTTAGGGGAGGGAGACGGCCCTTCGCCGGACGAGGCCAAGGCGCTGCTGCGGCGGCTGATCGCGGAGGAGGACCCCTGCGCACCCCTTTCCGACCAAAAGCTCTGTGGGCGTTTGGCGGAGGAGGGCTGTCCCATCTCCCGGCGCACGGTGGCCAAATACCGGGAAGAGCTGGGGATTCCCAGCACCACCGGACGCAAACGGTATGAGTGAGGAGACAGAGGCCGCCGGGTGATCCGGCGGCCTTTTGACGGTCCAAAATAGGCATACCATTTGCAGGATATTTATGATACAATATATTTTAGACGAAACTGGCCTGGCCGCGGGGACGCGGCGGCCGGCGGCATTTGTTTTGTGAGGTCAAAGGGATGAAACGAACCTGTTTGGCGCCGGTGCTTCTGGCGGGCGCGCTGCTTTTTTTGCCGGGCTGCCTTTCCAACGGAGAGAGCAGTCTCTTCCAGCTGCCCAGAACGCCGGAGGATCTCAACAATTTGATGAGCAAGATCCGGGAGGTCACCGGCCAGGGCGGGGAACAGACCGCGCCGCTGTCCGGTGAGAACATCCAGAACGTCCAGCTCCAGGACCTGGACGGAGACGGCGTGAAGGAAGCCATTGCTTTTTTCCGGATGAATGGGGATGAAAAACCCCTTAAAATTTATATTTACAGTCAGAACGACGAGGAATACCAGGTGCAGACGGTGATAGAGGGCACCGGGACCGCCATCAACTACGTGGCCTACCAGGACCTCAACGGGGACGGGAGCCGGGAGCTGGTGGTCAGCTGGCAGATCAGCACCCAGGTCCATGAGCTGGCGGCCTATACGGTACACCAGCGGCAGGCCATCGAGCTGATGAGCGTGACGGATTATACGGATTTTACCATCTGCGACCTGGACGAGGACGACGCCCAGGAGATTCTGGTGTTCCGGCTGGAACCGGAGGGCAACGGCTCGGCGGATTTTTATGATTTTCAGGACGGCATCATGGCCCTCCAGTCCAAAGCGCCCACCTCTGCCGGGATCAAGAGCATTTCCAGCGGCGGCATCCAGAACAGCAGGCTGCTGGAGGATGTGCCGGCGGTTTTTGTGACCTATGATTACGGCACCGACGGCAACGTGAGCATCACCGACATTTTTGCCTGGAAGGAGGGGGGCGTGCGCAACGTCACCCTCAACGAGCAGATGTCCAGCAGCAGCGACACGGTGCTTTTCAACACCAGCGTGGGCCCCACCGACATCGACCGGGACGGCATTATGGAGCTGCCCCAGATGGTGGAGGTGAAGGAGTACAAGCAGACCAGCACCGCCTCCAACTTCTGGCTGATCCGGTGGCGGAAATTCGATCTGGACGGGGCGTCCCATCTGCTGTACACGACCTATTATAACGATCGGGACGGCTGGTATCTGGAGCTGCCCGAGCGGTGGGTGGGCAAGATCACCCTGTCCCGGAGCGACACCGCCGGCGGCGGCGAGCGGGCGGTGATCTTCTCCTACTGGGAGGGGGACAACGACGTGGAGCCGGTGCCCTTTTTGACCATCTGCCGCCTGACCGGTTCCAGCCGCCAGAGCCGGGCGGAGATCAACGACCGCTTCCGCCTGGCGGACAGCGGGGGCAGCAATCCCTCCACCGTCTACGTGGCCCAGTTCACCGACGGCGGCTGGGACTGCGGCCTGGACGAGGAGGACGTGGCGGCGCGGTTCCACCTCATTGAGTCGGACTGGTATTGATTATAAGGAGGAAACGGCATTGAAAAAGGTCCTTGTATTGGAAGACGAGGCCAATATCCGCAGTTTTGTGGTCATCAATTTGAAGCGGGCCGGCTATGTGACGGTGGAAGCGGAGACCGGCGAGGAGGCGCTGCAGCAGCTCAAGCTGAATCCGGACGTCAAGGTGGCCCTGTTGGACATCATGCTGCCCGGGATGGACGGCTTTGAGGTCTGCCGCCGCATCCGGGCGGGCAACAGCCAGATCGGCATTATTATGCTCACCGCCCGCACCCAGGAGATGGACAAGGTCACCGGACTGATGACCGGCGCGGACGACTATGTGACCAAGCCCTTTTCGCCGGCGGAGCTCACCGCCCGGGTGGACGCCCTCTACCGGCGGGCGGGCGGCGGCGCGGCGGAGGAGAGCGGGGAGATCAGCCAGCCCCCCTTCCTGCTGAACATCCGCAACCGGACGCTGGAGAAGAACGGGCAGCGGGTCAAGCTGACCCAGGTGGAATACTCCATTGTCAAGCTGTTTATGGAAAATCCGGGCAAGGCCCTGTCCCGGGAGGAAATTTTGGATACGGTGTGGGGACGGGACTACTTTGGGGAGCTGAAGATCGTGGATGTGAACATCCGCCGTCTGCGCATCAAGCTGGAGGACGACGCCACCAACCCGGTCTATATCAACACCGTCTGGGGCTACGGCTACAAGTGGGGCGCTGGCGAAGCGTAACCCCGATCCCGCGTCCCCGCCGGGACGCCGAGCAGGAGATGGACCCATGAAAAAAATGAAGAGCATCCGCAAGCGCTGGATGATGAATTCCATCAGCGCGGCCCTGCTCATCGTGCTTTTGGCGGTGACCGCCTTTTCGGTGGCTATGGCCAGCTATTACTATTCCAATATGAGCACCGAGCTGGAGGAGAAGATCAAGATCCCCGTGAGTTATTTCGGCTCCTTCCAGAGTAGGGAGGCCTGCTACCAAAACGCCCTGACCTTTGTCAACGACAAATTTCAGGATGAAAAGGAGCAGCTGGACTTCCAGCTGGTGGATACCGCCGGCGTGGTCCAGTTTTCCAGCCTGCTGCAAGCCTCCGGCTATGTGGCCGCCACGCCCGACGTGGCCGAGGCCCTGGGACAGGGGGAGAGCGGCAAGCCCAGCTTCGGCATCTGGACCGGAAACGACCCCAGTACCAACGAGCACATTATGACCGCCTCCTGCCCGGTGGAGATCGGAGGGAATGTGGTGGCGGTGGTGCGTCTGGTGACCTCGCTGGAGCGGGTGGACCGCCAGATCTTTATGGTGGTGGGTCTTTCCCTGCTGATCGGCGCGCTGATTTTGCTGTTGGTGTATTTTTCCAACTTGTATTTTGTCCGCTCCATCGTGGAGCCGGTGGCCGACGTCACCGAGACGGCCAAGCGCATCGCGGCAGGGAGCTACGGCATCCAGATGGAGAAGAAATTTGACGACGAGGTGGGCAATCTCATCGACGCCATCAACGATATGTCGGAAAAAATCAAGCAGGCAGAGCAGATGAAAAACGGCTTCATCTCCTCGGTGTCCCATGAGCTGCGCACGCCGCTGACCGCCATCAACGGCTGGGCGGAGACCATCATGAACGGCGAGGTGCGGGACGCCCAGGACGTAAAGAAGGGCATGAGCATCATCGTCAGCGAGGCCCGGCGGCTGACCAACATGGTGGAGGAGCTGCTGGAGTTTTCCCGCATCCAGGACGGGCGGTTCACCTTGTCGGTGGAGCCGGTGGACATCAAGGCGGAGGTGGAGGACGCGGTGTACACCTACCGGGAATTTTTCCGGCGAGAGGGCATCGAGCTGACCCATACCGACTGTGAGGAGGAATTCCCGCTGATGAACGCCGACCCGGAACGGCTGCGCCAGGTATTCTGCAACGTGCTGGACAATGCGGCCAAGCACGGCGGCGCGGGCAAGCGGATTGATACCGCCATCCACCGGGAGGGGGACGAGGCGGTCATCACCATCCGGGACTACGGCCCCGGCATCCCGCCGGAGGAGCTGCCCCACGTCAAGACGAAATTTTATAAAGGAAGCTCCAAGGCCCGGGGCAGCGGCATCGGCCTTGCGGTGTGCGACGAGATCATCAGCCGCCATATGGGACGGCTGGAAATCGGCAACGCCGAGGGGGGCGGCTGCATTGTAAAGATTTACCTGCCCCTCGGCAGTCCGTAAAAACGAACTGACGTTCGAAAATCAGTTGCAATTTCAAACGGCATCTGGTAGTATAGGAGTTGCCGCGGGAGGGGATCTCCCCGGCACGAAAAAGAAAAGGAGACTATCCGATTATATGGCAGACAGACAAAGCAGCGGGAAGGGGTGTCCCTCTTTCCGCACCATGATTGGCGGACAGGCCCTGATCGAGGGGATCATGATGCTGGGTCCGGAGAAAAAGGCCGTGGTTGTGCGGCGGAGCGACGGCGGTCTGGAGGAAAAGGTGGAGGACCGGGTGCTCATCAAGGACAAGTACCCCATTTTAGGGCTGCCGCTGCTGCGGGGCGTGTTCAACTTTGGCGCGTCTCTGGGCAACGGAATCAGAGCGCTGATGTTTTCCGCGGAATTTTATCCCGAGGAGGGAGAGGAGGAGGCGGAGCCCTCCAAATTCGAGGCCTGGCTGGAACGCCATCTGGGCAGCGAGAAGATGACGTCGGTGATCGTGGCGCTGGCCATGGTGCTGGGGGTAGCGTTTTCGGTGGCGCTTTTTGTGCTGCTGCCCACGGCGCTGGTGGGCGGACTGGCCATTCCCTTTCCGGCCATGCCCATGTGGGTGCGCAATCTGCTGGAGGGCGTGGCCAGAGTGGTGATTTTTACGGCCTATCTGATGCTCTGCTCCAGGACCAAGGACATGCGCCGGGTGTTTCAGTACCACGGCGCGGAGCACAAGACCATTTTTTGCTATGAAAAGGGCCTGCCGCTGACGGTGGAGAACGTACGTAAGCAGCCCCGGCATCATCCCCGCTGCGGCACCAGCTTTTTGTTCGTGGTGATTGTGGCGTCGGTGCTGGTATCCAGCGTGGTTTTTTCCTTCCTGCCCATCACCAACGTCTTTGGCCGGATGGCCATGCACGTGGTGCTGCTGCCGGTGGTGGTGAGCCTCACCTATGAGCTCAACCGCTGGGTGGGGGGACACGACAACCTCCTGACCCGGCTGCTGACGGCGCCGGGGCTGTGGCTCCAGAACTGGACCACCTTTGAGCCGGAGGACGGCATGATCGAGGTGGGCATCCGCTCCCTGGAGCTGGTGCTGCCCGACGAAGCGGGCAAGGACGCCTGGTGACCATGACGTATCAGGAGCTTTATCAGGAGCTGTGCCGGGACCTGACGGCGGCGGGCATTGAGAACCAGCGCCTGGAGGCCCGGGAGCTGCTCTGCGCGGCGGCGCGGATGAGCCGGGAGGATTTTTTCCGGGACCGGATGACCGAGGCGCCGGAAGAGACGGCGGCGGCGCTGGCGGAACTGAAAAAGCGCCGGCTGGACGGGACCCCGCTGGCCTATCTGACGGGGGAGTGGGAGTTTTATGGTCTGACGCTGAAGGTCACGCCGGCGGTGCTCATTCCCCGCATCGACACCGAGGTGCTGGCCGATCTGGCCATTACGGTGGGCCGGAGCAGGCCGGGGCCGGTGCGGATCTTGGATCTTTGTACCGGCAGCGGCTGCATCGGTCTGGCGGCGGCGTCCCATCTGCCGGGGAGCGAGGCGGTGCTGTGCGATCTCTCCCCGGCGGCGCTGGCTGTGGCGGAGGAGAATATCGTCCGCTGCGGTCTGGCGGGACGTGTGCGCTGTATGCGGGCCGACGCCAGACAAGACCCGCCGGCGGCGCTTTGCGGCTTTGACCTGCTGGTGTGCAACCCGCCCTACATCCCGGCGGCGGACATCGGGGGCCTGGACAAGACGGTCCGGGGCTTTGAGCCCCGCATGGCGTTGGACGGCGGGGCGGACGGCCTGGATTTTTACCGGGACATCACCCGGCGCTGGAAGGGCGTCCTCAAGCCGGACGGATGGATTTTTTATGAGGTCGGCATCGGACAGGCGGAAGCGGTTGGCAGCATATTAGCGAAAAACGGTTTTTTCCCCAAAATCAGCCGGGACACCCAGGACATTGCCCGTGTGGTGTGGGGCTGCGGAAAACCGGAGTGATACAAGGAAGGAAGGAACAAGAATGGCGGATAAGAAGAAACCCATTGAGGCGGCGGCGCCTGCTTCGGACAAAAAGAAGGCGCTGGAAACCTGTCTGGCCAATATCGAAAAGACCTACGGCAAGGGCACCGTCATGCGTCTGGGGGAGAACAGCCATGTGGTGGTGGAGGCCATCCCCACCGGCTCTCTGGCGCTGGACATCGCCCTGGGCATCGGCGGCGTGCCCAAGGGCCGCATCATCGAGATCTACGGCCCGGAATCCTCGGGCAAGACCACCCTGGCCCTTCATGTGGTGGCGGAGGCCCAGCGGCGGGGGGGCGAGGTGGCCTTCATCGACGCCGAGCACGCCCTGGACCCCACCTATGCCAGGGCGCTGGGGGTGGACATCGACTCCATGCTCATCTCCCAGCCGGACACCGGCGAGCAGGGACTTGAGATCTGCGAGGCGCTGGTCCGTTCGGGGGCCATCGACGTGGTGGTGGTGGACTCGGTGGCGGCGCTGACTCCCCGGGCGGAGATCGAGGGCGACATGGGCGACTCCCATGTGGGCCTGCTGGCCCGTCTGATGAGCCAGGCCCTGCGCAAGCTGGCCGGCTCCATCGCCAAGACCAACTGCATCGTCATCTTCATTAACCAGCTGCGCGAGAAGGTGGGTGTGGTATACGGCAATCCGGAGGTCACCACCGGCGGCCGGGCGCTGAAATTCTACGCCTCGGTGCGGATGGAGGTGCGCCGGGTGGAGGCGCTGAAAAACGGCAGCGAGATCATCGGCAACCGCACCCGGGTAAAGGTGGTCAAGAACAAGGTAGCGCCTCCCTTCCGCGAGGCGGAATTTGATATCATGTACGGCGAGGGCATCTCCCGTCTGGGCGAGTTGGTGGATTTGGGCGTCAAGCTGGATCTGGTGCAGAAGTCCGGCTCCTGGTTCTCCATGGGCGAGCTGCGCATCGGCCAGGGCAAGGACTCGGTGAAGCAGTACCTGCGGGATAACCCGGAAAAAGCCGACGCCCTGGAGGCGGAGATCCGCAAAAACGCCTACAAGCTCATGAGCAACCAGTCCAAGGCCGCCGCCCGCGCCGCCGGGCGTCCGGTGGACGTGAGCGCGGAGGACTTTGACGACGCGGCAGCCGGAGCGGCGGACGAAGATGCGCTTGAGTAAGCTTTCTCCCTCTCAACGGGCGGCGGGCCGCTGGCTGGTGCAGCTGGAGGACGGCACGCTGCTGCGGGTGGGGGAAAACGAGGTGGTTTCCTTCGCCCTGTACAGCGGAAAGGAGCTGACGGGGGAAGAGGTGGAAGCCATCCGGGCCGCCGGACGGGAAACAGCCGTAAAGGAAAAAGCCCTGTCACTGCTGAGCGCCCGGCCCATGTCCCGGAAGGAGCTGGTGGACAAGCTGACCGCCCGGCCCCGGGACCGGGAGAAGGAGCCTCTGACCGACCGGGCGGGGGCGGAGGCGGTGGCCGACCGGCTGGAGGAGCTGGGCTATCTGGACGACGGGGCCTATGCCCGGACGGTGGTGCGCCACTACTCAGCCAAGGGCTACGGCCGGCGGCGCCTGCAAGAGGAGCTGTACCGCCGCGGCGTCCCCCGGGACTACTGGGAGGAGGCGCTGGCGGAAGCGGCGCCGGCGGAGAACGGGGTGGACGCCTTTTTGCGCAAAAAGCTGCGTCCCGGCGATCTGGAGAACCGGAAGGCCCTCAAGCGGGTCACCGACGCCCTGGCCCGGCGGGGCTACCGCTGGGATGAGATCCAGGAAGGTCTGCGCCGCTGCGGCGCGGAGCTGGAATAGAGAAACAAGGACCGGAGAAAGGAGTTTTTATGGAGACCAGAGAAGCGCTGGCGGGACGCCGCAGCGTCCGGCTGTACCGAAAAGACCCCGTATCCCAGGAGGACCTGACCGCCATTCTGGAGAGCGCCTGTATGGCGCCCTCGGCCATCAACCTACAGCACTGGTATTTCGTTGTGGTGCGCAGCCCGGAGGCCATGGCCGATTTCAAGGAGATCATGGGACGGGTGTCGGACAAATTCCATCCCATCCTGAAGGACCGCTTTGCCAAGAACCCGGAGACGGTGCGGGACACCGAGACCTTCCTGAACTCTCTGGGAGGCGCGCCGGTATGCATCCTGGCCTTTTTCCTGAAAAACGACTATCCGGACCGGGACGGCGCCATGCAGAGTGTGTCGGCGGCGCTGGAAAATCTGATGCTGGCGGCGTGGGACCGGGGGCTGGGCACCTGCTGGATGTCGGCGCCCCAGCGGATGGGCTTTGGTCCGGAGTTAAACGCCCGGTTTGCCCCTGACAAGGGGGAATTTGTGGCGGCGGTGACCCTGGGCTATCCGGCGAAGGTCCCGCCCATGCCCCGGCGGCGGGAGGGCCGCTACACCATCGTATAAGGTAAGGAGTCATATTTGTTTTGAAGGTTGCATTTATTTCCCTTGGGTGTGCCAAGAATCTGGTCAACACCGAACAGATGATGGCGCTGGTACAGCAGGCGGGCCACACCATCACGTCGGAGCCGGACGGCGCGGACGTGGCGGTGCTCAACACCTGCGGCTTCATCGACTCGGCCAAGAGCGAGGCCATCGACAACATTCTGGCGCTGGGGGCGCTGAAGGGGGAGGGCCGCCTGGGGAAGCTGCTGGTGGCGGGCTGTCTCTCTCAGCGCTATCAGGATGAAATTTTGACCGAGATGCCGGAGGTAGACGGCATTTTGGGTACCGGCAGCTATACCGACGTGGTGCCCGCCCTGGAGGCGCTGGCGTCCGGGGCGCATCCCCGGTACTTTGGCGACATCCAGCACACCGATGAGGACGGGGCCCGTGTGGTCACCAGCCCCGCCTATACCGCCTATCTGAAGATCGCTGAGGGGTGCAGCAACGGCTGTGCGTTCTGCATCATTCCCAAGCTGCGGGGCCGTTACCGCAGCCGCACCATGGCCTCTCTGCTGGCCGAGGCCAAGGGCCTGGCCGACCGGGGGGCGCGGGAGCTGCTGGTCATTGCCCAGGACATCACCCGTTACGGCGAGGATCTGAAGGACGGGAGCAATCTGGAGGGGCTGCTCAAGGAGCTTTGCAAGCTGCCCTTCCATTGGATTCGTCTCCACTATCTCTATCCCGAGGCCGTGACGGATAGCCTCATCGAGACCATTGCCAGCGAGCCCAAGATCCTGCACTATCTGGACATTCCCATCCAGCACTGCAACGACCGCATCCTGTCGGCCATGCGCCGGCGGACCAGCAAGGCGCAGCTGCTGTCTCTCTTTGACAAGCTGCGCGCCGCCATGCCCGACGTAGTGATCCGCACCTCCATCATCTGCGGCCTGCCCGGTGAGACGGAGGCGGAATTTGAGGAGCTGTGCGACTTTCTGCGGGAGGTCAAGCTCCAGCGGGCCGGTATTTTCCAATATTCCCGGGAGGAAGGGACGCTGGCGGCGGCCATGGAGGACCAGGTGGATGAGGAGACGGCCAAACGGCGGGTGGAGCTGCTGGTGGATCTCCAGTCCCGGGTGATGGACGGCTACAACGAGGAGCGTCTGGGCACGGTGATGGAGGTGCTGTGCGAGGGCTTCGACCGGGAGGCGGGCTGCTATGTGGGACGCACCTACGCCGACTCGGTGGAGGTGGACGGCAAGGTGTTTTTCACCGCCGCGGGCGTGATCCCGGCGGGTACGTTTGTCCCTGTTCGCATCACCGGCGTCTCCGACGGAGACCTGACCGGCGAGATTGAGGCGTAAAGGGGGAACCTTCCCCCGGAAAGGATGAGACCCTTTGAATACCCCCAACAAACTCACACTGCTGCGCATTTTGCTGATCCCGGTCTTTCTGGTGATTTTGTACATAGATTTTCCCTATCACCAGTACGTAGCCCTCGCGGTGTTCATTTTGGCCAGCGCCACTGACTTTGTGGACGGTTATCTGGCCCGGCGTGACCATCAGGTGACGGATTTCGGTAAATTCATGGACCCCCTGGCGGACAAGATGCTGGTCATGTCCGCCATGCTGTGGTTTGTGGAGGTAGGTCGGATGCCGGCCTGGGCGCTGCTCATCGTGGTGGTGCGGGAATTTGGCGTCAGCGGTCTGCGCCTGGTGGCGGTGGACAATGGCCGGGTGATCGCGGCCGGCTGGTCCGGAAAGGTAAAGACCTTCTCCACCATGGTGGGCATTTGCCTGATGCTGCTGCCGGTGCCGGCGGTGGTGGACCATCTGGTGGTGGCGGTGATCGTGGTGACCACGGTCTACTCCGGCGTGGAGTATTTCGTCAAAAACAAGGATGTCATGGACTGGAACAATCTATAAAAGCGTCCAGCTGTGGGGACCTGCTTCGGAACGAGGGGCAGGTCCCTTTTCGTTTACATATTTTCCGCCGGGATGTCATAGGATTGGGACAAGAGGATAGACGCGCACGCGGGAGAAGGGGGACCCCTATGGAGACGATGACCTATCAGGAGTGGAGCAAAAAGCGGCAGAGCCGGCGGGAGGAACGCCGCAGGGGGAAAAAGAGTGCCCGTGTGGTGACGCTGGGGGTCCGGGAACGGCGGCGGCTGCTTCAGCTGGCGGTCTGTGTGGCGCTTTTTGCGGTGACGCTGGTGGGGAAGGGGATCTTCCCCCAGCGGATGGCGGAGGTGAGCGACCGGCTCTTAACGCTGCTGCACGCGGATACGGATTTTAAGGCGGTTTTTTCCGAGCTGGGGGCGCGCATGGAGGACGGCGGACCGGTGGGCGAGGGCCTGGCGGAGGCCTGGACGGCGGTGTTTGGGGTGAGCGGCACGCCGGCCGCGGTCAATTGTGAGGGGATGCTGCTGGCGCGGGAGAGCAGCCGGAGCGTGGCGGGGCTGCCGGAAAACGGGATATTCGGCTGGCTGGAGGAAGAGCCGGCGGCGGCGGAGGCGCCTTTTGTCCAGACCTTTGCGGCCCACCGGACCGCGGCGGTGGAAGAGGAGGAGACGGCGGTGGTTGCTGTGGACTATGACGGGCCGGCGCTGCCGGCCAACGCCACCATGGACCGGTATGCGCTGGGGCTTTCCGAGACGGTGACGCCGGCGCTGGGGTGGGTGTCGTCTCCCTTCGGCTGGCGGGAGCATCCGGTGGATGGGGGAGAGAAATTTCATAACGGGGTAGACCTGGCGGTGAACAGCGGCACGGCGGTAGGGGCCTTTGCGGCGGGGACGGTGGACTACATCGGGGACAGCCCCATCTATGGACTCTATCTCCAGCTGGACCACGGGAACGGAGTAAAAAGCTTTTATGCCCACTGTCAGGAGCTGCTGGTACAGCAGGGGCAGCAGGTGGCGGCGGGGGAGACGGTGGCGCTTTCCGGGGCCACGGGCAACGCCACCGGACCGCACCTGCATTTTGAGCTGAAAAAAGACGGGATCTTATTGAACCCGCTCTACTATATCGAGACCACGGGGGGCTGAGGATGGGAGCGGCGCTCCGTGTGGGCCGTGTGGAGGTGACGGGCGGCTTTTTGCTGCTGTGGTCGCTTTTGTACTATTTGGATCGGGATGGACTGCTGGTGTGGGCGGCGGTGAGCATGGCGCTCCATGAGCTGGGGCACATTATATGCTTGCGGCTGTGGGGCGGACGGGTGGCGCTGGTGCGTCTGAGCTGCGTGGGTGTGGAGCTGCGGCAGGCGGCGGGCGGACCGCGGAGTCGGTTGGCCAGAGCCGCGGTGGCGTTGGCGGGACCGCTGGCCAGTGTGTCGGCGGCTTTTTTGGCGTCGAGGCTGGCGGAGCGCTGGGCGGCGCTCTATCTGCTGGCGGGTCTGAGTCTGGGCCACGGGCTGTTCAATCTGCTGCCCTTTCCGGCGCTGGACGGCGGCCGGGCGCTGGAGGCGCTGGGCGGTCCCCGGCTGAGCGGCGGTCTGGGATTGGGACTTGGGATGCTGCTGCTGGCGGGCGGGCTGTGGCTGCTGGTGCGGGGCAGGAACCCCACCTTGCTGCTGGTTACGCTGTGGCTGTTGGCGGCGGGAAAAAAGCCTTGCAATTTCAGGGAAGATATGATAAACTACCGTAGTCTCAATAAAGGGTGGTCCTCTGCGGCCGCCGCCTGTATGCGCAAACGGGGCGGCAGATATGGCCGGTACGAACGCCTATAAACTTAGGAGGAAATATCCATGGATCTGATGAAGGCTTTTACCGACAAGTATATGAAGGAAGAGGCGCCCAGCGCCAACGTGGGCGACACCGTCCGCGTGCATGTCCGCGTCAAGGAAGGCAACCGTGAGCGTATCCAGGTTTTCGAGGGTACCGTCATCGCCAAGAAGCATGGCGGCATCGAGGAGAGCATCACTGTCCGCCGCGTGTCCTACGGCGTCGGCGTGGAGAAGGTGTTCCCCCTGCACGCGCCCGCTGTGGAGAAGATCGAGCTGGTCCGCAAGGGTAAGGTCCGCCGCGCCAAGCTCTATTATCTGCGTGGCCGCGTGGGCAAGGCTGCCAAGATCAAGGAGCGCATCTGATCGCTTCCGTACCGGTAGAACAACAAGGCCGGGTCCTCCTGAGAGGACCCGGCCTTGCCGCGTTTTTCGGCGTTTGACGGGTGTCAGTCCATGGTGTATTGGCTGATCCCTTTTTTGCGGTCGTAGCAGTATTGGAAGGTCTCCCCCTCGTCGTCCTCGTCCTCGGCTCCCCAGTCCGCTGTGCCGGTCAGCCAGTCCACGGCCTGGATGGAGTCGGTCAGTTTTTGCCGCGCTGCGGCGGCCTCCCGCAACAGCGTGACCTGGTCCTCGTTATAGACATAACCATCGGGAAAATCCGACATCCCGGTATCGTCCAGCCCCACCTCTGCCAGCAGGGCCAGCAGGGCGTCCAGCACGTCCTCCACGGTTTTGGGGACCTTGGGCGAAAAGAGGTCGTCATGGTTTTCGATGTGGACCCAATCCCCCTCCACGGTAAAATCCGTGGTCCAGGGGATGTCCGCGTTCCGGTATTTTTCCAGCAGCCGGGCAATTTCGGGGCTTTCCACGTGAATGACCGCAAAGGAGCTGCTGCTGGAGTTGGTCACAAAGTCCGTTCTGATTTTCATAGCTGCCTCCCATTCCGCGTATTTTCCGGCCGGTCACAGAGCACGATCTCCGGCATCAGGGGACAGCCGCCCAGACAGAAGGCCTGCTGGGGGCAGTCCGGGCAGGCGGAGCGCAGGTGCTCCCGGAAGCGCCGGAAGGGTTCGCTGTTCCAGGCGTCCTCGATGGGCATATCATGGCCCAGCTGCACCTCATATTGATGGTTCTGGTCAAAGCTGCACGGCACCATTGTTAAGTCGGGGCCGATGTAGCAGCTGAACCGCCCGCCCTCGCAGGTGTCCAGGGACTCGGGCAGGATCTTTTTGCAAAAGCCCAGGGCGCCGGGGACGCTGCAGGCGTCCAGCCCCACTTTGAAAGGGTGGGGGCGGTCGATCTCCCGGAAAAACGCCTGGGTCCGGGGGTCGGTCACCGTGAGCACGTTTTCCCGGGTGCCCTGTCCCGCCGGCTTGTGGAGGAGGAAGATGAGGGCGTTGATCCCCTTGGGAAAATCCTGGTCCCGCAAGCGGCGGACGGCCTCGTCAATGCTGTTGTTGCCCAATACATAATGGATGTTGGTTTTGACGCCGGCGTCCAGCAGCATCTGAATGGCTTTCAGGGTGTAGTCGCTCCGGTACCAGCTCACCGCCACCGCGCCGCAGAATCGGGCGCACAGGGCCGCGTGTTCCGCCGTCAGCCCGAAGCCGGAGGTGGTAAAGTTGGGGACGATGTCGTTTTCCCGGCACAGGCGCAGCAGGTCGCCGAAGTGCTCGTGCAGATCCGGATCGCCCCGGCCGCCCAGGGCGAACTGGTTCACCCGGCCCCGGCACTGCCGGACGATCCAGTAAAAGTCGTCCAGGGTCATATTGGGGGCGCTGATGTCCCGTCCGCTCTGATAGCAGCCGATGCCGGCCTTGGCGCATAGGCCGGACCGGCCGTGGGCGCAGTGGCCCATGACGCCCACGTCGATGAGGTGGGGAAAGGAGGCCATAAAGGGGTCCACTCCGGTGTCCCTGCCGTTTTCGATGACGCCGGTGCGGAGATACGCGCCGGTCTCGTCGTCAAATACCGTAAGAAAATGATACGTACGGTCTGCAATGGTATGTCTGCTCAAACTATGTCCTTTCCGCCTTTCCGCTCAGTCCTCGCCCAGGGCGCGGAAGAGGTCCGCCTCCCGAATGAGCTGGATCTTCTGTCCCTGTTCCTTCCGCTCCTTGAACTGCGCCAGGACCTTGTCGGCGTAGCCGCCCACATCGCCTATCACCACATAGTCGGTTTTGCCGCTGACAGCGCTGGTACACCGTCCCCCCGCCTTCCGAATACAGGAATCGATCAGATAGCGTTTCCCGCCGCAGTGGGAGAAGGTACCCGTCAGCACGAAGATATGCCCCTCGATCTGGCGGTTTTCAATAGGAGTGAAGAGGTCCTCAATGCCCTGGAGCTTTTCCAGAGCTGCCCGGCTCCAGGTGAAGCGCTTTTCCCGATCCTCAGCGGCCACTTCAAAGTCTCCGCTGCTGTCATCCTCAAATGCCCACCGTACAGACTGGAGCGAGTCGGTCAGTTCCTTCTTACGGGTGCTGACCTCCTCACAGAACGCATCGTACCGGGCGCAGCGGTAGGCGCGCAAAGAAGTCATCAGCGCGTCCAGCACCTGGTTGACCGAAGTGGGGACATTCCCCCATTCAAGTGCAAACTCATCGTTGAAAACAGAGGTTTTGCTGCCGCGGACAGAAAGTTCCGGCACGTCGTGCTGAATTTCGTACTTTTTGAGCAGCTGGGCCAGCTCCTTGCTCTCGATGGTAATGCAGACCGAGCTGTAGCTGCTGGAGTTGGTGACAAAATCCGTGCGGATTTTCATAACGAAGCTCCTTTCCTCTTTCGGGTACGGCCCGCGAAAACGGACCGAAAACCGGCGTTTTTCACCAATTTATACCCATATATTGTAATAGAAAAGGGGAGAAGTGTCAAGTTTTCAGGGGCTTTACCGGAGGACCTCCAGCATGACCTCCCACTGGGCGGGGGGCTCCCGGGTAAAGCCGGAGTGCTGTTTCAGCTCGGAAAGGGCGGTCTCCCGGTCCACCGAGCCGGAGCCGGAGGCCAGGGCCAGTTCCACGGCGGAGAAGGGGAGGATGGCGGTTTCCATGTCCCGGAAGCGGGAGAACTGGGACCACTCCTTGCAGGTTTCAATGGCGCAGCTGGTGTGTAAGCCCTTGTCTTTGGCGGGAGCGTCCACCCAGCCGATTTCCTTAGCCAGCAGGGTTTTCACGCCGGCCCAGTCATAGAGCCCCCCGGCGGCGTCATCCAGATCCACATGGACCAGAGCGGGCAGCTTTCCGGAGCGTCCGGCCTGCCGCACGGCGGCCTGAAAGGGGGCGAGAAAGTCGGGGGCCATGGCAAGGGAGGCGGCGGTGTTTTCCACCAGCTCGTTGCGCCACCCGATGGCCTTGACGATGCCCGCCGGGCCGAAGGCCAGCTGGCGGACGGTGAAAAAAAGCTCCATCTGTCCGGCTCTGAAAGGGCGTCGGAGGGTGAGGAGCCGCCCCAGGTTGACCCCCCACCGGGCCAGGCGCTGGACAGAGGGGCGGAAGGCGATGGGGGGCGCCATGCCGTTGTAGATGAGGTTGCGGCACTGGGCGGGCTCGTTGCCCAGGATGAGGAAGGGGACCTCCCAGTCCACCAGCCGCTGAAAAAAGAGCACATAGGCCACCGAGGGGCAGATGCACACGTTTTTCTGCCGCCGGTAGACCTCCCGATAGATGGTTTTCAAGGCTTCCTCGGGGGCGCGTTCGACCAGAAAGTCCACCTCGGGGAGATGGACCTTTGCGTTTTGGATGCTCTCTCTGGCCCAGGGGGACATGAAAGGGGTCTCCCAGGTGAGGGCCAGCAGGCGCAGCTTCTGCACTTTGGCCAAATGCCACAGGAGGTAGGAGGAGTCCTTGCCGCCGGTATAAAAGACGGCGGCGTCGTATCGTTTGCCCGGAGAGTTTGGGATGCGGTCCAGCACGGGCAGGACGTTTTTGCATTTGCGGAACCGTTTTTCGGTGTTGCAGATGGGGCACAGGCCGTGTTCGTCAAATTCCAGCCCGGGGATGGTATAGTCGTTGGCGGCGCACCGGCGGCAGAACCGGGCCTCGTCCAGGGAGGCGGGGGAGGTCTTTTTGTCCTTGACGTCCACCACCGCGCCCAGGCGGATGAGCCGCCGCAGGGCGGACGGATGGGGGTAATCCTCCAGGGGGCGCAGGCCGTCCAGCATGGCCACCGTCCGGGCGGCGGAGGGGGAGAGAGAAATATGCCGCCGGAAGAGCCGGGGCGGCTGGGGGAGGCCGTAATAGACCAGGGTACGGCCCTCCAGTTTCCAGCGGTGTTGCAGCACGGGGGTCATAGGTAGCCACCTCCTTTCCCTCATTGTATCGGAAGGGAGGCGGAAAGACAAGGGTCAGGCTTTGGACTTGGGCCGGAAGAGGAGGGACACCAGCAAGCCGAAAAAGATGGCGGCGGTGATGCCGGCGGCGGCGGCGGTGACGCCTCCGGTGAGGACCCCCAGCAAGCCCTGTTCCTCCACGGCCTGTTTGACGCCCTTGGCCAGCAGGTAACCGAAGCCGGTGAGGGGTACCGTCGCCCCGGCCCCGCCCCAGTCGGCCAGCGGTTCATAAAGCCCAACGCCGCCCAGCACCACCCCAGCCACCACATAGGTCACCAGGATGCGGGCGGGGGTGAGGCCGGTTTTGTCGATGAGGATCTGGCCGATGAGGCACAGTGCGCCGCCGCAGAGAAAGGCCCGGACGTACTCCCACAGAATATCCATATCAAAAACCTCCTTCGCCCTTGGGGGATGCGAGGGACACGGCGTGGCAGATGGAGGGGATGCTCTCTCCCTGCATGGTGGAGGTGGGGGAGAGGAGGGCGCCGGTGCCGCAGAAGAGGATGTTGTTCCACCGTCCGGCGTTGAGCCCGTCCAGCAGGTGGCCGCAGAGCACCGCCGCCGAGCAGCCGCAGCCCGAGCCGCCGCAGTGGACGTCCTGGGATTCCAGGTCGTAAATGAGCATCCCGCAGTCCACCAGGTGGTTGAGGTCCACGCCGTCCCGGTGGAAGAAGTCCCACACAATCTCGCGGCCCAGCTTGCCCAGGTCGCCGGTGACGATCAGGTCGTAGTCGGAGGGCTTATGGCCGGTGTCGGTGAGGTGGGCCCGGATGGTGTCGTAGGCGGCGGGTGCCATGGCGGCGCCCATGTTGGCCGGGTCCTTGATGCCCTTGTCCACGATGCGCCCGGTGGTGACGTGGGTGACCCGGGGCCCGCCGCCCTGGGCGGAGAGGACCACGGCCCCGGAGCCGGTGACGGTCCACTGGGCGGTGGGGGTCCGCTGTCCGCCGTACTCCAGGGGGGTGCGGTACTGCCGCTCGGCGGAGCAGAAGTGGGAGGAGGTCAGGGCGGCAGCAAGAGTTCCGAAGCCGCCGTCTAGCAGGAGGGCGGCCAGGGAGAGGGACTCGGCCATGGTGGAGCAGGCGCCGTACAGGCCATAGAAGGGCGCGCCCACGCTGCGCATGGCAAAGCCAGTGCCGATGCACTGGTTCAAAAGGTCGCCGGCCAGTACGAAGTCCAGGCGGGAGGCGGCGACGCCCGCCCGGTCCAGGGCGGCGGAGAGGGCCAGACGCTGCATTTCCGACTCGGCCTTTTCCCAGCTGGACTGACCGAAGGTATCGTCGGGACTGGTCTGGGTGAAGGTATCGGCCAGCGGACCCTGGGCCTCTTTTTTGCCTGCCACGCTGGCCCAGCCGGTAAGGACCGGAGGACAGGCCAGGGCCACGGTCTGCCGTCCGCGTTTTTTACAGTTCATAACGGGTGGTTCACCTCGCAACGGAAGGGTAACACCCCTAGTTTGAACAAAAAGAGCGGGAAATATGCCCCTGGATTTTGTCGGCGGCATGACTGGTCAAGGATGGAAGCATGGGGTATAATGGAGTCAGAACTCAGGGGGCCGGTTGGAAGGATTTTTGCCAGGCTCTCTGTGCTTTGGAGGTCAATATGGCGGAAAAGAAACGGACCATAGCCTATATCTGCCCATCCTGCCGGCAGAGCGTCATCGTGGAGCGGACCATTTTTCAGCTGGCCGCCGCGCCCAGCGTGCTGCCCTGCCCCTGCGGCCAATCCGCCCTGCGGGTGGAGATGCTGGGGGACCATATGCGCCTGGAGGTGCCCTGCGTGGCCTGCGGTCACAGCCACACGGTGAGCTGTGCCAGCAACGATTTTTTCCACCGGCGCGCGCTGGCCTTTTCCTGCAAGACAACGGGGCTGGACTGCTGCTATGTGGGCGACGAGGACGCGGTGTTTCCTGCGGTACGCCGTCTGGAAGAGGCGGTGGACAAGCTGGAGGAGCAGGGAGAAGCGGGCCAGTTCCTCGACCCGGTGGTCATGCAGGAGGTATTGGGCGAACTGCGGGACATTGCCCAGCGGGGCGGCGTCTCCTGTGCCTGCGGCTCCAAGCGCTGGAAATTGCAGGTGAATTACAGCTCCATTGACCTCATCTGTGCCGACTGCGGGGGCGCCATGCGCATCCCGGCGGCCACCCAAAGCGATATCGCAGACATCTGCTGCAAAAATACCATCCGGATCAAGCCCAAGGGCTGAGATCCGGCGAGAGGAAGGTCTCCGTCATGAGCAATGATTTCAGCTATACTTATCTCGTAGACTCCAGAAGCATCGACCTGTTCCAGCAGTGCCGTCCCTCGGCGCTGTTGGGCTTTTTGCAGGAGGCGGCCACCCGCTCCTCCCTCACCCTCAACGTGAGCCGGGAGGAGATGATCGAGCGGCACCACGCCTTCTGGATGCTGGCCCGCATCTGGTACCGTCTGGACCGCCCCCTGCTGGGCGGGGAGGAAGTGACCATCACCACCTGGTATCGCTTCGGCAAGGGCGCGTCCATGCACCGCGACTTCGCGCTGTATATCGACGGGGTGCAGGTGGGCGAGGCGGTGTCCACCTGGGTGCTGGCCGACATCGTGGAGCACAAGCTGCTGCGCCTGTCCTCCTTCCCGGAGTTTGCCGCGGCGGCCAGCGTGGCCACCGAGGCCGAGCGGCAGCAGCGCCCCCTGCCCCGGGTGCGCCTGCCCAAGGAGATGGAGCTGGCCGGCCCCCGGAAGATGCGGTACAGCGATACCGATATGAACCACCATGTCAACAACACCCGGTACGCCGACTTTGCCTGCGACGCCATCGGTCTGGAGCAGCTGGGTCAGGGTAAGTTTGTCTCCTCCTTCCAGGTGGATTTCCTGGCCGAGTGCCAGGCGGGGGAGACCCTGGATCTGTACATTGCGCCCAGCGAGGGCGGGGTGTGGTACGCCCGCGGCGCGGATCAGGAGGGGCACAACCGGTTCGACGCCTCGCTGAGCCTGTCCGACCTGCCCGAGGGCCTGCCGGAGCGTCCCTGGGAGAAGCTCTTTTAAGGGAGTCTGCCGCCCCCTTGACAAATGAGGGAACAGAGCATACAATAGAAAAAATTTATTCCGGCTGCCTCCGGAGGCGGCGGGAAAGATAGGAGATGCACTTATGGTCAATACCGATGCCAGCCACAAGTTCACAAAGCAGGGTCTCACCTTTGATGACGTCCTCCTCATCCCGGCGGAGAGCGACGTACTGCCCGCGGACATCAATCTGACCACCCAGCTTACCAAGAAGATCCGCCTGAATATCCCCCTGATGAGCGCCGCCATGGATACTGTTACCGAGTACCGTATGGCCATCGCCATCGCCCGGGAAGGCGGCATCGGCATCATCCATAAGAATATGTCCATCGGCCAGCAGGCCGAGCAGGTGGACATGGTCAAGCGCAGTGAGAACGGCGTTATCACCAATCCCTTCTGGCTGGCCCCCGGCCACACTCTGGCCGAGGCCGACGAGCTGATGGCCAAGTATCGCATCTCCGGCGTGCCCATCTGTAAGGACGGCAAGCTCATCGGCATCATCACCAACCGGGACATGAAGTTTGAGACCGATATGACCCAGCTGGTGGACAACGTCATGACCAAGGAGAATCTGGTCACCGCGCTGGAGGGCGTCACCCTGGACGAGGCCAAGGAGATCCTCCGCCGGCACAAGATCGAAAAGCTGCCCATCGTGGACAGCGAGTTCCGTCTGAAGGGCCTCATCACCATTAAGGACATCGAAAAGGCCACCGTGTATCCCAACTCCGCCCGCGACGAGAAGGGCCGGCTGCTGGTGGGCGCCGCCATCGGCGTCACCTCCGACGTGCTGGACCGGGTGGGTGCGCTGGTGGACGCCGGGGTGGACGTGCTGTGTCTGGACTCCGCCCACGGCCATTCCCACAACATCCTGGAGTGCGTGCGCCGCATCAAGGCCCTCTATCCGGACGTGCAGCTCATCGCCGGCAACGTGGCCACCGCGGAAGGCACCCGGGCCCTCATCGAGGCGGGCGCGGACTGCGTGAAAATCGGTATCGGCCCCGGCTCCATCTGTACCACCCGCGTGGTGGCCGGTATCGGCGTGCCTCAGATTACCGCCGTCTATGACGCGGCCTGTGTGGCGGCGGAGTACGGCGTGCCCATCATCGCCGACGGCGGCGTGAAGTATTCGGGCGACATCGCCAAGGCCATTGCCGCCGGCGCCAACGTGGTGATGCTGGGCTCCCTGCTGGCCGGCTGTGAGGAGTCCCCCGGCGACACCGAGGTCTATCAGGGCCGTCAGTTCAAGGTCTACCGGGGCATGGGCTCTCTGGGCGCCATGGCCTGCGGCTCCAAGGACCGTTACTTCCAGCAGAACAACAAGAAGCTGGTGCCCGAGGGCGTGGAAGGCCGCGTGCCCTACAAGGGACTGACCGGCGAGACCATTTACCAGCTCATGGGCGGCCTGCGTGCCGGTATGGGCTACTGCGGCTGCGCCACCATCGCCGAGCTCCAGAGCAAGTCTCAGTTCATGCAGATCACCGCCGCCGGCCTGAAGGAGTCCCATCCCCACGATATCTATATCACCAAGGAAGCCCCCAACTATACCATCAATCCCCAATAATCCCATCCGAAGGGATGCTGCGCCCCGGAACGCCTGGTCGTTCCGGGGCTTTTTTTCGGACCGTTGATATGGTAAAATGAAAAACGATCATCAAATCCGGGAGGAAGAAGAGATGGAGCGATATACCCGAGAGACAGCGCGGGGCTGGACGCTGGACGGAGCCAGTCAGGAGGTGGCCATTGCCCGCCTGGCCCAGTTTGAAAACGCCTATTTTTCCATTTTGGACCAGCAGAAGGAGCTTTCCGACCGTCTGGAGGCTTTGAAGGGGCAGGGCAGGCAGAAGAGCGCCCAATTCCGGGAGCTTTTGGGCAAGAAGCTGGTGAATCAGCAGATCCTGCTGGCCTTTGAATTTCAGGGGATCGGATAAGAGGGAAAGGAGGAGGCGTCATGCTGGAGCTGTTGCTGGGCCGGTCGGGGACCGGGAAGACGGAGGAGGTGTTCCGGCGGATTGCCGGCACGCCGGAGCGTCCGCAGATCCTCATTGTTCCGGAGCAGCATTCTCACAATGCGGAGCGGCAGCTGTGCGAGCGGGGCGGGAACCGGGTGTGCCGGTGGGCGGAGGTGCTGTCCTTCAGCCGCCTGGCCAGCCGGGTCTTTTCGTCCTGCGGCGGCGGCGCGGCGGCCACGCTGGATGCCGGCGGACGGGTGCTGCTCATGTACCGGGCGCTGAAGGGGGTGTCGGACCAGCTGACGGTCTACCGCCGTCCGTCCCGCAAGCCGTCCTTTCTCACGGGGCTCATCTCCACGGTGGACGAGCTGAAGAGCTGCCGCATCACCCCGGAGCAGCTGTGGGACGCGGGCACGGAGACCGGCGGCGGCGAGGGGGACAAGCTGCGGGACATCTCTCTTTTGTACGGCGCTTACCAGGCGCTGACCGCCCGGCAGGGCGCGGACCCCAGAGACAAGCTGACCCGTCTGGCCCAGGCGCTGCGGGAGCACAAGTGGGCGGCGGGGAAGGACATTTATCTGGATTGTTTTACCGACTTTACGCCCCAGGAGCGGGAGGTTCTGTCGGTGCTGCTGGGCCAGGCCCATTCGGTGACGGCGGCTTTGACCTGCGACAGCCTGGAGCGGGGGGAGGAGCATTTTGACACGGCGCGACGCACCGCCCGGCAGCTGCTGCGCCTGGCGTCGGACCGCCGGGTGCCGGTCAAGGTCACCCCGTGGACCGGGAGAGCCGGGGGCCGGACGGCGGCGCTGGACCGGGTGGAGCAGTCTCTGTTCAGCGGCCGGGGCGGCGCGTCCCAGGACTGGGCGGGGCTGTGCCTCTTCCAGGCGGCCAGTCCGTACAGCGAGGTGGAGTGGACGGCGTCGGAGATTTTACGTCTGGTCCGGGAGGAGGGCTTCCGGTTCCGGGACATCACGGTGACCAGCCGCACCATGGAGACCTACGGCCCTCTGGTGGAGACGGTGTTCCGCCGCTACGGGGTGCCGGTGTTTTTGGGGCGGATGAGCGACGTGCTGCAAAAGCCGGTGCTGGCCCTCATCACGGCGGCGCTGGACACGGTGGCGGGAGAGTACCGGTATGAGGACGTCTTTCGCTATTTGAAAACCGGGCTCACCGACCTGAGCGACGAAGAGCGGGATCTGTTGGAAAACTATGTCCTCAAGTGGAAGATCCGGGGGAGTCAGTGGACGGGGAAGAAGGGGTGGACCATGCACCCCGAGGGCTACGGCCTGCCCTGGAGCGAGGAAAACAAGGCGCTGGTGGAGCGGCTCAACGGGCTGCGGGTAAAGGTGACCACGCCGCTGGAGGGCCTGCGCCATCCGGAGGAGGAGACAGGAAAAGGCCGGGCCATGGCGCTCTACCGGTTTTTGGAGGAAATCGGCCTGCCCCGCCGTCTGGAGGAGCGGGAGGAGGCCCTGCGGGCCCGGGGCCAGGAGGGGCTGGCGGAGGAATACCGGCAGCTTTGGGACATCCTGTGTACGGCCCTGGAGCAGTGCGCCCAGACCCTGGGGGATGCGCCCATGGAGGGGGAGGAGTTTGCCCGGCTCTTTACGCTGGTCCTCTCCCAGTATGACGTGGGCTCCATTCCGGTGTCGCTGGACCGGGTGAACGCGGGGGAGATGCCCCGCATGGCCCATCAGCACTGCAAGGCGCTCTTTTTGCTGGGGGCGGACGACGACCACATTCCCCAGGCGTCCCCCTCTCCGGGGCTGCTCACCGACGACGACCGCAGCCTGCTGGCCTCCTTTGGCCTGGAGGTGGCCCCCGGTCTGGGGGACAAGCTGGGCCGCGAGATGACCACCGTATATGAGACCCTGTCCCTGCCCCGGGAGCGGTGTACGGTGAGCTGGCCGGCGGCGGGGCCCGACGGCGGGGAGCGCCGCCCGGCCTTTCTGGTGGGGCGGCTGCGGAGCCTCTTCCCCACCTTACCGGTGGTGCGGGAGGACAGCCTGGACGGGGCCTTCCGGCTGAGCGCCCCCCGCCCGGCGCTGGAGCAGGCGGGGCAGTATCCGGCGGCGGCCAGGGCGCTGGCGGCGCTGCCGGACTGGGCGGCGCTGGTGGAGCGTATGGAGCGGGCCTCCAGGCTGGAGCGGGGGAAGCTCTCCCGGGCGGCGGTGGCGGCGCTGTACGGCCGCCGGGTACCCATGTCGGCCTCCCGGATGGACAAATACCGCTCCTGTCATTTTTCCTATTTCATGGAGTACGGACTCCGGGCGAGGCCCCGGGAGAGCGCGGGCTTCCACGCCCCCGAGTACGGCACCTTTGTCCACTATGTGCTGGAGCATGTGCTGGGCGCGCTCACCGAAAAGGGCGCCCGGCCGGTGCCCGCCCAGGGGGAGGACCTGACCGCCCTGCGGGAGCTGACCCGCCAGGCGGTGGAGCGCTACGTCAAAGAGGAGCTGGGGGGCCTGGAGGGGGAGAGCGCCCGGTTCCGGTATCTGTTCCGGCGGCTTTTAAGGGCGGTGTACGCGGTGGTGGAGAACGCGGTGGAGGAGCTGAACCGGTCGGACTTCCAGCCGGTGGCCTTTGAGCTGGGCTTTGGCCGGGGGAAGGACCTGCCTCCGGTGGAGCTGGAGGTGGACGGGGTCACGGTGAGCGTGTCCGGCTTTGTGGACCGGGTGGACGGCTGGGCGGACAAGGGCCGGCTCTATCTCCGGGTGGTGGACTATAAGACGGGCCGCAAATCCTTTGATCTGACCGACGTATGGAACGGCCTGGGGCTTCAGATGCTGCTCTACCTCTTTACCCTCAAGGAGGCGGGAAAGGAGCGCTTTGGGGCGGAGACCATCGTACCGGCGGGTGTGCTATATTTTCCGGCCCGGGACGCGGTGGTGGCGGGGAGCCGCGCCATGGGGGAGCGGGAGCGCCGCCGGGCCATGGACCAGGCCCTCAAGCGCAGCGGTCTCATTCTGGACGAGCCGGAGGTCCTCACGGCCATGGAGCACCCGGGGCCGGAGGGCATCCGCTTTTTGCCGGTGCGGGTGTCGTCCAAAACGGGGACCATCAGCGGCGACGCCCTGGTGAGCGCCGAGCGGTTCGGCAGGCTGGAAAAGCACATTGCCGGCATTCTGCACAGCATCGGCCAGGAGCTGGCGGCGGGCAACATCAACGCCGACCCGTACTGGCGGGGGGCGGAGAAGAACGCCTGTCTCTACTGCCGCTATGCCGCCGCCTGTCAGTTTGAGGAGGGGCGGGGGACTGACCGCCGCCGCTATCTGCCCACGGTGCGGGGCGAGGCGTTCTGGCAGGGTCTGGACCGGAAGAAGGAGGAGTAAAAACCATGCCATTTCCATTGACGAGCCAGCAGCAGCTGGTGGTGGACAACCGGGGCGGCGGGCTGCTGGTGTCGGCGGCGGCGGGCTCCGGCAAGACCCGGGTACTGGTGGAGCGGCTTTTGGACCGGGTGGAGCGGGAAGGGCTGGACGTGGACCGGTTCCTGGTCATCACCTACACCAAGGCGGCGGCGGCGGAGCTGCGGGCCCGGGTGGTGGAGGAGCTGGGGCAGCGCATGGCCCTCCATCCGGAGGACCGGCGGCTGCGGCGGCAGGCCACCCTGATCTACAAGGCCCAGATCTCCACCATCCACGCCTTCTGCGCGCAGTTGCTGCGGGAGCAGGGGCATCTGCTGGACATTGAGCCGGATTTCCGGCTGCTGGACGAGAACGAGGCGGACCTCATCATGCTGGACGTGCTGGACGAGGTGCTGGACCGCCGGTATGAGACCATCGGGGAGGGCGACGACTTCACCCAGCTGGTGGATACCATGTCGGCGGGGCGGGACGACAGCCGCCTGGTGCAGATCGTGCTGGACATCCGCCGGCGGGTGCAGAGCCACCCCGACCCGTCCGCCTGGCTGGAGCAGCAGGCCCAGGCCTTTTCCATGCCCGGCGTGAAGGAGGCGGGGGAGACGGTGTGGGGCCGGCTGCTGCTGGCCGACGCGGCCCGGCAGGCGGGCTACTGGATGGGACAGATGGCCAAGGCGCTGGAGCTGTGCGGCTGTGACGACACCTTTTCGGCCAACTATCTGCCCACCCTGTCGGCCACGCTGGAGGGTCTGCGGGCCTTCCGGTCGGCCTGCGCCCAGGGGTGGGATGCGGCCAGGGCGGCGCTGCCCATTCCCTTCCTGACGCCGGGGCGCAAGCGGGTGCCGGCGGGCCTTCCGGAGGCGGAGCAGGTGAAGGACCTGCGCAGCCGCTGCAAAAAGCGGATGGAGAAATTGGAGGAGCGGTTTTTGGACAGCAGCGCCGACCTTTTGGAGGATATGCGGGCGGTAGGCCCGGCGGTGCGGGCCCTCTTTGCCCTGGAGGCCGATTTTGAGGCGGCGTATACCGCCGAAAAGCGGCGGCGGGGAGTGCTGGACTTCTCCGACCTGGAGCATCTGGCGGTGCGGCTGCTGGTGGGACAGGACGGCCCCACCGAGCTGGCGGCCATGGTGGGGGAACGCTATGACGAGATCATGGTGGACGAGTACCAGGACACCAACCAGGTGCAGAACGCCATTTTCACCGCCATTTCGCGGGAAGGGAAGAACCTCTTTCTGGTGGGCGACGTAAAGCAGTCCATCTACCGCTTCCGCCAGGCGGACCCCACGATTTTTCTGGAAAAGTACCGCACCTTCCGCCCGGCGGCGGAGGCGGCGGAGGGCGAGGACCGGCGTCTGACCCTGTCGAAGAACTTCCGCTCCCGGGCCCAGGTGCTGGAGGGGGCCAACTTCCTGTTCCGCGGCCTGATGTCGGAGGAGCTGGGGGAGCTGGACTACACCGACGACCAGGCCCTCTACCCGGGGGCGTCCTATCCGGCGGCGGAGGACCCCCGCTACGCGGTGGAGCTGGACGCGCTGGACCTGTCCGGTCCTGACGAGGGGCAGGAGGTACGCCCGGAGGAGGAGCAGGCGGCCAAAACGCCCCGGGATCTGTCGGAGGCCCGGTTTGCGGCGTGGCGCATCCAAAAGCTGCTGAAGGACGGCTTCCCCGTTTCCGACGGGGAGGGAGGGCTGCGGCCGGTGCGGACGGGGGACATTGTGATCCTGCTCCGTTCGCCGGGTGCGGTGCTCCACCACTATGCCCGGGCGCTGGGGGAGCGGGGCATCCCCTGGGAGGCGGAAGGCGGCGGCGACTTTTTCGCGGCGGTGGAGATCGGGGTGGCGCTGGCGCTGCTGGAGGTCATCGACAACCCCCGGCAGGACGTGCCCCTCATCGCGGCCCTCCGCTCCCCGGTGTACGGCTTTTCGGCGGACCGGCTGGCCCTCATCCGGGCGGGCAACGGGGGCGGCGATTTCTATGACGCCCTGACCGCCGCCGCCGGACGGGGGGAGGCGGACTGCGCCTCCTTCCTGGCGGAGCTGGCCGAGCTGCGCTTTGGCGCGGGGGACATGAGCTGTTATGAACTGCTGTGGCATCTTTACGACCGGGCCAATCTGCCCGGCGTCTTTGGGGCCATGAGCAACGGCGAGGAGCGGCGGGGCAATCTCATTTTGCTCACCGAGCTGGCCCGGCAGTTTGAAGGGGCGGGGCACAAGGGGCTCTTTGGCTTTTTGAGCTATTTGGAGCGGCTGCGGCAGGACGGCAAACGGATCTCGGCGCCGGCCGCCGGCCGGACGGGGGGCGGCGTGCGGATCTTGTCCATCCACCGCTCCAAGGGGCTGGAGTTTCCGGTGGTGCTGCTGTGCGGCCTGGCCCGGCAGTTCAACCGGGAGGACATGAAAAAGCCCATGCTTTTCCATCCCGGTCTGGGGGTGGGCCCCAAGCGGCTGGACGTGGAGCGTCGGGTGGAGTATCCCACCCTGGCCCGCCGGGCGGTGGAGCGGCAGCTGGACCGGGAGATGATGGCCGAGGAGCTGCGGCTCCTCTATGTGGCGGTAACCCGGGCGCGGGAAAAGCTCATTTTGTCGGTGGCCCTCACCGGCGGCGGGAAGGACATTGCAAAGCTGCTGCCCGACGCCCTCTGGCCGGCGGACCCCCAGGCGCTTTCGGCCTGCCAGTCGCCGGGGCAATGGGTGCTGCTGCCGGTGCTGACCCGGAAGGAGGCCTTCCCGCTGCGGGATGCGGCGGGGGGGAGCGCGCCGCCGCCGCCGCTGGTGCCCGGTCCGGCCTGGGAGATCCGGTGGCTCAGCGGCGGGGCCTTTGACGCCCGCCCGGTCCTGCCGGCGAAAGAGGAGGCGCAGGCGGAAGGGGCGGCGGACCCGGCGCTGGAGGCCCGGCTGCGCTGGACTTATCCCCACCTGGGAGACGTGGCGGCCCCCTCCAAGCTGACGGCCACCCAGCTCAACAAGGGCCGGGAGCTGGACCGGGAGACGGCCGAGGACGCGGTCCCGATGGCGGCCCGGAAGAGGGAGCCCCGCCGGCCCCGGTTTGCCCAGGAGGCGCTGGGCCTCACCCCGGCGCAGAAGGGCACCGCCCTCCATGCGGTGATGGAGTATCTGGACTTTGACAAGACGGATACGCCGGAGGCGATTCGGGGGGAGATCGACCGCCTGGTACGGCAGGCCTATCTGACGCCGGAGCAGGGGGCGGCGGCCGACCCGGGGGCCATCGCGGCCTTTTTCCAAAGCCCCCTGGGCCGGGAGGTATGCGGCGCGGCGGAGCTCCACCGGGAGTTCAAGTTTTCCGTGCTGGTGCCGGCGGCGGACTACGTGCCCAACACCGGCCCGGAGGAGCGGGTACTGCTTCAGGGCGTGGTGGACTGCTGGTTTGAGACGGCGGATGGGATCACGCTGGTGGATTTCAAGACCGACCGGGTGCCGGCGGCGCAGGCGGCGGACCGGGCGGAGACGTACCGGACGCAGATGGAGGTTTACAGCCGGGCCATGGAGGAGGTTACAGGCAGGAAAGTGACCCGGCGGGCGCTGTGGTTTTTCCGGGCCGGCAAGGCGGTGGAGCTGTGAGAGAAAATTTCTCAAAAAGCGAGAAAAAATAGTTGCAATTTGGAAGAGCTTATGCTAATATATTAGTTGCGTTTATGACGACTTATCCCCCTGGGAGAAAGAGGTGAACATAAATGAAGGAAGGCATCCATCCCAAGTACGAACAGACCACCATTAGATGCGCCTGTGGTAACGTGATCGAAACCGGGTCTACCAAGAGGGACATCAAGGTTGAAGTTTGCTCCAAGTGTCACCCCTTCTTCACCGGCAAGCAGAAGATGGTGGATACTGGCGGACGTGTCAGCCGCTTCAACAAGAAGTTCGGTCTGGATAAGAAGTAAGTTTCCAAATGTGAAAACCCGTACCGGTTTCGGTACGGGTTTTTCTGTATGCCTGCCGCGCTGTGCGGCATAGAATGGGACAGGAAAATAAGGAGGTAGCAAAATGTTCCAAACGGTGGACCCGAAGTCTCTGACGGAGAATGTATTTTCGCTCATCGGCGATCAGTGGATGCTCATCACCGCCGGCAATCAGGAGAAATGCAACACCATGACGGCGTCCTGGGGCGGCCTGGGCGTACTGTGGGGCAAGAACGTGGCCATGTGCGTCATCCGCCCCCAGCGGTACACCTTCCCCTTTGTGGAGGAGCAGGACACCTTCACCCTGTCCTTTTTTGACGAGGACCGGCGGAAGGACCTGGCGTTCTGCGGCGCCAAGAGCGGCCGCGACGTGGACAAGATCAAGGAATGCGGCTTTACGGTGGTGGCCAGCGAGGAAGGGACCCCTTATTTTGAGGAGGCCCGGCTGGTGCTGGTGTGCCGCAAGCTGTACTGGCAGGATCTGGACCCGTCTCATTTCCTGGACGGCGGGGAGATTGACGCCAAGCACTATCCCGGCAAGGACTACCACCGGATGTTCATTGGTGAGATCGTGGAGGTCCTGCGGCGGGTATAACGGAGGAAGTATGACCGAACACAAGCAAGCAATCAACCGGGCGGTGCTGGTGGGGCTGAGCGCCCACTGCCTCACCGCCCGGGAAAACGCGGACGAGTCCACCATGGAGGAGCTGGAGGACCTGCTGGAGACGGCGGGGGGACGCTGTGTGGGCGCGGTACTCCAGAGCCGCGACACCCCTGACCCCCGCACCTTCATCGGCGAGGGCAAGGTGGCGGAAGTCAAGGAGCTGGTGGCCAACGGCGGGGCGGACATGGTGATTTTTGATAATGCCCTGTCCCCCTCCCAGCAGCGGGTGCTCAGCGAGGAGCTGGGGGTGCAGGTGCTGGACCGTTCGGCCCTCATTCTGGACATCTTCGCCCAGCGGGCCCGCACCAAGGAGGGCCGCCTCCAGGTGGAGCTGGCCCAGTATCAGTATCTGCTGCCCCGGCTGCTGGGCATGTGGACCCACCTGGAGCGGCAAGAGGGCGCCATCGGCACCCGCGGCCCCGGCGAGACCCAGCTGGAGACCGACCGCCGCCACATCCGCCGGAAAATTTCCAAGCTCAAGGAGGAGCTGGAGGAAGTCCGGCGGGTGCGCGGGGTGCAGCGGGAGCGGCGCATCAAGAACGAGGTGCCGGTGGTGGCCATCGTGGGCTACACCAACGCGGGTAAATCGACGCTGCTCAACAAGCTGACCGGGGCGGAAATTCCGGCCAATAACCGGCTCTTCGATACGCTGGACACCACCACCCGGACGCTGGAGATCTCCGACACCTGTACGGTGCTCCTCAGCGACACGGTAGGATTTATCCGCAAGCTGCCCCACCATCTGGTGGAGGCCTTCAAGGCCACCCTGGAGGAGCTCTCCTATGCGGACCTGCTGCTCCATGTGATCGACGTGTCCAACCCCGAGTGGCGGGAGCAGGCGGAGGTGGTGGACCGGCTCATCCAGGAGCTGGGGGCCGCCGAGACCCCCCGCATCGAGGTTTTTAACAAATGCGACCGGTATACCGGCGACATCGTGCCCCACGGGGCGGACATCGCGTCCATTTCGGCCAAGACGGGGGAGGGCCTGGACCATCTGCTGGAGATGATCGGCCAGCGGCTGGATACGGGCAGCTGCCGGGTGGTGCTCCACCTGCCCTACGACCAGGGCGGACAGCTGGACGTGCTCTACCGGGACGCCAAGGTGGAGCGGGTGGAGTACGGCGAGACTATCGAGGTCACGGCGGTGCTGCCCCCCATCCTGCTGGGCCGGATGAAGGATTATATCGTGGACGGCTGGACGCCGCCAAAAGAGTTCTGGGAAGAGTAAAGAGAGATAAGAAATAGGGCGGCCTGTTTGTGATCTCGGCCGGGCGGGAAAAGCCAAACCGTAGGGGCGGCCTTTATGGCCGCCCGCGGGCGACCGCAGGGGTCCCCCTACATTACCTACCAACACAAAGGAGGAAAGACAGCCATGCAGCTGGAGACCCAGCGTTTGATCCTCCGTCCCTTTACCGAAGGGGACGCACAGGACGTATACGACTACGCCAAAGATCCCCGGGTGGGTCCGGCGGCAGGCTGGACGCCCCACCGGAGCGAGGAAGAGAGCCGGGAGATCATCCGCACGGTGTTTTCGGAGCCGGATGTGTTCGCCGTGGTGGACAGGGAGAGCGGGAAGGTGATCGGCTCGGCGGGGTTCACCGGCCGCCACCGGAAGGAGTTGCCCGACCCGGACGATGAGATCGGCTATTCCCTCCACCCGGACTACTGGGGCCGGGGGCTCATTCCGGAGGCGGTGGCGGAGCTCCTCCGCTACGGCTTTGAGGACCGGAAGCTGGCTGTCATCTGGTGCGACCACTACGACGGCAATCAGAAGTCCAAGCGGGTGATCCGCAAAAGTGGGTTTACCTTCCGGTTTTTACGGATGCAGAAGGTGCCCACCTATCACGACGCCATCCGGCTGGCGCTCTGCTACGCCATGACCCGGGAAGAATGGCAGAAACGCCGGGAGGGACAGGTATGACGGAGTATTATATCCCTACCGCCCCGTCGGAGACGGAGTTTGTGGAGAAGCGTTCCCGGTTCATCGGCCATGTCTGGCCGGTGCGCACCGAGGAAGAGGCCCGCTCCTGCATTGAGGACATGAAAAAGCGCTACCACGACGCCCGGCACAACTGCTGGTGCTATCTCCTGCGGGAGGGGGGGATCGTCCGCTATTCGGACGACGGAGAGCCCCAGGGCACGGCGGGACAGCCCATGCTGGGCGTTTTTCAAAAGGAAGGCGTCACCGACCTCTGCTGTGTGGTGACCCGGTATTTCGGTGGGATTCTGCTGGGGGCCGGCGGACTGGTGCGGGCTTATACCCGTTCGGCCAAGGATGCCTTGGACGCGGCGGGGGTGTCGGTGGTGCGCCGCTGGGTGGAGGTGTCGGTGTGCTGCTCTTACGCGCTTTTTGAGCGGGTGAAGCTGGAGACCGAGAAGGCCGGCGGCGTGCTGGGGGAGAACGAATACGGCGCGGAGGTGACCGTCCGGGCGCTGCTTCCCGAGGCGTCGGTGGAGGACTACTGCCGCCGGATCGCCGAGGCCACCGCCGGCAGCGCCCAGGCGCGGGTATCCGGCCAGCGGTTTCAGCCGGTGCCGGTGCGATAAAAGGGCGAAAAAAATTTTCTGAAAAAAAGAAGGATTTCCGAGGGGAAAAGCGTATATAGTATTGGAGCGTTTGCTTTGGCGAAAAAGCGGCTGGGAAGGTGAGACCATGACCATTCGGGAAGAGCGGGAGGCGCTGGAGCGCCGCATTCTGTCCAAACGGGCCTGCCTTTCCGCCAAAAGCCGTGGAAGGGCCCGGCCGTTGGAGCCGGACCCGGTGCGCACCTGCTTTCAGCGGGATGTGGACCGGATCGTCCACTGTAAGGCCTTCCGGCGTCTCATGCACAAGACCCAGGTATTTCTTTCCCCGGAGGGGGACCACTACCGCACCCGCATGACCCACACCCTGGAGGTCTCCCGGGTGGCCAGGACCATTGCCCGTGGCCTGCGGCTCAACGAGGACCTGACCGAGGCGGCGGCGCTGGGCCATGATCTGGGCCATACGCCCTTCGGCCACGCCGGGGAGGCGGTGCTCAACGAGATTTTGCCCGGGGGCTTTGCCCACAATGAGCAGTCGCTCCGTCTGGTGGACCGTCTGGAGCGGGAAGGAGCGGGTTTGAACCTTACCTGGGAGGTGCGGCGCGGCATTTTGTGCCACACCGGCCCCGACCGGGCGGAGACCCTGGAAGGACAGATCATCCATCTGGCCGACCAGATCGCGTACATCAACCACGATATCGACGATGCCATCCGCGGCGGCATTCTCTATCCCATGGACATTCCACTGGAGCCCTGCCAGGTGCTGGGCTTCACCCATGGGGAGCGCATCGACACGCTGGTGGGGGATATCATATCCCAGAGCAGCGAGGGGACGGAGCTGCGGCAGTCGGAGGATTGCCGGGCCGCGATGCAGGCGCTGCGCTCCTTTTTGTTCGAGACGGTTTACTACAATCCGGCGGCCAAAGGGGAGGAGGCGAAGGCACAGGATATGCTCCGCCGCCTGTTTGAGCACTACCGGAAGGACCCGGACCGGCTCCCCGCCGAGTATCAGGAGATCCGTCTTTCGGAGGGGGTGGAGCGGGCAGTGTGCGACTATATCGCCGGCATGACGGACAAATATGCCGTGGAGCAATTCGCCGCTCTGGCCATTCCCCGGGCCTGGAGCGTGAAATAGCACAGCGTTTGGGGAGAAAGGGGGCGTCATATGGCCATACCGGAGCAATTTATTGACGAACTGGTGGCCCGGAGCGAGATCACCGAGGTGGTTTCCTCTTACGTCCGGCTGACCCGCAAGGGGAACAACGACTGGGGCCTGTGCCCCTTTCACAACGAAAAGACCCCTTCCTTTTCGGTTTCCCGGGAAAAGCAGATCTATCACTGCTTTGGCTGCGGCAAGGGAGGCGGCGTGATTTCTTTTATCATGGAGATCGAAAATCTTCCCTTTGTGGAGGCGGTCCGTTTTCTGGCCCAGCGGGCAGGGATGGAGGTGCCCGAAACCGGGGAGAATGAGGGGTATCGCCGTAGGCGGGAGCGGCTTTTGGCGCTGAACAAGGAAGCGGCCCGTTTTTTCCACGAGACGCTGAAAAGCCCTTCCGGCGGGGCGGGGGCGGAATACCTGTTCGGCCGGCGCGGCCTCTCCAAGGGGACCGTCACCCGGTTCGGATTGGGAATGGCCCCCGATGGATGGGACAACCTGATCCAGGCCATGGGCGCCAAGGGCTTTTCCAAGCGGGAGCTGCTGGACGCGGGCCTGGCGGTGGACAGCAAGAAGGGCCGGATCTATGACCGGTTCCGCAACCGGGTGATCTTTCCCATCATCGACCTGCGGGGAGAAGTGATCGGCTTTGGGGGCCGGGTGCTGGACGATTCCACCCCCAAGTACCTCAACTCGCCGGATACGCCGGTATATAACAAAAGCCGCAACTTGTTCGCCCTGAATATTGCCCGCAAATCCAAGCAGGGCCGTATTATCCTCACCGAGGGGTATATGGACACCATTTCCCTCCACCAGGCGGGGTTTGACTGCGCGGTAGCCTCTCTGGGTACCTCGCTGACCCAGGAGCACGCCCAGCTGCTGTCCCGCTACACCAAGGAGGCCATCATTGCCTACGACGGCGACGGCGCGGGGGTGAAGGCGGCCCAGCGGGCCATCCCCATTTTGGAGCAGACCGGCATCCAGGTGCGGGTGCTCCGCGTCACGGGGGCCAAGGACCCGGACGAGTTCATCAAAACCTATGGGCCGGAGGCCTTTGGGCGGCTTTTGAACCAGAGTGAAAACCACATTGAATACCGATTGCGGCAGATCGCCGCCCAGTATGACCTGAGCGACGACCAGCAAAAGGTGGAATATCTCCGCAGCGCGGCCGAGATGCTCTCCACGTTACCCAGTCCGGTGGAACGGGAGGTCTATGGGGTGCGGGTGGCTCAGCAAACCGGGCTGTCGGCGGACACCATGGCCAGAGAGGTCCAGCAGGCGTACAGCCGGCGGTTCAAAAAGGCCAAAAAGCAGCAGGAGCGGCGGGATCTGACCCCTACGCTCCAGCTCCAGCCCAAGGAGCGGGGCTTACGGTATGAAAATTTCCGCTCCGCCCGGGCGGAGGAGGGCGTCCTGCGGCTCATGCTGCTGGAGCCCGGCCTTTTCCGGGAAGCGGAACGAATGGGACTGACGGCCGAGCAATTTTCCGCGCCGCTGCTGGGGCGGGTGTACGGCCTACTGTACCAGCGGTTCCGGAGCGGCGGAAGCACCCAACTGGCGGCGCTGGCCGGGGTGCTGACGCCGGAAGAGATGAGTCACATGGTCCAGATTCTGGAGGAACCGGAGGATCTGGCCCACAGCCAACAGGCCCTGCGTGATTACATAGGGGTCATTGAGACCGAGGCGGTCAAGCGGAAGGCGGGGTCCGAGCAGGACCCGCTGCTGGCCGCCCGGGAAAAGTTCAGAGAAAAAAAAGCCTACGGAGGATGAGCACATGAGTGAGAAGAAAATGGCGGGAGCCAAGGGAACCAAGCCGATCCGGCCCAGCGAGGAGCAGATCGAGGCCGGCAGACAGGAGATCATGAAGGTCGTGGAGGGTGTTCCCGGCGCGGAGAAGCTCAGTGAGCTCATCGAGCGGGGCAAAAAGAAGGGCAAGCTCTCGGCCAGCGAGCTGATGGACGTGCTGGAGGGCATGGACCTGGAGAGCGACCAGATGGACAAGATCTACGATACCCTGGAGAATCTGGGCATCGACACGGCGGGGGAGGACTATCTGCCCGACCTGAACGACGACATCGTACCCCCGGCGGAGGAGCTGGAGGAGATCCCGGAAGAGGAGATCGTGGACCCCAACACGCTGGTGGACTCCTTTAACATCGACGACCCGGTGCGGATGTACCTCAAGGAGATCGGCAAGGTAAATCTGCTGACCCCCGACGAGGAGGTCCAGCTGGCCCAGGACATGGGGGCTGGCGACGCCGCCCAGGAGCAGCTGGCGGAGATTGAGCGGGCCCGGCAGAACGGCGAGGAGGTCACCCTCAGCGACGAGGAGATGAAGGAGATCAAGCGGGCCATTCGCCGGGGCAAGGCGGCCAAGCAGCGCCTGGCGGAGGCCAACCTCCGTCTGGTGGTGTCCATCGCCAAGCGGTATGTGGGCCGCGGCATGCTCTTCCTGGACCTGATCCAGGAGGGCAACCTGGGTCTCATCAAGGCCGTGGAGAAGTTCGACTACACCAAGGGCTATAAGTTCTCCACCTATGCCACCTGGTGGATTCGGCAGGCCATCACCCGCGCCATCGCCGACCAGGCCCGCACCATCCGCATCCCCGTCCATATGGTGGAGACCATCAACAAGGTCATCCGGGTGTCCCGTCAGCTGCTTCAGGAGCTGGGCCACGATCCCACCCCCGAGGAAATCGCCGAGGAAATGGGGATGCCGGTGGACAAGGTGCGGGAGATTTTGAAAATCGCCCAGGAGCCGGTGAGCCTGGAGACCCCCATCGGCGAGGAGGAGGACAGCCATCTGGGGGACTTCATCCCCGACGAGGACGCCTCTGAGCCCTCCGAGGCCGCCTCCTTCACCCTGCTCAAGGAGCAGCTGGTGGAGGTGCTGTCCACCCTGACGCCCCGGGAGGAGAAGGTCTTAAAGCTGCGCTTCGGCATTGAGGACGGCCGTACCCGTACTCTGGAGGAAGTGGGCAAGGAGTTTAACGTCACCCGTGAGCGCATCCGCCAGATTGAGGCCAAGGCCCTGCGGAAGCTGCGCCATCCCAGCCGCTCCAAGAAGCTCAAGGATTTCCTGAACTAAGCAGCGCCGCCGCGTTCTTCTGAGGAGCGCGGCGGCTTTTTTGTGCTTGCAATTCCTAGTAAAAAGATATATAATAAATTAGCAATAGGTAACTGCGTATAAAAAGCAGAATGTCACGTGCATCCTAACAGGGAAGCGCACAGATACAGGAGGTTTTTCGGTGAAAAACATGCAAAAAGCGGCCATCATCGGCTGCGGCTTCGTAGGCTCCAGCATCGCCTTCACCCTGATGCAGAGCGAGGCCTTTTCCGAGCTGGTGCTCATCGACGCCAACGCCGACCGGGCGGAGGGAGAGGCCATGGACCTCTCCCATGGTCTGCCCTTTGCCCATCCCATGACCATCCGGGCGGGGCATTACGACGACATTGCCGACTGTGCCCTCATCATCATCACCGCCGGAGCGGGGCAGAAGCCGGGGGAGACCCGCCTGGACCTGGTCCACAAGAACGTGGCCATTTTTCGGAGCATCATTCCGGAGATTGCCAAGCGCAACCAAGAGGCGGTGCTGCTGGTGGTGTCCAACCCGGTGGATGTGCTGACCTATGTGGCCTGGAAGCTGTCTGGTTATCCGGCCCATCGGGTGCTGGGGTCGGGCACGGTGCTGGACAGCGCCCGGCTCAAGTATATGCTCAGCGAGCATCTGGACGTGGACAGCCGCTCCATTCAGGCGTGGATCATCGGCGAGCACGGGGACAGCGAGCTGGCGGTGTGGAGCGGGGCCACGGTGTCCGGGATGCCGTTGGACCAGTTCTGCGAGCTGCGGGGCCACTACGACCACAAGGCGGCGGACGAATGGCTCCACCGGGAGGTGCGGGACAGCGCCTATGAGATCATTAAGCGCAAAGGCGCCACCTATTACGGCGTAGCCATGGCGGTGGGGAGCATTGCCCTGGCCATTGTCCGGAACGAGCACGCGGTTTTGCCGGTGTCCAATCTGCTGCACGGCCAGTACGGCCTTTCGGGGCTTTGCATGAGCGTTCCGGCGGTGGTGGGCCGGGAGGGGATCGAGACGGCGCTGGAGCTGCCTCTCTCGGAGGAGGAGCGGCAGGCGCTGACCCAGTCGGCCCACACGCTCAAGAGCGTGATCGACGGCCTGGAGCTGTAACTCCGTTTCGTCCGCCGAAAAACGGACGGTGCGGAAGGGCGTCTGGAACCGCGATAAACAGAAAGGAGCGTGGAAGGAAAAACCTTCCACGCTCCTCGGCTTGTCGAAAAAGCCTGTTGACTCCTATCAAAATGAAAGTATCCTGCGGGAAGAATGCAGATTGCCGCAGGATCGTTTTTTGATTTTCCATATAGGAACGGCCCTACGCGGGCGGCGCCAGGCCCTTTTCCCGAAAAGGGCCTGGACCAAAAGGGGCAGAAGGGGGGATACCCCCCTTCTGCACTTCCCC